>PWOH01000020.1 GCA_003557505.1 Mollicutes bacterium | reverse complement strand
TCCGGGTCGAGTGATATTACGATCATCACTGTACTGAATCCAAACAATAATGCGTAAAACACGAATGGATTGCCCTTCAGTGATGCGTTCCATCTGTTCATAAACTTCTGGTGGCATTTCAGTTGGATCAATCGAATCTAACCAAGCGTCGCGATCATCTACCGCATAAGGGTATATATAGACTTGCATCGTCTCAGCGTCAAACTCGACATCGTTTACTTTTGTATCAAATATCTTTTGACAAGACACTTGATTACTTTCATAGCGCACGATGTCATTAATAGGACGGAAGCCTGCAATAATCAAATCACTACAGCCTTGATCTCTAGTAAAAAGCAAATACGGTGTGTCTTCGTTAATTTTATTATTAATATCTGTAAAGTATAGGCCTTGAAAGCCTTCTATGGTCTGTGTACTTTTAAGTGAGGCGGTTGAGCGGTCCATCATTAGAGTATTAACTCTAAAGTTTCCAGTAAGCGCTGTGAGCGTAGGTAAAATGACCAACGAGACAAGCGCGATGACCGCAAACAATTCGATAAGTGTAAACCCTTTTTCATTCCTTATCATACACACCCCTACTTTCGTATCTTTATCTTATCATATATTTTACAAAAAACAATTTTTTTAGCAAGCCATGATGCGATATTCACCTTAAGTTGATATAAATATGACTTAAGTCACAAAAAAGAAAGGAAAACTTTGAAATTTAAACCATAAACTATAAACAACTTTTAATGATATTAGCTTCCTATAATAAACCTAATACTCTGAATATTATGACAATCACAAACAAGGTGATAACCGCCAGAGCCGTCGTCCAAATCACAATTTGACTAGCCAGTTCTTCGTCACCTTTCAAGCCTTGAGTCACCGCCACACTACTTACGCCGACTGGTGAGGCGAATATCGCAATCAAGGCGGCCCACGAATCGGAAAACGGGATTAATCGATGGAGCCCATAAGCTAATGTAAATGTAATAAGCGGCACAAGCACTAAACGTCCTAAGACACCGATAATAAGTGGTTTTCTTAAGTGTTTGACTCTGCGTACTTCAAATTGTCCACCAATCGCGATTAACGCCATTGGGGTCGCCGTTGAATCAATGAATGAAAGGGTCTCATCAATCACTGGGAGGGTCTGTAATAGCGCATTATATTGATTTTGAAAGATAAATGCTAAGAGGCCTATAAATACCGCGACCATTAAAGGATTACTGAAGGTCGCTTTAAAAAGATCTTTGAGACTTTCTTTATTTAAGAGTGACCCTGATTGCCATAGTTTAAATGTGAAGATTGAAAAGAAGTTCGTGATAGGGATTAACAAAGCATTTAATATGATAATCATATTTAAGGTTTCATCACCGCCAAGGCGAATCGCCAAAGGAATACCGATTAACGTGAAATTCCCACGAAAAAAGGCTTGCATAAGGACAGGACGGTACGCACTCTCGGTCTTGATAAGTTTAGCAATGTAATACGCAACAACAATCACCAGTAATAAAACCAGTACCGCAAACCATACCACCGGCCAATCTAGTGTTCCTAAGTCACCCGTTGAGGCAAGGGTGGTCACAATTAATACCGGCAGGGCGATATAAAAGACATATTTATTTAACTGGGCGATAAATGAGGCATTGACAAGTTTATAGTGTTTGATGGCATACCCTAAAAGTGCCAATAACAATAAAGGCATTAAGGCATTAAACGCAAATAAAAAATGGGTCATGGTGTATCACTCCGTTTTTGAAATCAAGGCTATTTTATCATAGAAAGGCTTTAAAATAAACGTAAAAAAAAGACGCCTCAGCGTCTTTTTGATGTTAATCTTCTTTAAGTGAATCAGTATAGTCTTTAAAGGAAACAATAGGTTTCCGTGCGGCTAAGGCTTCATCGAGTCGACGTACCGGGGTGTTATACGGTGCGTTTTTAAGGATACTTGGATCTTTTTTCGCTTCCTTAGCGATGGTACGCATAATCTTGATGAAATGATCAATGGTTTGTTTGGATTCATTTTCAACCGGTTCAATCATCATCGTTTCTTTAAACATGAGTGGGAAATACACGGTCGGTGGGTGCATGTCAAAATCGAGGAGGCGTTTTGCAATATCGAGCGTTCTGACATCAATCGATTCATCTTTTAACCCATCAAAGACAAACTCATGTTTACAGATGCCCTCAATTGGTAGTTTATATACATCTTTAAGACTTTCTTTCACATAATTGGCATTGAGCACACTCATTTTCGCAATTTCAGGGAGTCGTTCTTTTCCGTTGGTTAGCAAATAGGCATACGCACGGATAACAACGCCCATATTGCCATAGAAATGCGAAATTTGACCGATTGAGTCTTCATCCTTGTAATCAATGAGATATAAATCACCGGCTTTTCTAACGACTGGTGAAGGCAAGTACTTCTTCAAGCGTTTGGTCACACCGACTGGCCCTGATCCAGGACCGCCACCACCATGTGGGGTTGAGAAGGTTTTATGCAAGTTAATATGCATAATATCAAAGCCCATATCACCTGGTCGTGCCATGCCTAAGATAGGATTTAAGTTGGCGCCATCATAGTAAAGCAAGCCACCGGCTTCATGAATGATTTTTTGAATTTCTAAAATATCTTTTTCAAACATACCAACCGTATTAGGATTAGTAAGCATAATGCCTGCGGTCGTATCATCAACGACTTTTTTCAAGTCTTCAATATTGACAGTTCCATCTTTATTGGATTTAACTTCGACACTTTCAAAGCCAGCTACTGTTGCGGATGCTGGGTTGGTGCCGTGCGCAGAATCTGGGACAATGATTTTTGTACGTTTTAAATCATTGTTATCTTTGTGGAATTTTTTGATAATCATCAAGCCAATCAATTCCCCATGGGCACCAGCATAAGGATTCAGTGAATAGGTATCAAGGCCACTGATGTTACTGAGAATCTTTTGGGTTTCATAATAGATTTTCAGTAATCCTTGAGTCGTTTCAACCGGTTGATAGGGATGAATGGTTGAGAATCCTTCCATTGCGGCAATATCTTGATTGATTTTTGGGTTATATTTCATGGTACAAGAACCGAGTGGATAAAAGCCCGTTTCAATGCCGTGGTTTTTAAAGCTGACATTGGTATAGTGACGCACCACATCAAACTCAGAAACCTCGGGTAATTTAGGGCAGCTTTGGCGTTTCAGTTTTTCATCTAGTTTGTATTCTTTGATTTCACTTTTTGGCAATGAATAGCCACGACGACCTTCTTGTGATTTTTCGAATATCGTATGTCCGTAATACATTATAACGCCCCCAATATACGAATTAGACTATCCATCTCTTCTTTTGAACGCTTTTCAGTAACCGCGAAGGTCACTAAGCCTTTATCTTTTTCATTGAAGAGGCCTTGGTCCAAAGGACCCAAGAATCCGTGTTTTTGTAGTTTATTGTTCATGACATCGGTATCAATATTACATTTGAGGGTAAATTCTTTAAAGAACGGGCGGTCGAATACCGCTTCAAATTGTGGCAGTTTCAGTAACATATCATAGAGATAATGGGCATGATTAAATGACGTTTGTTGGGCTTCATAAAGTCCGCTTTTCCCCATGGTTGAAAGATAAATTGTCACAAACAATGCCATCAAGGATTGGTTTGAACAAATATTAGAGTTCGCTTTTTCACGGCGAATGTGTTGTTCTCTTGCTTGTAAAGTGAGGACGTAGGCACGTTTGCCATCTTGGTCTTTGGTAACACCACAAATACGGCCTGGCATTTTACGCATATGTTTTTTTAAAGTTGCCATATAACCGATGTAAGGCCCACCATAAGATAAGGGTACGCCAAGGGATTGCGCTTCACCAACCGCAATATCGGCGCCGTATTCGGCGGGCGTTTTGAGGTGGGAAAGCGTTGAAGGGTCTTGATTAATCACAAAGAGGGCTTTTTTCTCTTGGATAACCTCGCTATAGCCTTCATAATCTTCAATGATTCCATATACATTTGGGGTTTGAACGATCACTCCAGCGGTATTATCATTAATCTTCTCTTTCAAAGCTTTTAGATCTGTATGGCCTTCATCTTGTGGAATCATTACCAATTTGATGTCTTGTGGCTCAGCATAAGCTTTTAAGACATTAATGATATTTGGATTCATGGTTTCACTGACAAGAATTTCACGTTGCTTACGGCGAATTGCGGTGCACATAAACATCGCTTCGGCCGTGGCAGTGGCGCCATCATACATCGAAGCATTGGACACTTCCATACCAGTAAGCTGTGTAATCATGCTTTGGTATTCGAAGATATATTGCAGAGTTCCTTGTGAGACTTCGGGTTGATATGGTGTATAAGCAGTCAAAAATTCCTGACGATTAATCAGGTGATTAATGATGGATGGTGTATAGTGATCATAAGCACCTGCGCCCATAAATGGGACGAGTTGCTTATTCATGTTAGCAAGTTGTTTAAAGTGTTTGATAAGTTCAAGTTCACTGTGTGCATGCGGCACATCCAGTTCAAAGTCTTTTAACTTTGCCGGAATATCACTGAACAAGTCATCGATTGAATCGACACCGATTTTATCAAGCATCGCTTCAATGTCCGCATGAGTATGCGGCAGATACTTAAACATAAGACTCCCCCTTGTTATTTTGTAAGTTTTTCGTAATCTTCAGCACTTAATAGATTTTCGAGCTGACTTTCATCTTCCAATTCAATTTTTATGATCCAGTTTTCATAAGGGTCTTCATTGATTAATTCCGGAGAATCTTCAAGGGCTTCATTTACTGCGATAATGACACCATTTACTGGCGCATTGATATCTGAAGCGGCTTTAACGCTTTCGATGGTCGCAAATTCGTTCCCCTCAGAAACTTCATCGCCTTCTTCTGGTAATTCTACGAAGACAACTTCTCCTAATTCACTTTGTGCAAAGTCAGTAATGCCGATGTAAGCATGCCCGTCTTCTACTTTTACCCATTCGTGTGATTCAGTATAATATAATGCTTTTGGTGTTTTCATAATCTCACTCCTACTCTTTTTATTTATTATATAATTTTTTCTTAATAACTTTTGATTTTAATAATCGTTTGCGAACTTTGACATCAACTGTAGTTCCCAGTTTATCATAAGGTTTGTCAATCATAGCAAGCGCTACGGCTTTTTCTAATGAAGGCGATAGGTAGCCACTCGTAACTTCACCTATCTTATGATCTTCATAATAAACTTCTGCGCCTTCTCTAACGATCCCTTTATCAAGAATTTCAAGACCAACAATACGACGCTTTAATCCTGATTCTTTTTGCTCATTCAGAGCTTTTTTACCGATAAACTCCTCTTTATCGAGCTTGACAGCAAATTTCAATCCCGCTTCCAGCGGCGTAATATCTTGATCAATTTCATGACCATATAGTGGCAAGGCCACTTCAAAGCGCAAGGTATCACGGGCCCCGAGCCCACATGGTAAGAGACTTTTGTGTTCAACAAGCAAGGTCTTAAACAAAAATAATATATCATCATGATCACCATAAATCTCAAAGCCATCTTCACCGGTATATCCAGTTCTGGAGACTAAATATGTTTTGTTTTCTATCATAACATCATCAAAGGTGAAAAATTTAATGGTGCTTAAATCCATTTTTGTATGACGTTGTAATATTTCTTCTGCTAAGGGTCCTTGTAAAGCAATTTCTGCATATTCATCACTTTGATTCAAGACAGATACATCAAAGTCATGATGATGCGACTCAAGCCAGGCATAATCTTTTTCTATATTCGCCGCATTTACGACCAATAAATAATGTTCATCATTGACTTTATAGACCAATAAATCATCGACAACGCCACCATTTTCATAAAGTAAAAATCCATATTGTACTTGTTTAGCGGTCATAACCGCAATATTATTGGAAAACATATAGTTTAAAAATTCCGTTGCCTCTTTACCAATCACCATGATTTCACCCATGTGCGAAACGTCAAATACGCCGGCTTGTTTGCGCACAGCGTGATGTTCTTCTTTGATTGAAGTATATTGAATCGGCATCTCATAGCCGGCAAATTCAACCATTTTAGCACCAAGTTTTATGTGGTGGTCATAAAGCACAGTTTTTTTCATGATACCTTCCTTTCGTCAGGAATATTTTGTAAGCCCTAACAATTCCTAATTATAGCGCATTTTTTAGCGTTAAGCAAGCGCATTATGGTCGAAAATAAAGTTCTAAAAACACAGACGCTTGTTTAGAATTTTATTGATACCTAAAGCAATTGTATATTTATTATTTTATGCTAAAATACAAGTAGGGATGTGATTTTTATGGGGTATAAAAAGAAGGATGCATTAGTTGTCGCTACAGTATATGCGATATTTGCGACAATATGGATAGTGTTTTCGGATTGGTTCTTCTTCACAATCAACGAATCACTGGAAGAGTTCGTGTATTTTTCAATTATCAAAGGATTGCTGTTTGTATGGGGATCGGCAGCGATTATTTTTATCAGTATCAGTGCCCAAATTCGCTATCGGCACTCTCAAGAACAAACTACCCAAAAACTCAGGGATACACAATCCGAATATCTTACCTTATATGAAAACAAAAAAGCCATGTTTTATTCAGCCATTAAATCAGCTCCAATCCCCATGATCTTACACACTGAAAATAAACGCATTAAATTAGTGAGCGATGTTTTTGAGACCATAACTGGATATACCGCCAAAGAAATTCCGACAATGCGAGCTTGGGTTGAAAAAGCTTATCCGATGAATACAGATGAATACTACCGCAAAATCATGGCGCTTTATGATTTGGAAGGCACTTTGGATGAAGGGCCCACCAAACTTCAAACCAAATCCGGTGAAGCTGTTCATTTTCACTGGTATACTTCTTACATCGGTTATGATGAGGATGGCTTAAAAGTAATCTTGTCCAGTGCGATCAATATTACTGAGCAAAAAACCAAAGAGAAAGAACTCACCCATGATTCTTATCATGACGATTTAACAGGATTATTTAATCGCCGGTATTACAACGAAATTATCAAGCGCTATGATAAACATCACAATATGGGAATTGTCCTCGCCGATATCAACGGATTAAAGCTTGTCAATGATGTCTTTGGTCATACCCATGGTGACGAGTTGTTAATTAAATTTTCCAATTGTTTAAAAGACCACTTTCCAAAAACAGCAACCATTGCCCGCATTGGTGGCGATGAGTTTGTGATTTTACTCGAAGATTATAAGACCAATCAAATTAAAGAAATTGCGCAGTCCATAAAGAAAAATATTCGTCATAACGGCAAAGAAGATATTATTCCTTCGGCGGCGTTTGGTTATACACGTAAACTTGATAATGAAAGCTTCAAAACTGCCTTTATTCGTGCGGAGAACATGTTATATAAAGACAAAATCCATGAATACAACAAACAAACCGCTTCAATCATCGAAAGTTTGAAATATACCCTTTTACAGAACACCGATGAATCGGAAGTCCATATCGAACGGCTTAAAAAAATTGCGCAACCTTTAATTAGTGTCCTTGATTTAAATTCCCAAGAACAACGTGAACTCAGACTTTTAATCGAACTCCATGACATCGGAAAAATCAGTATCGATTATTCCATCTATGAAAATGCTGCTAAACTGACTGATGAAGAGAAAAAAGAGATTGAACGACACAGTGAGATTGGTTACCGCATTGCCAATGCATTGCCAAAACTTAAAAATGTTGCCTATGCGATATTAACCCATCATGAAAACGTTGATGGCTCTGGGTATCCGTTTGGACTTAATGAAGAAGAGATTCCTTTAATTTCAAAGATTTTCCGTGTCATTGATTCGTTTGAAACAATGACGCGTGAACGCAATTATCAAGCTGCCATGAACAAACAAAAAGCACTCGAAGAAATCAAGCGCTTAAGTGATATTTATTATTGCCCACATGTGGTGCAGGCGTTAGAAAGGGTATTTCCTGAATTAGAAGTATAATGAAATACCAGCGGTCGGACTCGAACCGACACGGAGCGAACCCCATCAGATTTTGAGTCTGACGCGTCTACCAATTCCGCCACGCTGGCATCGAATTAAATTATAACAAAATAATAAAAAAAAAGAAACAGTTAATGTTTCTTTTTTTCTTCTTTTTTCGCTTCGTAGTAGGCTTCGTTATATTCACAGTTAAACGTATCAATAATACGTTCTAAATGACGAACCGTATAAATACGAGCAAGGTCTTCATCTTTGTGGACAATGGCTTGATAAATATCTTGATGTTCCTCAACTCGATCAGTTGAATGATCTTGTCTTGTAACAGTGTTATATTTAGTACGGAGTGTCTTTTGCAAGACATCCCAGATGATTAAGTGAATGTTGTGAAGAAAGCGATTCTTGGAGTATTTACTAATAAGCAGATGGAATTTTTTATCGAGTTCAAAGAAGTCGTATTCATTTTCAATGTTTTCCATTGAATCGACGATTTCGCCAAGTTTACGAATGCCTGATTCCGTTATATTTTTCGCACAGAGCTGAACACTCAACGAATCTAAGGCACGACGGATTTCCATCATTTCTAAATAATCGGTATTATGTAAAAGGGTCGGTGTAAAAACGGATAAATAATTATCATTTTTCGGTTTATTGACGTAGGTGCCACCACCTTTTTTCTTACTAACCAATCCAATCGCTGATAACTTTTCAATACCAGCACGCACCGAAACACGTGAAACTTCGAGAATTTCTCCTAATTTCGCTTCACTGGGCAGTCTTTCTCCCGGTTTAATTTCACCGCTGATGACGAGTTCTTCTATATAATCGTATACTTTTTGTGACTTACTTTTTTTACGCATTGTGGTCACCTCACTCCTATGTTATTCCTATAATACATATAACACACTTATAATACAACTATTTTGCATTTTATTCAAGAAAAAAGCCCTTAATGTAAAGGGCTATAGACTGACGTTATTTTTTTTTGTCGATTTTACACGTGTTGATGCCAAAAATTTTGTAAATTCCACACCATGACACGGCTGCCGTAAATCCTAAAATAACCGCGGGTATGAGTAACCAGTAAAAATACCCTTGTGCAATAACGGCAATGACAATTAGAATAATTGCAAGAATGTAGCGAATGGCTTGATCAGTTTTTCCAACATTGTTATCCATTATGATCCTCTCCTTTATGGCATTTTATTTGATTGGTTGTTATTTGTACACTGTCCCAGACTGAAGCGAATGGCGGGGCGTAGGCAAGATCCATTTCTGATATGCCTTTTGCAGTCATTTCATTCCATATTGCGGTCGCAAAAATATTAATGCGACTACCGACGCCTTGCTCGCCTATCATTTGAGCGCCTAAAATACGACAGGTCGTTTTATCGTAAATGACTTTGGTGTGAATTGGTGTGGCATTGGGATAATACCCAGCGTGTGAGGCTGTTTTCGTAGTAATTGTACCATAATTCACCTGCATGGCTTGCGCTTCTTTTTCACTTAAGCCGGTTTTTGCGACGGTGAGCTCAAAGGCTTTTAATATATTGGAACCAATGACGCCTTTAAAACGTTTTTCTTCACCAGAAAGCTGTGCGGCAATGATTCGACCGGCCTTATTGGCATGGGTTCCCAGCGGAATATAAGCCTCGTAAGAATCTTTTAAGCGATGATAGACTGTCGCACAATCCCCAGCAGCGTAAATATCTTTGACATTCGTTTCATTTTTATCGTTTACAATAATGGCACCATTCTTTAGGCGATTAATTGAAGTATTTTCCAGAAACATTGTATTGGGTCGAACTCCAATGGCTTCAATGACAAAATCTGTCTCAAATTGAGTTTTATCAGTAATGACTGTGACTTTATCGCCACTCTGCTTATAAGCTTGTAAGGTTTGCCCCATATGTAAAGTCACATTATGTGCTTTTAATGATTGTTCAACATGCGTAATGATATCTTGATCATACTGCGGCAATACTTGTGTTTCTCGTTCCACGAGGTGAACAGCGATATTCATCTCACGCAAGGTCTCGACAACTTCAATACCAATAAATCCAGCCCCTATCACCGTGACATTTTTCACGGTTTTTTTAGATAAGCATTCTTTAAGGTAACGCGCATCATCCAGACTGTTTAAAACGTGGATTTCATCCAAGTCACTGCCTTCAACTGGCAAACGAATTGCGTGGGCGCCACTGGCGATAATCAATTTATCATAATGGTCAGTAGTGATTTTGCCAGTTTTAAGATTTTCAATGGTTATAGTCTTTTTATGCTCATCAAGTCCAGTGACTTCACTGTGCAGTGCAACACTAATACCTCGTTCTTCAAAGCCTTTTTTGGTCCGTGCGATTAAGGCGGTATCGTTTTTAATGACATCGCTGATGTAATAAGGCATGCCGCACGCACCATAGGAGAGGTCACTACCTTTTTCATAAACTTTTATCGTTGCTTGAGGATTTTCTCTTTTTAACTTTGAAGCGGCTGACATTCCAGCGGCTACACCACCAATGACTAATACACGCATAGAAATCCATCCTTAAATTATGTCTTTTTCTACCTATATTTTATCACAAAGTGACTAAGGATTCATTATAATGCAAAAACATCTCCAAAAATTCGGAGATGTTTTCTTTAGAGGGGCACTTCTTTAAATTGATTGGTGTAAAGTTTATAGTAATGTTCACCTTTTTCAAGTAGCTCCTCATGCGTTCCACTCTCAAGAATTTGACCATGTTCCAACACCAAAATGCGATCGGCGTTGATAATGGTTGAAAGACGGTGCGCAATGATGAATGAGGTCCGCCCTTCCATAACGGTCTGAATAGCACTTTGAATCTTTAATTCAGTCTCAGTATCGACTGAACTTGTGGCTTCATCGAGAATCAAAATACGGGGTTTGGCAAGTAGTGCTCTGGCAAAGCTGATCAATTGTTTTTGACCCACTGATAAGCGTGAGCCACCTTCCGATACTTCGGTGTCATAACCGTCTTTAAAGGTAATGATGAAGTCATGCGCGCCCACAAGTTTGGCGGCATCTTCTACTTCGCTATCGGTAGCCTCCAAACGGCCATAGCGAATATTTTCGCGAATGGTGCCGCTAAATAATTCAGGGCTTTGTAAAACATAGCCCAAGTGTGCATGCAGCCAGTGCATAGAGCGTTCCTTGTAGTCTTTCCCATCAATCAGTACACGGCCTTCACTTGGTTCATAAAAACGACATACCAGATTAACAATTGTACTCTTTCCAGCACCGGTATGACCCACAAGCGCAATCGATTCTCCTTGTTTGACATGTAAGTTGAAATCACTGAGCACTTTTTCCCCTTTTTTATATTTGAAGGTGACATTGTCAAAAGTAACGGCCCCATGCAAAGGTTCCCAGTTTTCTGTTTTAGGGTTTTCAATGGTACCGTATTTTGCAATAACTTCGGCAGTGTCCGTAATATCAGGGGTCGCATCAATCAGACTGACCACGCGTTCCGCACTGGCTTGGGCTTGTTGGAATTGGGCCAAAGAGTTAGCCAACTGCATGATGGGGTCAAAGAACTGACCCACGTAACTGACAAATACATAAAGTAAGCCGATGGTAATGACCTCATTGGAAACATCAATCCCACCATAATAAAAGATCAATGCGGTCGCAATCGAAGCGATAAAGAGAATTGAAGGAAAATATAGTGATGCAAATACCGCCGCTTTAATACTGTGTTTGCGCATATTCGACGTTAAAGCATCAAAATCGTTGTAGTTACTCTCCTCTAAGACAAGAGTTTTTGTCGTTTTAGCGCCAGTGATGCCTTCATTAAAGGCACCGGTAATTTTTGAATTTTGTTTACGGATATCGCGGTAAGCTTTTAAAATTCTTTTTCTAAAAAACCACGAAAGATAAATAAGTAACGGCATAACCGCTAAGGTAATCAAGGTTAATTGAACGTTAAGGACAAACATCACGACGATCAACATGATCATCATCATGCCACCCCACGTAATATCGACAAGTCCCCAGGAGAGGATGTCTGATAATTGTCTGGTGTCTGAGGTCATCCGTGCCATAATCCAACCTGCCGGCGTTCTGTCATAATAAGAGAAAGGCAGTTCCTGCAATTTGGTAAAAGCTTTTTTCCGGATAATATAAGCAAGATTGTGTTGCAACTTTTCCGCAAAATAGATAAACGAAAACACTAATACCGCCACAAAAATCATATAAAAGACATAAATAGCAATGAACAGCGGTATTTTACTTAGGTCACCATCTTTGATAATGGTATCTATCCCATAACGGTTAATCAGCGGATAGGATACATCCGCCACCGCAAGGAGGGTCGCTAAAATGATGACAATGACAATGTAGCGTTTTAAAGGACGCATAAAACTGAATATGCGTTTCCATGTCGAGGTATTCAGCGACATGTCCTGATACGTTTCTTCTTCAAAGTGTTGCATCATTGACCCTCCTTTCTAAGTGTCGATGCGACATTGGTTTGTTGGTTGTAGAGTGAAGCATAAAGCCCATCTTCTTCTAATAGAGTAGCGTGATTGCCAAAGGCTTTGATTTCACCGTCTTCTAAGACAATGATTTTATCCGCTTCCATCGCGGTGGTAATGCGGTGGGTAATGATAAAGACGGTGGTGTTTTGCCAGTGGTGCATTAAAGCACGTCTGATTTGAATATCTGTCTCGGTATCCACAGCACTCAAAGAATCATCAAAGACTAAAACTGGCTTATTTTCAAGGAGCATTCTAGCAATCGCAACACGTTGTTTTTGCCCCCCTGATAAGGTAACACCACGTTCACCCACAATGGTTTTATACCCAGCTTCAAAGCCGAGAATATCATCATGAACTTTTGCGATTGATGCGGCATGTTCAACACTTTCCTTGTTGGCGCCTTTTTTCATAATGCCGATATTTTCATAAACGGTTTTTGAAAATAAAAAGGGTTCTTGCAAGATAATGCCGATATTTTTTCTAAGGTGTTTCTTATTGATGGAGCGTATGTCATGTCCATCAATAGTGATGCCACCATGGGTGGTTTCCAGTAAACGGACAAGTAAACTCATTAATGTCGATTTCCCGCTCCCCGTTTTTCCGATGACCGCTAAGGTTTCCCCGGGCTTCACATCAAAATTGATATTTTTTAAAAGCGGTGAGACATCATCATCGAATTGAAATCCGACGTTGTTAAATGTGATGTGTCCTTTAATTTCAGGCGTAAACGTTGAATCATCAACGTGTTCACTGCCTTCTGCCATGACCTCATCAATCCGATCAAGTGCGACAGACGTTTTCCCAAAATCACCGATGATCCGGCCCAGTTGACGAAGGGGCCATACAATCATCCCCAGTAGACTTAAAAAGGCGATGAACTGTCCGGGTGCCATGTTGCCCATAATAGTGAAGTAAATCCCAAAAGACGCGGTCAGTGTGTACTGCAGGAAAATCATAAAGTCAGTGCCGGACCAAAAGAAAGCCATTAGCTTCGACAACAACATATTTTCATCTCGGAATACTTGTGATGTTTCATCAAATTTGTCCATTTCATAACGTTCGTTTTGGAAAGCCTTAACAACCCTTGAACCACTGACGTTTTCCTGAACAGCGTTGGTCATCTTCCCTTCTGCTTTTTCAACACGCTCAAAGATTTTACGGACTTTCACAAAGTATACAGACGCACTCACAAAAATAATAGGCGTCATGATTAAGGAAATAAAAGTCATGGTGACGTTCATCAAAAACATTTGAAAGACCGCGAAACTCATCAAGAAAAACAAACGTACGACATCGATGAATTGTTCACCGATAAACCGTCGAAACGTATCAACATCCGTGGTGGAGCGTTGGATGAGATCGCCAGTCTCAGCGGTTGAATGATAAGAAAATGAAAGATCTTGTAAGTGGGCATAGAGGGTATTGCGCATACTATAGGCTACATTTTCAGAGAAATGCGCAATCACAACACGTTGGAAAAACACAATGGTTAAACGAATTAGCGTAAATCCGACACTCACAAGCGCCACCATTAATAAGATACGCTGCGTCGTTTCTCCAATCAACAATCCTTGAATGAGATTAGGAAGCGCTGAAGGCGCATCACCAAAAATACTGTCAACAATGTGTTGAATGAACAGTGGTGTTAGGGTTGTTAGATATTGCGCCATAATTAGTAGCGCAAATCCAAATATATAGAGATGGATGAATCCTTTCATCCATTGGTAAAACTGTTTTAATCGTTTCATAGGGTTCACCTCGCAAATTCAATAAAATAAAAAAAAGACTCCTTATCCAAACGATAAAGGAGTCTATGGTCTTCTTGCATTAAAATCATGCGTAAAAGATGCACTCGGCTCGATTGGAGTGATGATTCAGATATGTAAATGTGTCAAAAAGTGGTTGTTTAAGCATTGTTAACACCCGCAATCTGTCAAGACTTTTTACTTCACATTAATTACAATATCATAGCGATAAACCGTTTTCAACCTTTTTTTATGTTAATAAATAAAAAAAGGCTCAAAATGAGCCTTTTCATGGGTATTATTGTTCAAATTGCGCTTTGTAGAGGCCGTAATAAAATCCTTTAGCATTAAGTAATTCTTCATGGTCGCCACTTTCAATGAGTTTTCCATGATCAATGACGAGAATCTTGTTGGCTTCACGGATTGTTTGCAGTCGGTGGGCAATGACGATTGAGGTTCTGTCTTTCATTAAACGGCGCATACTTTCTTGTATTTTTGCTTCAGTTCTAGTGTCAATATTCGACGTTGCCTCATCAAGAATCAAGAGGTCAGGGTTATTGAGGATGGTTCTGGCAATACTAATCAACTGACGTTCACCTTGTGAGAAGTTTTGTCCGCCCTCATAGACTTCAGTCTCATAGCCTTTTGGCAATTTAATGATAAAGTCGTGGGCGTTCGCCATTTTAGCGGCTTCTATGACCGCCTCCTTGTCGGCGGTGAAGTCCCCATAATGAATGTTGTCATAAACGGTGCCTTTGAAAAGGTGCGTATCTTGAAGCACCACGCCAATGCGACGTCTGAGTTCATCTTTTTGCAAGGTATTAATATTTTTATCATCAATCTTAATTTCACCGGCATTGATGTCATAAAAACGATTGAGTAACTTAATAGTGGTTGTCTTTCCGCCGCCTGTGGGACCAACAATTGCAATCACTTCCCCTTTTTTCGCAAAGAAGGAAATATCTTTTAACACCACGACATCTTCAGTATAGCCAAACGTCACATTTTCAAAGCTGATGTCGCCGTCAAATTGATCAATGGCTAGTTCCCCATCGTTTTCGTATTCATCTTCAGCATCAATCAGTTCAAAGACCCTTTCCGCGCCTGCGATCCCTTGCATCAAAGCATTGAATAGTTGCGCAAGATTACTGATGGGCATGATAAACTGTCTTGAATATTGTGAGACACCGGCAATCTGTCCAATGGTCACAAGTGGAGTGAATAAATATAAAACCGCCCCAGCCGCAATGACACTAAGGAAAATCAGGTTGTTCATAAAATGAATAAACGGCCAAATCAGTCCGGAATAAAACTGAGCCATAAAGCCGGCTTTCTTCAGTTTGTCATTTTCAATTTCAAATTCATCGGTGAAAGGTTTTTCCTGGTTATATAGTTTAACGGTTTTAAGTCCACTGACACTTTCTTCAATGATTCCATTCAAACTTGCCAAATGCACTTGCTGTTCTTTAAATCCTTTACGCGTTTTCTTACTGATTTTAATCGTAAACAAGATCATAATGGGAATAAAAGCGATTACTACTAACCCTAACGCCCAGTTAAGTAAAAACATAAGCACAAACGCACCTAGTAAGACAATCGAAGAATTTAATACTTCTAGGACGGTTTGTCCCAATGAATTGGAAATCAGTTCAACGTCATTACTCAATCGACTGACAATATCACCACTGCCTTGTTTATCATAATAATCAACTGGGGCTTTCATGAGTTTGTCATAGGCTTCTTCACGGATTTTTTTCACGACATTTTGAGAGATGCGTACCATAATAAACCGTGAAAAGAAACGAATGATGCTCCCGATTCCAGCCAGCACTGCCATAATAATGACAATGCGATATAAATTAGTGGGATCAAAACGAGAGAAATCATCAAGATCGATATAACGGTCTATGGAATTCGCAAATAAGGTCGGTATATAAAGGGTTGCAAAGGTCGCAGCGATTAAGGATAAAAAGACCATTAACACCGCGTATTTATAAACTCCCATGTAAGATAGCAAGCGAAATAAAGTCTCACGGATATTTTTGGGTTTAGCCCCTACAGGCGGTGTATCGCGTCGACGCATGCCACCTTTGAAGTTTTTGGGGTCGGTTGGGTCAATCTCGGCTTTAAGCCTTTCATTAAGCGCTTTTTTTGATAGGATTTCTTTATTATTCGACACCATAACCACCTCCATTGCCGAGTTGTGAATGAGCAATTTCTTGATACGTTTTCGAGGTATTTATTAGTTCATCATGGTGTCCAAACCCATCAACATGACCTTCGTTATCAAGGACTAAAATACGATTCATCTTACGAACCGTTGAAACCTTTTGTGATATCAATAACAACGTCGGATTATAAGCAAGTCCGTTGATATGATTAAGAATCTTTTGTTCACTGGATGCATCAACGGCACTGGTGGCATCATCAAAAATCAGAATGGCTGGTTTTTTAATCATCGCTCTTGCAATACTGAGCCGTTGTTTTTGCCCCCCTGAAAGGTTGACGCCTTTGGATTTAATCAAGTAATTGTAATGATCTTCTTGTTCATGAATAAAATCATGCAACAACGCTTGTTTAGAACTTTCTTCAAGCGCATCAAAATCAGCGTCTTCATTACCTTGAAACATATTCGTCGCAATAGAGCCACTGAAAATTGTCGCATTTTGGGTCACATACCCGATATTATCACACAAATGGTTAATGTCCATCACTCGTACATCGGTGTCGTCAATAAGGACTTGGCCCTTTCTAACATCATATAATCTTGGAATGAGATAAGTCAGCGTTGATTTACCACTACCGGTGGAACCGATGATTCCAATTTTCTCACCTTTATTGATCGTAAAATTAAGATTAGATACCGCATCGTTGCCATCATCACCATAACTAAACGCCACCTCATTAAAGGTAATCGAGCCGCGGATTTCTGGTCGCTTTCCGTTTTCAGGATTAACTAGATCGATTTTAGCATCGAAGATTTCATTAATACGCGCTGCAGAGACATTGGCACGTGAGAGGAAAATCATAATCATCGCAAACATCATCAGACCTACCAAAATTTGCATGCTGTAGTTTTGAAAAGCCATAATAACCCCGATACGCGGTGAGCCATTGATCATCAGTTCACCTTGATTGAGATAATACGCCGCAAACAATAAAATACCCGCAATACCAATGTTAAAAATAAACTGAATAACGGGTTCCGCAAACGCCATAACCGTTTCCGCACTGGTATTGACATTGCGATATTGTTCATTGGTTGCTTCGAAGCGTTGACGCTCATGATCTTGAGAGACAAATGATTTGATAACCTGAGGCGCGTTGGCAGTTTCCAAAACGACATTATTTAAATCATCAAGTGCCACTTGAACTTTCTTAAACCGAGGGTAGGCAAAAAACATGATAATCAATATACTAATTGCCAACATCGGAATAGTAATATAAAAGACTTGTGAAAGCAAACCTGAGGTTTGTAATGCTAAAATAAGCCCCATTACAATCATCATGGGGGCTCGAACAACAATGCGTAACATCATGGTAAAAAACATTTGAACGCGTAAAACATCATTGGTCGCATTGGTGATTAAACGACTTTGTTTAAACGCATCGACATTACGGAAGGAAAGTGTTTGAATCTTATTAAATAAATCAAGACGTAAATCCGCAGTGGCATATTGCGCGATATATTGGGATGTATAAGTGTTAATAATTCCACCGACAATACCGCCTAGGGCAATCCCTAACATAATCAGTGATGTCATAATCACATTGTCAAAATCACGAGCTGGCAAATATACATCAATAATATCTATCATTAAAAACGGAATGTAAAACGATGCGAAAACTTGCACAACCATGGTTAACAAGGCAATCAATAAAAAGCCGGGAAAACGACCAGCATAACGCATTAAACGCAATATTTCTTTCATAGACTACACTTCTTTCACACCATGACTCAACATATCGACATAGAAAGAAAAGTCTTCATATGCTTCATCATAGGTCGATTTATCGCTAATGATCTTATGGATAAGTTGAAATTTAAGATGAGAAATCAAACGCACCAATTTCAACTGTTTATCATGGGGTAAATGGGAGACATTTTCTTTATTAAAGCGTCTGAGCATCATCTCATGAAATTTAGATTTTTTCTTTTGAAAGAAATCAATATTGATGCCAATCATATGACGTTCCTTGAAGAATTTTCGCATCAACTCATAATAATCCGTAGTCTTTAAAAAACGATAATCGGACTCAAACCCTTCTTTGGCAAAGGAAAACATATCCGTGGTCGGACTGTTTTCCAGTCGACCATAAACATAGGTCTCATATTCATTAATCGTTTGTTCGAAAAGATATTGATAAAGGTCTTCGAGATCTTCGAAATATTGATAGAAACTCCCCCTGGGAATTCCAACGGTTTTAACGATTAAAGAAATAGTGACTTTGTTATAGGGATTGTTTAAAAAGACTTCACGTGCTTTATTTTCAATATGATTTCTTTTGGGTGAAGCGAGATTTAAAAATGTTGATTTTGGCATAAAAACTCTCCTTATCAATGACGATATGTCACTGTGTGTTGTAAAAATAAAACCTACATTTGTAGGCTTTATTCAGTTCGCGGGGTTCCATCAGCTTTAAATATCGTGTATTCCAAATTTTCAGATTTTGCGAAATCAATCGCTTCTTTTTGATATTGAAATACGCGATACGCTTTATCGGCACCATCTTCGATGACTTGCCATCCTTTAGAATGCTTCTTGATATGGTAGTGGTTGTCATCACTTTTTGCGGCTGGCGCTTCTTTTTCAGCGCTTTTCGATGGTGTTTTTTCAGATTCTTTTCCAGGTTCCTTTTGCGTTTTGGGAACACTTTGTGCCCCTGTCTTAGTAGCCGGTTTTTCTTCTTCTACAGACTTGTCTTTCTCAACTGTTTCAAGATCGTCAAGTCCTTTTTCGACATCTTCAAGTGATACATCACGGCCCTCATTTTGTGATTTAACCTGTGGTGCTTCACTTTCAGACTCTTTTTTCTTCTTTCCAAACAAACGTTTCAAAATTCCCATGTACAACCCTCATTTCCTATTTTTTTCTAAAAATGGTGTCGCATTTCATGATTTATATTATCACACTGAACTGTAAAAGGCAATTTTTTAACCTCAAAAATGTCTTGATAAAGCGATTATTATCTAAAAAAATATAATAGTTCGTTAACTAATTATTTTTGTTGGTAAACATATCAATAATTTCATTAAGTGGGTGGGGTTTATAAAAATAATAGCCTTGTACATATTCTATATTTAAAGATTTCATAAATAAATAATCTTCTTCGGTTTCGACACCTTCGACAATCACTTCGAGATTAAATGCCCGTGCAAGACCTACCATGGCTTCAACAAGGTTTTGGTTTGATGATGATTGCATAATGTCATTCACAAAAGATTTATCAATTTTTATACGATCAAGAGTGTTTTTTGACAATCGCAACATACTGGAATACCCACTCCCAAAATCATCAATCGCAACTTTGAAACCAAGGGAGCGAACCTGTTCAATAAAACGCGATTCGTTTTCCAGTTTATTTGGATCAGCAGTTTCCGTAAACTCAATGACAATCGATTTAGGATCAACATCATAGTATTTGGCTGTTGTTGCTAAGTATTCTACAAACGTATCATCATTAATCTCTGAACTGGAAACATTAACCGCTAAAAACGAAAATTTAAGACCTTTTTGTTTGAAAATCTGGTAGGCCTCGAAACTTTTTTCCACAACATAACGGTCAATTTCTTCAATTAGGTTAAACTTTTCAGCATAGCTGATCAATTCCGACGGAAATATCAGGCGGCGTTTATCTTCAAAACGGATGAGGGATTCAAGGCCCACCATCTGTTTTGTCTTTGATGAAACAATCGGCTGAAACTCTAAGAAAAACTGTTCGTTTTTTAAAGCATCTTTAATAAAAGTATACATATCAAAGGCGTTATGATGTTTTTCTTTCATGCCTTCACTATAAGCAATCCACTGGTCTTTCCCAACACTTTTAGCACGTTCTAAGGCAAGCTCTCCGCGTAACAGAATTTCGTAAAAACGGGGATTGGTTTCGCTGATTTTATAACTTCCCATCGAAACAGTTAGACTAAATGACTGTTCCTCAACATCATAAGGTTCTTTTAGCCGTTTGAGAATTTGATGACCGAACTGATCGTTTTTTTCAGGATAGATCATAATGAAACGATCGCTATGCACTCTGAAGACATGATGATAGGGTTGACTAAGTTCTAAAAGGCGTTTGCCAAATTCAGCTAAAATACGATTGGCGGTTTGATAACCAAATAAGTCGTTATAATTTTTAAAATTATCAATATTGATATAAAAAAGTGTCGCATCACGATCAAGCTCAACTAAAATATCATTGAACTTCTTCTCTAAATATGCGCTTTTTTTCACCCCGGTCAAATCATCGTAATACAGTAATTGTCGCATTTGACGTAATGAGATAAAACGCACTATGTTAAAGACAATCAGCGCGATGATCACCACCGCACCGATTGCCAGTATTAGCGTTATATATCCATTGATGATTTCGATAAGCGAGGATAGGAGATTAGTGAGTATCTTCATGTCATACACCTCTTATAAATTTTTAAGCAAAATTATCTGGTTCTGGGAAGAACTTACGACCACGATCTAGATTACTGATCGTCTCAAACTCTTCATCAGTCAGTTCAAAGTCAAAAACATCAAGGTTTTCATCAATTCGTTTCGGTGTTACTGATTTTGGAATCACAATGATGTCGCGTTCTAATTGGTAACGCAAAGCGACTTGCGCTACGCTCTTACCATGGGCTTTGGCAATGGCTTGCATTTTTTCGTTTTCCAATAACTTAGAAATTTCATGTGAAGCAAGTGGGGCGTATGCTTCTAAATAAATGCCGTTTTTCATACAAAATTCCTGAAGCTTTTTGTTTTGGAGATAAATATGTGATTCAACCTGATTCACTTGAGGAATGATTTCCGCAGTTTCAAACAAGTGTTCAAGGTGATGGAAATTGAAGTTCGAAACCCCGATTGAACGGGTATACCCATCAAGATATAGCTCTTCCATCGCTTGGTAACTATCTGCAGTTAATTCATAACTTTTGGGCCAGTGAATCAAATAAAGATCGACATAATCAAGACCAAGACGTTCTAATGATTTTCTTAAAGCCTTTTTTGTTGAGAGATAGCCTTGATCAGGATTAGCCAGTTTGGTAGTAATAAACAATTCTTCTCTAGGAATCCCAGAATCTTTGATGGCTTGACCAACTTCTTCTTCATTGCCATACACGGCCGCCGTATCGATATGGCGGTACCCATTTTTGAGAGCATGTAAGACGGCGTTATACGCTTCTTTTTCTTGAGCTCTAAACGTGCCAAGTCCAAGCAGGGGAATTGTTACGCCATTGTTTAATTTTGCTGTTTTCATGTTAACTCACTCCTTAAGATATTTTATCATCCATTCAACACCAGTGTGTTCACTGGTATCTTGATGAATAATGCGGTTTCCTTTCAGCAACGTGATGTTCACAACGTTACGTAGACATTCAGATACATCTAAATCCATTTTACCATATTTCGAGGGACCTTTTAACATTGTAGGCTTAATTAATTGTGTTGTTATTTCTAATGTATGGCGAAAAGATTTAAACTTGAGAATAATGGTATCATTTTTTTGCATCATCTTAATTTTAGATAATTTATAACTGGAGAAACGATACGTTTTATTTTGGAACTTTAATATCGCAAAGAAACCGAATATGCGTCTTCCAAGTAATGGAACATCACCACCGGAAGTACTGAGAAACACATCGGGATTCTTAAATTGATTTGCTTGAATCCAATACCATTGCGTTGGAAAGTTTTTACCGTAAGTTTTTTCCATATAGCTTTTTCCTTTTATGGGGACTTTCTTCCCATCAACACGGACATTTCCCTCGATACTAGCATTTAAAAAAATGACTTCTTGATAACACTCAAGCGGGAAAAAACGTAAAAACCCCATTGCGCTTTTTTGATTGACTTCACGACTCTTAATGGCAAACTCGCCATAGAAATCATCAGTTTCAATATGCAACTTATTCAAAGACAAGCGGTTTTCCCCTAAAAACAATGCGCCTTCTTCCATGGTGAAATCACTAACATCATAGCGATAATACTGATTCGTATTGGCAATGCCATCAAAAATCTGTAAAAAGGCATGAGGATCTGCTTCATACGTAGAGACCGCAAAGATAAATGCATAGTTATGCGTGTAATCATCGCTGATTACACGCACATAAAATCCTTCAAAATGATTAGTTTTGTGATGTTTTTTAAGGGAGAAGGTCTTCATTTTCATGCTCCTTGGCATATTGTTTTTCGAGTTTTTTAGTTTTTCGTTGATAGAAGAAACGTTTTATCGATCCAATCATTAACATGAAATCGAAATACAACATGTAGATAGGCAATAATACAAAGTTAAGGATATGGTGTTTCGTATAAGAACGTACGACAATGAAAAACGCAATCTGAATTAAAACAATTAAGGCAAAATAATGATACGTGATGCCCCTCAGTACCATATCGGTAATCAAATACCCATAAAACAGATGATAAGCAAGTAAAAATAACAACATTCTTCGGCATCCGGTAATTTCTTTACGGCCTTTGAAATCAGTAAACCAAGTATTCATAAACGTCTTGAATGACACAACATCTTCGCCACGATAAATCGTTCTTGCATGATTGATATGCACAATATTTACATTTTTCCTAGCCATTAACGCTTCGAAATCAGAAGGTTCTTTAATCGCAGTTTCATGACAGCCAGTTAGTTCATAAGTATTGCGCTTAACTGCATAAAAACCATAATTAATCATTTCATGCGACATATCCATATCCCTGAGTAAATCAAAAAACAACTTATAACCTTCTTTTTTACTGCGCATTGGTAAGGTTTATTTAATGGTATAGATTTGGTGTTCAACGAGATTATTCGCCATATGATTAATCGTTTTAAAGGTATTGAACATATGATAGGCATCCATAAATAGTAAAAACTCATGTGAGGCCTTCTTATACCCTTCGACATAAGCTTGCGATAATAGGGGTGTCCGTCTGATGTAATCTTCGTTGTTACATTCGACATCCACCTCAACAATGGTGATTTTATCATTAGTATCTGGCGATAATGCCCCGTTAATACTTACAAAAATAAACTGGTGCTTACTGGTTTGTGCGTGTTCTATAAGCCTTTGTAAATTTGGGTTTATTGCATCAACGGCGACAATAACACTAAATTTATGCTCGTTTTTGTAATAAACCAACTCACTGGGACGATATTTGATAAAATGATCAATCGTCACAAGTAAGGTCAACAAAAAAACTAGTAGTCCCATATTCTTACCCCCTCATTAACTGTATTATACAAAGGATACGGTGATTGTGCAATCATATAAAATTAAAAGCCCCGCAAAACGGGGCTTTAGATTATTGGTCTTCATATTGTAACTTGTATAAGTAGTAATAATGGCCTTTTTGTTGGAGCAACTCCTGGTGAGACCCTTGTTCAAGAATTTCTCCTTGTTGTAAGACGATAATCTTATCAACATGTTGTATTGTCGATAATCTATGCGCTACGATAAGCATCGTACCGATATTCATCATTTTTTTAAGGGATTCCTGAATCAGTTCTTCGGTCTCGGTATCAATATTTGCGGTTGCTTCATCAAGGATCATAATGTTTGGTTTGTGGACAAGTGTTCTGGCAAAGCTAATCAATTGACGTTGCCCTGCAGAATAGTTATTACCGCGTTCGCGAACAGGTTCGTCGTATTTTTTAGGCAATTTATTGATAAATTTATCTGCATTGACATATTTGCAGGCTTCAACTACTTCTTCATCAGTAATGTCTTCATCACGTAGGGTAATGTTAGATTTGATGGTTCCACTAAACATAAATACATCTTGTAACATCTGACCTACATGGCTGCGCAAGGATGATATCTTGATTTTTGTAATATCGATTCCATCAAGTAAAATCTGGCCACTTTGGATATCATAATCGCGAGTCAACAGGCTTAGGATAGTCGTTTTACCTGCGCCTGTTGCCCCCACGAATGCTACACTTTCTTTGGCATTTACTTTAAAGCTGACATCTTTTAAAACCCATTCGTCTTCGACATAGCGGAACCAGACATTTTTAAACTCAATATCACCGCGGACTTCATCAATTTTCATAGCATCGGGTTCATCAAGTACTTCAGGGTGTGCATCCAGTATCGCGAAGATACGTTCACTGGAAGCAAATGCCGATTGCACAATGTTAAATTGTTCGGCAAGTTGCTGAATCGGTTCAAAGAAACGTCTCAAATAATTATAAAAACTAACCAAAACCCCGACCGTCAGTGTTCCTGCGATGACTTGGCGTCCACCATAAAGGAAAATTAATACGGTAGAAACCATGAATAACATATACATCGTCGGACGATAAATCGCAAAGACGAGCAGTTCACGAAGTTCACTGCGTCGCAATTCTTTGTTTTTGACGTCAAATTCTTCATGTTTTTCTTCTTCTTTGTTAAAGATTTGAACCACTTTCATTCCCGAGAGATGTTCTGCTAAAAAGCCATTGACACGGCTCATGTTGGCCCGAACCGTACGATAAGCTTTTCTAGAGAAGCGTCTGAACACAAAGGAGAATATGATGATAAATGGGGTTATCGCTAAAATCAATAATGCCAATTCGGCATTTAGGATGAACATAGCACTTAAAATCCCCACAATCATTAACAGGTTTCTAAATACGTTAACAATGACATTGGTATACATCTCGTTTAATGTATTGGTATCATTGGCAACACGCGTCACCAATTTACCAGTTGGAATTTTATTGAAATAATCAATATCTTGGGTTTCAACATGGGTAAAGACTTCTTCACGCATGTTATAAACAATTTGTTGGCCGGTTTTTTGCAGAATCATTGTTTGCATATATTCGAAGAATGCACTCAATAGGATTGACCCCGCAAAGGCTATAAGCACAATGGTTAAAAAGCGTACATCAACGGGGGGTTCTGTTAGGATGTCGATAGACACCCCTATTAAATAAGGTTCCGCCAGTGCGAAAAGCACTGAGATAACCATAAGAACAAATGTAAGCACAAAGTACCGTGTATAAGGGATTGCGTAAGAGGCAAGCCTTTTCAATATCTGCTTGTCAGAATAGTTATGCAGTCGTTTATCCGTATCGATATCGTACATTATGCCACCTCCACTTCATCTTCTAGTTGTTGTCTTTCCACGAGATCGCGGTAAAACTCACAACGTTTTTCGAGTTCATCATGTGTCCCTACATCAAGGACTTCACCTTCATCGATAACCACAATCTTATCCGCATTTTTAACGGTTGAGATTCTATGCGCAATCATAATCGTCGTTTTGCCTTGACGAATTTTTTTAAGATTTTTTAAGATTTTTTCTTCGGTTGAGGTATCGACTGCACTTACAGAATCATCCATGATTAGAATAGGCGGATTCTTAGCGAGTGCCCTTGCGATACTAACGCGTTGTTTTTGACCACCGGACAATGTCACACCACGTTCACCAATAACGGTGTTATATCCTTGTTTAAACTGAACAATATTATCATGCACATCAGAAAGCTTAGCAACCTCTTCAATACGGTCCAAATCAGCGCGTTCATCCTCAACGCCAAGGGCAATATTGTTTTTAATGGTGTCAGAGAATAAGAAGCCATCTTGTGGTACATAACCAATATTTTCTCTAACTTGTTTAAACGGTAGACGCATAATATCAATGCCATCTATTTTCAGTTGATTAGGTTCTAAATTATATAGTCTTAACAGTAAGTCAACAATACTGGTCTTCCCACTTCCGGTTCGTCCTAATATTCCGACCATTTCTCCCGCGTTAATCTCAAAAGAGATGTCTTTTAGAACATGGTCATCAGGTTCCGCATCGGGGTAACGGAAATATAAGTTGTTGAACGCAATATCTCCTTTGATATTTTCAACATTAACAGTGTTCTCATCGACAATATCAACTGTTTCATTAAGAATATCTTCAATACGCTGAATACTAGCACGTCCTCTGGAACGCACATTGATTATCATCGAAATCGCCATCATCGGCCAAATCAACATTCCAAAATATGAAAGGAAAGCGACTAAATCACCAATTGAGAAAGGATCTGCGGTTCCAGCGGTTACTTGAACCAAGTTGGTTCCATAGGCAATGATTAACACAAACACCAATGATACAATGGCACGAACAACGACTTGCAATGCCATTTGCATCCGGACAAAGCGGATATTTTTATCTTTAGCGTTTTTATTCGCTTTTAGAAAGTGTTTAATCTCTTGTTGTTCTTTGACAAATGCTTTAATAACCGTAATTCCACTTAAGGATTCTTGAACATTGTCACTTAAATCTTCAAAGGCTTTCTGGGCATCACGGAAACGCATACGCATTTTATTCCCTAAAATAATTCCGGCGATCGCAATTAAGAATAATGGAAGCACTAAAATCATCGTCATACGGGCATCAATGCGATACATCCGCCAAAAAACCAACCCACCAAGGAAAATCATATCTACAAACATAATGAGTCCCGGTCCAAGTGCTCGACGGATGGCTTCAATATCATTGATAAATAGCGCCATCAACCCACCGACTTTACGCTCTGAGTAAAAACGATTAGACAGTTTCAAACTATGTTCAAACATATCGTTTCGCAGTTCAAAAGCGATACGGCGTGAAGCACCCATAATCCCGATTCTCCATACGAAGCGACCTCCAACTATTAACGCACTAATAATAACCAAGGTCATCACAATTTCGTTAACTAGAGCCAAGGCTTCATCACGCGTATAGACACCGGCCCTAAACGCTTCTAAGTCATCGACCAATTGGCCGATGATAATCGGTACTTCAAGTTGCGCTAAATCTACGACGAGTAATGCGATTACCCCAATAATGAATAGATGCGCAAATTTTAAATAATACTTATTAATTGATTTTGAAAATAACATAATTACACCTTACCTATCTTGTCAAATAATGTTTTGAGTTCATCGAGCTCTTCTCCGCTTAGTAGCGCAAAGATTTTATCTATTGCGCGATCACTTTCCAAGCGATTCGTTTTTGCAAGGATTTTTCCGCGTTCTGTTAATGTAATATTAATAACACGAGCATCGTCATCACAACGTTGCCGCTTAATGACCCCTGTGTCTTCAAATTTCTTTAACATTTCCGCAACCGTCGGTTTTGAGAGTTCAAATGTATCTGCGAGCTCACTCATTGTAACTGAGCCATTTTTGTCAATCTCTTTAAGATACTTGAAATGACGTTCTTTTAATCCTTTTAAATCAAGTTCTTCATATACCTCTTTACAACTATCGAAATATAGCTTTAAAAAGGCATTGAAAGATTCCCTGAATATTTCTTTTTCCATCGTCCCACCCCATAGTTAGTTAGGCTTTACCTAATAATTATATTATTTTATGACAAATTGTCAATAGCCAAACATAAAAAAGACTGTGAAAAGGTATTCACAGTCTTTAAATTTACTTGCGACGCTTTATGATAAGTAAAGATGTGATGATGATTAATCCGCCAAACCCAGCGATTAGTGGGATAGTGCGATTTAAAGATTCATCGGTTTCTCTTACAGTAATTAACGTTGCATATTCCATGGTTTCACCGTCATCGTTGCTCAATAGAACATGATATTCATAAGTTCCAGGTATTGTTTTATGGTCACTATACTCATCATTGATCAGTGTCATTGAAGTTGGCGTAAACGCTGCCACAGCTTCATCATTTAACAAATGTGTAAAAACTTCTTCTTGACTTAAAGTGACACTTGGAGCGACAATGATTGGCTCTTCCATGATAAAGTAAGGCGCAATATCATCAATGGTATCTATAATTAGCGTGAAGGTTGTTGTATTGCCGGAATAATCTTCAATCATAAACACTTTATTATAGCGACCAACTTCATTGTCTGAAGGTTCATAATTCGATTCAACCATCACAATATCATCAACACTTAACGCATCATGGTTATCGCTGACTTGCATGGATGCAATGTAGGCGTCTACATCGAATGTTTCCGTATACGATAGTTGAATATGGGACTCTCCTTCAAGGATTGGTGGAACATCATCAATGATATCTAACTCAATGATTTTTTGTGTTTTATTTCCACTACAATCACTGACTTCCAACCCAATCGCATATTGACCGGTAACATCTAGTGAGTTCGGTCCTTCAAAATCAGTAATGACTAATTCCATATCACTGACATTAGTGTAGTTATCACTCACCGTGTAGTAATTAAGAATTTCACTTAAATCTTGATATGGCTCACTTAATTTCATCGTGATTTTATTAGGTCCAGTAATTTCAGGCGCAACGGTATCGCGGACATTGATGTCAAATGTCTTTTCCGCAGGATTTCCACTACTGTCAGCAATGCGTAACTCGACTGTATAAGACCCGGTCGTTGACATTGAATCACTATATTCATCTTGTAAGATTTCATAATCCGATATGGGCCCGTCGTGATCGTCATAAAAACTAAACGCATTATCAACGATAGTTACAATATCCAAGGGATCATCCACATCTACATTTATTATTGACGGACCTGATATTGTTGGTGGCACTTGATCCAACACAAAGACATCCAATACCAACTGACCAACATTGCCCGCACTGTCAGTCACTTCATAGATAACTTCATACTCCCCCACCGTAGCCGGTGATTCCTTGTACGTATCGTTGACGATAATAATGTCGTCCGTTAAATCACCATCAATATCGTCGTATGCCGTAATCTTATCACCGATGAAGTCCCATAAATTCACCGGTTCACGGTAGTCTAAGTAAATCGAACCTCCCGTTATAACCGGCTCACTTTCATTCAATGGTTCAAACGGTTCATACCAGTCAACCGTTGATCCTTCTTGTAACATAAAGACCTCATCTAATAGGATATACGCTCTGGCAATGTCACCCCCACTGATTTCAAATTCAAAATACTCTTTGTCCGTGGCATCAAACGTACAAAGAATGTAGTTTGTCTCGTCATCACAAATTTCTACATTCTCAAGATCATCTTCATAAACAATCTCCGTACCATCTAGCCAAATACGTAATGATTCTGCATGGTAATTGGTAACCGCAAAACTGTAAGCACTGTCCTCCTCAAGGGGAATAGGCATTTTTGTACGCACAATGTTTTGTGCTTCACTGACTTGTAAATAGGCAGGGTTTAAAATGTTTACCCCACTTGGTTCTGTGTCTTTCGCACTTAGAGACAAGCTAAATATGGAGATAAACATAAGTCCCAACAATGCATATTTAATTTTCATATCATCACCTCATCCTAATAATTCACTTAAGATAAGTTTTTTACTTTTTACAAAAAAATAAAACCGCAATATGCGGTTTTATGAAGTTTTAAGCGAAGGTTGGGGGGTGGGTGAAACAGCTTTCTTCTTGGGTGGTTTTTTAACCTCAATCTTAGGCTGAAAGTCGATGCGTAAATACAAAACAAATCCTAAAAATGCAATCAACAAGTTGGAGATAAGCATCGCCTCCCAAATAACCCGTGAACCTCTACCCGGTAATAAATAAGCCATTAACAATACCAACGGTATCCGGATAACCCACAATCTAGTAATTGATAAAATCATTGTAAAATGGGTATTCCCTGTCCCATTATAGGTCCCTATAAATGTTTGAAAAATAGCCATCAGCGGTAGACCAATTAATATAAAGAACATATAATCGACAGTCAACTGCAGCGCTACAGGGTCATCGCCCATAAATAGTGCCGCCAAGGGTTCACGAATGACCAGGATACCACTCGCCCCCACAATCATTATACCAACGGATAATGTCATACATTTACGAAACGTCTCTTTGGCACGTGATGGATTGAGTGCCCCAATATTTTGACCGATATACGCCGATAAAATCGCCCCCATCGCCATGACAGGGTGTAATACCATCGACAACAGACGATTCCCAACCCCAAATGCGGCTACCGTCTCTTCACCAAACGAATAGATAACCCCGTTCATTACGCCAAAGCCAATGGCTGTTATCGCCTGTCCCACAGAAGCCGGAATCGCCGTTTTGATGATTTTTCTGATGATAGTTATCCTTTCGGATAAACTCATCATTGTTGAGCCTATAATCACTTTAATATTTAACCGAATGCCATCTTTGGCAAAAAATAATCTAATGATACCAATCGGCATAATTAAACCGTGTGAAATCAAGGTTGCATAGGCAGCGCCTGGAACACCAAGATTTAATACAATAATAAATATTGGTGACAAAATTATGTTTAAAATAATGGCACTACCACTGACCAACACCGGACTTAATGTGTCTCCACTGGCTTGGCGAATACCTAGGTAAGCAAAAAAGGAAAATAAAAACGGTAGTTCAAAAGCACGAATCCGTAAATAGGACACACTGTTTTCATAGACGAAGCCTTGCGCCCCCATCCAACGCATAATAAAAGGGGCCGAAATAAAAGCCAGCACATTCAAGATTACCCCCGCAATAATCGCGACCAACAATAGTTGTCCGGCATACTTCTTGCCCGTGTCATACTTCGCCGCACCGATGGCTTGTGAAATCAACGCTGTCCCCGCAATAGATAACCCCATTCCGAGTGACAAAAACGTGAAAATCACTGGAAATGTCAATTGAATAGAAGCAACCGCTTGTGAAGAAGTCGCACCATCAGTAAATGTAACAAAAAACATATCCACGATATCGTGCAATGTTTTTATAAGATTATTTAACATTAAAGGAAGGGCTAAAAGAATTAAGCCCTTATAGATATTTGGATCTTTTAAAATTAAATACCGTTTCTTTTCATCTGTAGTCATTGTTCTCACCAAAGAGATTATAACACATTGTCATATTTTTAAAAGCATCTTTTGCTTTTTATTTTATTGGAGGTTTTGGACCGAAATATTGGTAAAATCTTGTCTTGATTCTCCCGTTGAATAAGACACGTGTTTTTGAAGCTTTCTTGCCGACTTTTTTTTCAAAGCCATTAAAGGGCGTCAAAATATAAAATGAATGCGAATTGTATTGTTTGACGACTTTTCCAAGATCATTATAAAGCGGATCAAGGGATTTATCTTCACCAATTCTTTTCCCATAAGGCGGATTAGTAACGACGACACTATAGGGCGTATCCCACATCAAATACCGGAAATCCGCTGTTTTAAATGTAATCATATCATCGACACCGGCATTATAGGCGTTCTCTTTGGCGATTTCAACCGCGACCATATCAACATCGGACGCTTCAATAGAAAGTGAGACATCCTGATCAATCGCTTCTAAGGCCTTCCGTTTTTCTTGTTTATACATTGGTCCTTGAAACAAAGGAATATATTCAAACGCAAAGTTACGATTTAATCCGGGCGCAATATTTTTCGCTATCATCGCTGCTTCAATCGGAATCGTCCCGGAACCGCAAAAAGGATCGATTAAAGTTCTTGAGGCATCATAAAAACTCAATAACACCATCGCCGCCGCTAACGTTTCTTTAATGGGCGCCGCCGTTGTTCGTTCACGATATCCACGTTTATGCAGCGCTTCACCTGAAGTATCTAACAACAACTCTGCGATATTGTTTTGAATGTAGACTAAAAAGTCATACCGTTTTCCGCTTTCAGTAAACGTTGTGCGATTAAAATCTTTTTTTAACGCTTCAATCAACGCTTTTTTGGTAATCTTCTGGATGTCACGCAAACTATATAAATCAGAGTTTTTTGACTGTGCGTTGATAATGAATTGCCCTTCGGGATCAACGAGATTTCTATATGAGAGTGAAGCGACCCAATCAAAAAGATTATCAAAACTGTGTACTTCTTGTGTTTTGACAATTAAAAAGATTCTTTCAACCGTTCTTAAATATAAATTCGCCTGTATAACACCACTGGCATCTGTGGTAAAATAAACCCGTCCATCACTGACTTGAGTGATTTCAAAACCTAACTCCATCATTTCTCGTTTCGCAACGCTTTCAATACCAAACGGGGTAATCGCAACACATTTCAACATATAACTCATCCTTTCAAGACTATCATAACATTTGCATGGTTATTATTATAAAAAAATTAAAACTTTTACCAATAAAACACTCACTTGATTTGTTTAATTGGTGAATAGGTGGGAGGCACCATGAATAATAAACGCTTAGACAAACATGTCAAAGCCTTCTCTATGGGTAAAGAAGACGCTTTTGACATTATATATGAAGAAACAAAGACAGTCGTTTACTATACGGTTTTATCGGTACTTAAAGATGAATCGCTGAGTGAAGACATTATGCAAGAGACTTATATACGCATGATTAAAAGTCTCGATCAGTATAAATATGATGCTGGATTCAGAGCATGGATGAAAACCATAGCCAAAAACTTGGCATTAAACGAATATAAACGCAGACAAAAAACCAATCACGTCGATCAAATGGACAATGAATATTTATTTGAATCCGTCGATGATAACAGTGAAACCAAATACTATCTCAATCAGCTCTTACACTCTTTACCCGATGATGAGAAAGAAATTGTTGTTCGACATACAATCTATGAAGAAACGCACAAAGTTATTGCGCAATCAATGAATATTCCACTAGGTACTGTACTTTGGAAATATCAAAAAGCGCTTAAAGCGCTTAAAAGAAAGGATGGTGTATCATGAAAAAAGAACTTAAAAAAGCCGCTAGAAATAATGTTCCTGATTTACGAGATGACATTAAAGCGACTACAACTTATCAATCGTTTTTGGCTGAACGTCGACAACAACGTGCGTTTAATTTCCCATTTAAAAAATTATCCTATGGATTAAGTGCAGCGGTTATATTATTCGCATTGTTCATGGTATTGCCACTACAAAATAATAACGTTAGTGCTCTTTACTTTGAAGTCAATCCTTCTTTTCAACTCAGCATGGATGATAACGATATGATTACTGCGTTCACCGCACTCAATGACGATGGTGAAGCACTGAAGGAAAACACAGGAGACTTAGAAGGTAAACCATTTGAAGAAGCCATCGACATCATTATTGATGAAGCTCTAGAACTTGGCATGATCAATGCAGATGAACAAATGTTACTTTACGATGTTGTTAGTGAAAATGCTGAACTTCAACAACGCCACCTTGATTTGCTTGAAGATAAATTAAACCGTGTCAAAAACGAAAGAGCATTAGGCTTTGAGATGGCACGTGGCATCGGTGGCATGCCAACTGAAACTGAACTCGATATTGTTAGAGACTATGATATTGGGATTATGCAAGCGCGAATCATTGGAAACATTCTCTCAGAAACCGATGAGTACACTTTCGAAGAACTTCTCGAATACTCGATGAGAGACCTTATGCAACTATCAGATTCTTTCCCACCACGCCAAAACCACGGCCCCCGTCGACACCCATTCGACGATAACGGCACCCCCCCTATCAATCCGCCTGGGGGCCGTCAATAAATATTAAAGTGCATCCCGATACAAATCAGGATGCACTTTTTTCTTTGAGTAAATTTAATGAATAATTCCACAATAATTTACGATCTTGAGTGGTAAAATGGTTTTCATTCGGTAAATGCGGTTGAGATTTATAAAAGTAAAAATGCTTATTGGTTTCAATGGTTCCATACATTAAATCAAGATACGTTTGAGTAGCTTCTTCTGGCTTCATACCACGTTTTGTATAAAGTTTCCACATCGCCGCATAAAGTTTTGACGTGTTTTTCGTGCCGATTTCTGTTGATACTACACCAGGGTGTACCGCATAGGCTTTGATTGAAGTATTGTCTAAGTGTTCATTCAAGCTTTTTGTAAACATCACATTATACAG
>PWOH01000144.1 GCA_003557505.1 Mollicutes bacterium | reverse complement strand
CTGCTGAAGATTTTGATTTTATAGGATGGGAAGATGAATCAGGGAATATTGTGAGTGAAGAATCATCATTCGTTTATACAACGACTGCGAGTGATATGACACTCACAGCAATATTCGATGTTCCTGAACCAATTGATTTTGTTGGGATGACCCTCGAAGAATTAACGTCTATTGAACTTGATCGATTTGATGGTTATTACTCTGACTTTGAAGGATTATATGGTGATGAACTGCGTAATGAACTTCAAACGATGATGCAAGATTTGATTATTTATCAAAGTTATGATGATGCCCGTTATATTTTACAAGAGACAGACCGTGACCCTAATAATCCCAATAATGTTATCCAAATTTACACACGTCTTAGTGTACCAGGCGAATGGGATGGAGGCGCCACTTGGAATCGTGAACATGTTTGGCCAAGTCGACGTTTCCCTGGAGAAAGAACGAGTGATCTTGGATCTGATTTACACAACTTAGCGCCTGCTGATCCTGGTGAGAACAGCTCTCGTGGATATAAATACTTCGATTGGGAAACAACAACAAGTTCATATGAACCACATGATGATGTTAAAGGTGATGTCTCAAGAATGATGTTTTACATGGATGTATTCTATGATGAACTTACCCTTGTAGATGAAAGTCCTCAAGCAGATAATTATGAGATGGGTAACTTAGCAACAATGCTTGAATGGCATATTCTTGATGAAGTCAGTCATTTTGAAATGTTGCGAAACGATATCATTGAATCTTATCAAAATAATCGTAATCCATTCATCGATTATCCGCATTTTGTGTATTTGATTTATTATGATCATGATGCAATAGGATTAGATTAATATGTTTAAACAAAAGATTATACTTAAATTATTGATACTCCCTGTTTTCTTCCTTACTTTGATCTTTTTCTTAGTTGGATGTGTAGAAACGCAAGATTCAAATAATCAGGATGATAATAATGACAACCAAAATAGCGGTAGTACCATGCAAGCCATTAATTTTTATTATATCAATGACCTTCACGGTGCCCTTTTAGAAGGTGATGGTGAGATGGGAATGGCAAGAATCGGAAACTTTTTACTCGATGAGAAAGCTAATAATCCAAAGCGAACTGTGATTCTTGGTGGTGGCGATATGGTTCAAGGAACCTTGTCTTCAAATTATTTCTATGGTGAAAACACCACAAGAATCATGGATGAAGTCGGCTTTGATGCGACAGTTGTAGGAAATCACGAGTTTGACTGGGGACTTGAAATGGTTACGCGTTATTATGAGGATGGTCATGATGATGTGTATCGTGCCCAACACGGTTTCTTAGCCGCTAATATATTTTATGATGGAACAGAAGAGATCCCCTCAGGCATAGAGCCATATATGATGCTTGAAAAAGATGGACTTAATATTGGTATTATCGGTGCGATGGGTTATGGACTTGAGTCCTCTATCTTGGCATCGATGGTTGAAGGGTATTATTTTGCGGATCCAGTTCCAATTATCGAAGAATATTCTCAATATCTTCGTGAAGAAAAAGCCGCTGATATCGTTGTGGTAATCTCACACGACAGTGGAACCACAAACAACAACATGAATTTTAGAATTGCCCAATTTGATGAATCCTCTCGCATTGATGCCGTGTTCAACGGCCATTCACATCGTGTCGATACAGACAAAATTAACGGAATGCCAACGATTATATCGGGCTCAAGCGGTTCGCATGTTGGTCATGTTCAAATTCAGTTTCAACACGGTGAAGTTGTCAATTCAACGGCACGTAATCTCTCACCATCAGATGATGCGCGTTTTAATACGCCACATTCAGATATAGAATCATTGATTGCTTTTTATCAAGAAGAAATCGATCACTTATACTTTTCAGAACTAACCACCGCTGGTTTTCAAAGCCGTAGCGCTTTAACACACTGGATGAGTCGATTGATGTTGAAAGCGACCGATGCGGATTTTGCGTTTCAAAATAGTGGAGGAACCCGCGATGACTTCTATGATGGAGAAGCAATTTCTATCGCAAGGTTATACGACGTCTTTCCATTCGATAACACAGTAGTAACCGTAGAAGTTGATGGACATGAAGTAATGAATCTAATTGATGGAAATTCTGGCTACGCCTCAACGATTCATGCCAATGATATTGATCTTAACGCAACGTATAAAATCGCCACAAACAATTATGTGTTTTACCATCCAAGAAATAACACTCAATATGGTGAAAACATTATTTATAAACCATTTGAAATGTTTGACCTTGCTGTAGAAGCCTACCATCGTATGGTTGAAAGCGGAGAGACATTTTCCACTGAGTATCCCCTTGATATTACTTATTATGAATCATGGATGGAAGCTACAACCGATTAAATATTTGATACATCCCGTTAAAGCGGGGTGTATTTTTTATTGATTAATCCATAAAAGCGCTCTATAATTAGATTATTAAAATTATCGGAGGACACCATGATCAAAAGAACCTATTTTGTTTTTAGTCTTTTTTTATTGTCTTTTTTAGTTGCAGGGTGCCAGCAAAATTCACCGCTCATTGTGTATGTGGACTTAGATACGCTGGAATCAACCTATGAAATTGAAAACTTTGATTTAAGCGACATCGAACTGATTATTGAAAACGGAGATTCAAAACAATGGATTGCCCTTGAAGAATCGATGCTAGAAACACCAATTCCAACAAAAGCTGGAAACCATCAAATCCGTGGAACTTATGAGGACATTTCTTTTAGCTTTGAACTTCACTTTACAATAAACGCTCAGGATT
>PWOH01000113.1 GCA_003557505.1 Mollicutes bacterium | reverse complement strand
CGCTATCGTTTGCGTCGTCAAAGCACAGCAGGTGTATACAGTGTAACTGCCGATGCGCGCTTAGATGACGAATCAGCGCAAGCAAGCACAAGCTTTGAACTAGAATAATTAATATATTAATGCCGGAAAAAAGGATATCCCTTCTTATGTTGGGATATCCTTATTTTTTATGCTTCATAGTGTTTTAATTGCCCTTTAATGACCATATCGACTTTGGCTTTGATGATCACTGAGTCATTTTCATAGTGTGTCGTGAGAATCTCAGCGTAGGTGTTTAAATCATTGATGATATCCCCACGGTCTTGTGGGATACGGTAAATCACTGTTGTATCATCTTTAAATAAAGTTTTGTGAATTTCATCGATAAGATGCTTGATATTGGTGCCATCCTTTAGGGAAACTTTTACAGCGGGTTTGTATGAATGCGGTAAAATATCACTTGTAAGGTCGATTTTGTTAAAGAGGTATAAGGTTTCCATCTCATCAGCGCCAAGCTCGGAGAGGACTTTTTGAGTGGTGTGTATTTGATCGAGATAATAAGGGTGAGAAAAATCGATTACATGAATCAATAAGTCCGCTTCTTTGATTTCTTCAAGGGTTGCCTTAAACGAATCGACTAGTTCGTGAGGGAGCTGTGCGATAAAACCGATGGTATCAGTAAGGGTGAATGCCTTTTTGTCTTTAAACTGTACACGCCGTGTTGAAGTTTCCAAGGTCGCAAACAATCTATCTTCGACTAAATGGTCTTGATTGGGTTCTTTGGTGGAATGATTGAGGAGGGTATTCATGAGCGTACTTTTCCCAGCGTTAGTATACCCCACAATCGCAACATTTTTAATGGGACCGAACTTTCGTTTTAACCGATTGGTTTGTCTGGTTCTTACAATGTTTTTTAATTGCGCTTCTAGTTTGCGGATATCACGCTCGATTTTTCGTCGGTCGAGTTCTAACATTTTTTCCCCGGGACCTTTTTGTCCAATGCCACCTTGTTGTTGTTCAAAAGATGAACGCATGGCTGAAAGTCTGGGCTTAAGATATTTAAGTTGGGCAATTTCCACCTGCAGCATCGCTTCTTTTGTTTTTGCGCGTTTCGCAAAGATATCTAAAATAAGCAGTGTTCGATCAATTACGGGTAAATCAAGTATTTCTTCTATGTTTCTAATTTGTGAGTTGGTTAACTCTTCATTGAAAATGACATAATCAATCTCGTTATATTGGACAAATTCACGAATTTCTTCTAATTTCCCTTTACCAATTTTGTAGGCAGGGGTTCGCTGTTCACTGGATTGAGTGAAACGTTTAACGACGTCGATGTTTAAAGATGATGCTAAATTCTCCAGTTCATCCATATAGTAAGAAAGCATGCCTTTTTTAAAATGATCTAACCCAACACTTACTGCTTTTTTCATGCGTATGCCTCCATTGTATTTTAGACATGATGAGATCACTTGTATTTTAACATGTTTAGCGTTTCCTTTAAACTAAAAAAGAGGCGCCACATAGGCACCTCTTCGGTTTATAATCCACATTTGAGCTGGGCGTTACAGTTTGTACAAGTATGGCAACCCCCAAGATTTTCTACGGTTCCTTCTAAACAGATTGGACAAATATCACCGGCTTCAACCCCGATGTTTCTATCTTGTCTGTCACTACGAAGGTTTTTATCGTCTGTTTCTTTTTTCTTTTTCTCTTTTTTCTCTTCGACATTTAGGCCGAAGTCTTTAATTTCAACTTGAGTTGGCTTAGATTTCTTATCGTCTTTGCTTAAACTTAAGACCTGTGCATCGCGTGAACCATCCACATAAACTGTTCCACCTTTGGCGTTCCCAGCATATAGACGTCTGTAGACTTGTTCAACTTCTTCTACTGTATAGCCTTCTGGGGCGTTAACCGTTTTGGAGATCGATGAGTCTACCCATTTCTGAATGGTAGTTTGCACATCCACATGCGCTTCTGGAGAGAGTTCCATGGCACTGACGAAAGTATCAGGTAAGGTTTCTTTGGTGTAGCCAGGATATTGTTCAAGATAGCTTTCAACAATCGGTGCGTTGACTTCGATGAATTTACCGAGACGTCCACTTCTAAAGTAACTAAACGCAAAGTATGGTTCTAAGCCTGTTGAGACACCGACCATCGTTCCTGTTGATCCGGTTGGTGCGATAGTCAATAGATGTGAGTTTCTGATACCGTGATCCAAGACACCTTGGCGAATGTGTTCTGGTAGTTTTTGCATATAGCCACTTGCGACCATTTTTTCCCGGTTTTCTTGTGTTTTTAAGAATGGATACGGCCCTTTTTCTTTAGCCAGTTCAATACTGGTTTCATAGGCAGTCGTTGCGATGAACTTGAATAATTTATCAATATATTGTAGTCCGTCTTTGGCTCCGTAACGGCGATTACACCAAATTAGGAGGTCATGTAGTCCCATAACACCCAGACCGATTCTTCTTTCACCAAGGGCTTGGGCTTCGTTTTCATCAAGGAAATAATGGGTTTTATCAATGACATTATCTTGCAGTCTGACTGCGGTTTGAATGGTATTTGCGAGTTTGTCCCAATCAACGTCTTTGGCTTCATGGTCGACCATGTTCGCAAGGTTAAGCGCGGCTAGGTTACAAACTGAATAAGGTGCTAAGGGTTGTTCACCACATGGGTTGGTACAAACAACTTTATTATCATAGGCAACGGCGTTCGTTTCTGCGTTGGCGTTATCGATAAAGAAGATACCAGGTTCTGCAGAGTAGGTTGCACAAATGTTAATCAGGTTCCATAAGTCCTTGGCCTTAAGGGTATAATGGGTTTTAACCGCGTACCCCATCTCTTCCCAAGTTCTTACATCACCGATCTCGCCCCACTTTTTATCATAGGCTTCTTTGTCGTCACCGGTGTAGCTGTCTACATCAGGGAAACGAAGGTCATAGACATCGTCATTTTCAACAGCTTCCATGAACTCTTTCGTGATGGCCACAGAAATGTTCGCGCCACTTAAGAACTCAGGATCGTTAACTTCATAATGTCCACCTTTATTTAAACGTTCCCAGGCCTTATCGACAATTTTCTTAGAAAACTGTGACTCGTCTTTTTTGGCTTGTTCTAAAATATATTCATTAATTTCGACTTCTTCATCATTAAGCGGAACAAATTTTAATTTATCCTGAGCGGCTTTTTTGATGCGAGGATCTTCAATGGTTTCAGTTAAAAACTGAAGAATCATTGGGTTTTGCATCTTAGAAACGATGAAATCAATAATATCAGGATGCCAATCAGCGAGCATGATCATTTGCGCACCGCGTCGTGAACCACCTTGTTCAACAAGGTGCGTTAACTGCGAGAGATCATTTAACCAAGAAACTGATCCGCTTGATTTTCCGTTAACCCCTTTGGCTAAAGCATTTTTTGGGCGTAATGTTGAGCCGTTGGTCCCAACCCCTCCGCCTCTGGACATGATTTCCATCACTTGTTTACGGTGCTCAGAAATCCCGCCACGTGAGTCGTGGATAAAAGGCATTACGAAACAGTTGAAGAATGTTACCTCTGTTTGAGAACCAGCCCCAAAAAGGACTCTTCCTGCAGGCACAAGGTTCAATGAGGAAACTTCTTCATAAAATTTGTCTTTGATCGCTTGGGATTCATCTTCGCCAAGATGATTCGCTAGCCTTTTTGCGATTTGCTCGAAATAAAGTTCAAGTGGTTTATCAACTTGACGCAGTCTTCGAACAATGCAACCATTTTCATCGGCATCTTCTGTACTTGCCAGGTAGTCGGGTTCAACTTTTATGGTCAATTCTTCTCCATTGATTGATTCTACAATTCCTACGCCACGTGCAGGAAACTTTGGGTCGTCTCGAACAATGGTGATGACCAAGTCGCCTTTCTTTAATGTGGTGAGGTTTAAGTCTTTTTGTGTATATCGATCGAGCATTACTAATCTTGATACACCATCAAATGACTTTTCCATGTCATTTGTGATAGGATAAAGGTGAGTGAAACGTTCAGCAATGTCGTGGTTGATTGATTTGATTAATGATTCTGGATATTTAGCCATAAAAAATTCCCTCCATTTTGATTCTGATGGTGATATTAATTATACTTCAATATGACAGCAACTTTAAGACTTGACATTTGCACATCACTATGAATATTGCATGACAATGCCCTTTAATGATTTTTCTAAAAATTTTAGCTGAAATTATGAAACACAATTATTTAATTATATTCTATGGTATAATCAGTCTTGATACAATTTAAAAGCAATTTTTCTCGTTTTCTAGGAGGTGAAGTCAATGGAAACATATGATGTTTTTTCGCTAAATATCTTTCTTTTAGCTATATTTACCATGACGATACGTACGAAGATAAATTTAGGGACTTATCGCCTCATAAAAGTGGTGCTTCTTATATTTTCCACAATATTTATTTATGAAATATTTCAGAATATTGAAAGCATCGATCATTGGCTGATGGTCATGATTCGTGTGGTTCCAATCATTATTTTAATAATTATTATTATCCAAAGTGAGTTTAAAGTTATAATGGAAGTAGTCGGGGTCAAAAGCGGACTTCTGATTTCCAATGCCATTGAAGAAGATACCAAACAAGAACTCTTACATGCGATTGATTATTTATCTCGTCATAAAATCGGTGCCATTATTACCTTTGAACGCAGTGACTCTTTGAAAGATTATATTGAAAATGCGTTTCAAATCGAAGCGCCACTAAGCAGTGAATTGATGAGTAGTATTTTTATGCCGGCGACGCCGCTTCATGATGGGGCGATTATTATAAAAGAAAATATCATTAAATGTGCTGGTGCTTACTTCCCGCCAAGTGAATCTGTGAAGATTCCAAAATACTTGGGGTCAAGACACCGTGCGGCGATTGGAATCAGTGAGATTACCGATTCCTTGACCGTTGTTGTTAGTGAAGAGACCGGGCAAGTCAGTGTAACGATTGACGGATACCTTGATCAAGACCTCTCGCATGAATCATTAGTGCTTTACTTAGAGAAATACCTGCAAAATTAATTGTACCTTTGGGATAGGAGGGCCGTATGAGGGAATATATCACACTAGAAGTCATCATTATGGCTACATGGTTATTTTTTATCATCGTTAAAAAAATCCGTAATAAAAAAGGCGATCTTGATATTTTGTTGTTCGTTCCTGCACTTACGGCGTATATTTTATTCGTTATCTTGGAACTTGCGGACATTACTTTTCTTTACCTCCAAAGCTATATCTACGTAGGCTTTGCATTTAGTTTACTTATTTTTGATGGAAAAAATCTCTCAAAAAAAGATAAAACGAAAGATAAACTCAAAACGTTAAAAAAAGACTATGATAATTTGGCGGAACGTAGTGAACTCTTAAGAGAACGATTCATTCATATGCTGGAACTCGTTGATGATGGGATTGCTTTTAGAAGTGATGACGATACGATGTTTGGCACGCAAAATTATCTTAAACTGATTCCTTTTGATGATAACGAGTTTTCGTTTGAAGCGTTGTTAATGAAAATGCATCCGGATGATAAACAATCTTATCTGGAAGCGATTCAGAAAGTCTCAAGAAAAAAACCAACATATACCGTCCATTATCGCATTAAAAAAGAAGGCGATTACCATTGGTTTAAAGAAAAAGGGTTCAGACTCCAACAACACAACCGTAAAATGTATATTAACGTGGTAAAAGGGGTTGATGTTAAACGCTACCCTGAAACCAATATTGAAGTGCTAAACAATCTAACCATTGATCGTGCATATTACGAACATATTCAGTCCTTAAACCGCAAACGCAGTCCTTATTCGATTGTAACCTTTGAGATGACCAATATCCCACAAGTCAATTCACAGTATGGGCGTGATATCGGAGACTTACTGATGGGCGAATATATTAAAAAACTAGCTTACCACTTTTTAAAAGATATTCATTCTGTCTTCAGGTTATCCGGAATTCGTTTCGCCATGGTGATTACAGATCATCGCAAAGTGGAAATGTTAAAACGAGCACTTGAAGAAGGTGGCGATTTAATCAATCACACCATGACGTTTGGCAATGTGACCGAAAGTGTGTATCCGTGTTTTGGTATCCTGCATGTCAAAATGTTTGATGAACCCGTTGATGAAATTGCTGAACGTGCCGATAAAGCACTGAATATCGCATTAGAAGATAATACGACAGACAACTACTTCATAATCAGGTGATACTATGGATAAACAAACGCTCCGCAAAATATTTTTAGAAACCCGCAATAATATGGACCCTGCCACCAAAAAAATGTTAAATCATATGTTGGTAGCTTCTCTGCGCGATGTCCTTAAAGCATATAACATCAAGCAACTGGGGATATTTAACCCTATTGGCAATGAAGTGGATGTGCGCAGTTTAGAAGATACCTATACGCTTTATTATCCAAAAATCGAAAATAAAGAAATTGTCTTTTATAAAGATTCAGGGCATTTTAAACCAGGACAACTTGGTGTCATGGAACCTGCGGATGCCAAGCCAGTTGTCAAAGAAGTCCTTGATGCGGTAATTGTGCCGGGATTGGTTTATGATGACGGGCTTTACCGATTAGGCTATGGGAAAGGGTATTATGATGCCTTTTTGAAAGATTATCAGGGATTGAAAGTAGGCGTAGTCTTTGAGAACTTCCGTGTTGAAGCACTGCCAAATCGCGCCCACGATATCCCCGTTGATATATTAGTGACCGACAATCAAGTGTATGAAAGCCGTCATGATAGCGATGTATGATGTCATTATTGTAGCAGGCGGTAAAGGCCGTCGCAGTAAACTTGGCCACAATAAAGTCTTACATCAAATTGCTGGTAAAAGCATCATCGAACATGCCAGTGAAGTATTTTTACAGGATACTCGGTGCTCACAAGTGATCATCGTTGCGGCTAAAGATGATATATCCGCTGTAAGGCATTGTTTCCCACAAAATAAGGTCATTGTCATAGAAGGCGGAGAAACACGGACACAGAGTGTAAAAAACGGTCTAGAAGCAGTAAATTCAGAGTTTGTGCTTATTCATGATGGGGCGCGCCCCTTTATCGCCGAAGATAATATCACTGCGATACTGGATGCCTTGAAATCCACGCAGTCTGTGACATTGGCACTGCCTGTTTATGATACCGTCAAACGTGTGCATAATCAGTTTATTGAAAATGATATATCCAGAGAATCATTAGTGAGAATTCAAACCCCGCAAGGCTTTCATGCCTCGGTAATTACTAAAGCCCATGCCGCAAGCCTTAACCACAGTGAAATTACGTGTGATGCGAGTTTGGTGCAACAAGCGTTAGCTATTCCCGCCAAGGTTGTTGAAGGGGATCAAAGAAATATTAAATTTACGACCCAAAATGATCTGGAATTATTGGAGTTGATTCTTGATGCTAAAGATAGGCTTTAGTCGTGACATTCATCGTCTAACAACTGGGAAACGGCTAATTTTAGGCGGTTTAGCAATCAAATCCCCCTACGAAAGTGTGGCCCACAGTGATGGAGATGTCTTATTGCATGCGATTAGTGAAGCATTACTAGGGGCTTTGGCACTTGGAGATCTGGGGAAGCATTTTCCGGATACAGCGGATGCGTACAAAGACTATGATTCGCAAAAGATATTAAAGCAAGTCTATGCCATGATTAAAGAGAAAGGTTATGCAATCAATAACCTCGATACCATGGTATTTCTGGAAAGTCCGAAACTCGCGCCACATATTGATGCGATGCGCAAAAACATAGCCGCGATTTTGGAGATTTCTATTGATCAAGTCTCTATTAAAGCAACTACCGGTGAAGGTGTCGATAGCATTGGGAACCATGAATCTATTCAAGCAGAAGCAATAGTGTTACTTAGCCCTGGCCCAACAATTAAAAAGTTATGATTGGATGATATTATGAGTGAAAATGAAACTAAGAATTATGAGTATATTGAAACGAAATACGGCGATTTTGAGTTGATTAAAGATTATCGTGAATGTTTTGAGACGGCCAGTTTCACAGAACGGTATGTTGATTATCTTGATCGTTATGAATTTATTGTCGGTGATTACAGTTCGGATATGTTACGTTTAAAAGGATTTAGTAATAAAAACAAAGATCAGATTTTTGATTATTTAATGGAAAGCGCGACACCTCATGCGCCTTACTTTATCTTACAACGGGTTAAAAAAAATAAAGATTAGCGTTTTTTCCCATCCTATTCTCGTTCTTTTGTATAATACACTTGAAGAAAGAGGTGTTATACATGGATCAAAAAGAAATTGAGAAACAAGCCGCTGAAGTCATTGAAAAAATTAGACCCTATATCCAACGTGATGGTGGCGATATTCGTTTCGTGAAGTATGAGGATGGCATCGTTTATGTAGAAATGCTTGGTGCTTGTGTTGGGTGCTCATTAATTGATACTACATTGACAGATGGTGTTGAAGCGATTCTTTTAGAAGAGGTACCTGGCATTATTGGTGTTGAGCAACTTTAGAATAGAGGGATAGTATGGCAGAAATTTATCAAGATGACCGTGTGAATGATACGAAGACCCGTGATACGGTAGTGAAGATGATGTCACAACGCGGCGTTGAGCTTTCGGAAATTGCTGAAATAACGTATGATTTGCAAAAAAAGTATGTCTCAAAATTAACGTTTGAAATATGCCTTGAACATGTTGAGCGTGTTGTGATGAAACGTGAAGTTCAAAACGCAATTTTGACGGGTTTAGAGTTAGATATTTTTGCGGAACGTGGAGATATGGACGAGCCACTCAAAAGCATGCTACTCAACGATTATGGATTATATGGTGTTGATGAAGTGTTAGCCTTGGCGATTGTGAACGTCTATGGCTCCATCGGATTTACCAATTTTGGATATGTCGACAAACTCAAACCCGGTGTCATCAAAAGACTTGATGATGAGGGGAAAAAAGAAGGTGTGTGTAATACCTTTTTGGATGATATTGTTGGCGCCATTGCAGCAGCTGCCGCAAGTTCAATCGCTCATCGTTACGGATAAAAGGAAATCAGTTTTTGATTTCCTTTTTCTATGGTATACTAATTACAGCTATTCCATAGAGGTGTTTAATCATGAAAAAAGGTGACATTGTCAAAGGACGCGTCACAGCGATTAAATCTTATGGAGCGTTTGTACAAATCGACGAATCTCTCGACGGATTGGTTCATATTTCTGAGGTCAGTGACAACTACGTAAAATCAGTTGAGGACTATTTAAGTGAAGGCAAAACCTACAAATTCATGGTCATCGATCAAAAAGATGATTCTAAAGTTTCCCTGAGTTACAAAAGACTGCACACAAGGAAGAAACGGTTAGAAATTCACTTAAAAAGTGGCTTTAAGCCCTTGAAAGAAAACTTATCACAATGGATTGATTCCTTCGATCTAAACGAACGCTCACATGAGGACTAAATTATTAGGAGTGATATGATGTTAACTGTAGACCTATCCTATTTGGGTAACTATGAAAAAAAGGTGGGAAACGGCTATTTTGAGCGAATTAAAAAAGCCCACGAAGTACTGGAAAACAAATCCGGCAAAGGCAATGATTTTTTAGGATGGTTAGAATTAGCCAACGAAATGAAAGCACATTTACCGGAAATCAAACGCGTTGCCACTAAGCTATCCTCACAATCACATGTTGTACTGGTCATTGGAATTGGTGGGTCATACTTAGGCGCTAAAGCTGCGTATGAAGCACTGACTCCACATTTTAAAAACGCAATTGATACGGAAATCATCTTTGCCGGCCACCAAATCAGTGGTGAATATATGCAAGATCTTAAAGACTACTTAAAAGATAAAGATTTCTCCATCAACGTGATCTCAAAATCAGGGACCACAACGGAACCCGCTTTAGCCTTTCGCTTCTTTAAGACACTACTTGAAGAACGTTACGGAAAAGCCAATGCCAAAGATAGAATTGTAGCAACAACAGATAAGGAAAAAGGCGCGCTTCGTTATTTGGCCAACCAAGAAGGCTATGACTCATTTGTGATTGCCGATGACGTCGGTGGACGTTATAGTGTCTTATCTCCAGTAGGACTCTTACCAATCGCAGCCGCAGGCATTGACATTGAAGCGATGTTAGATGGTGCGATAAAAGCACGGGAAACGTTTAATTCTAGGGAAAAATCAAATCCTGTCTATCAATATGTAGCGGCTAGAAACGCATTATATGACAGTGGGAAAAATGTCGAACTCTTCATCCATTACGAACCGAAGATGGCCTTTATTGCCGAATGGTGGAAACAATTATTCGGTGAATCAGAAGGAAAAGAGAATAAAGGGATTTATCCTTCAAGCGCAGGCTTTACGACCGATCTACATTCATTGGGTCAATATATTCAAGAAGGCGAACGTCATCTCTTTGAAACCGTTGTTTCAATCAAGAAGCCGAAAGAGGACTTTAAAATTCCGAAAACCGCTGATGATTTGGACGGCTTGAACTACCTAAGCGACCTAAGCGTTGATACCATCAATAAACAAGCGATGCAAGGCACATTACTCGCCCATATGGATGGTGGCGCACCAAGCATCCTCTTAGAAATCGATGAAATGAATGCTTTCAGCTTTGGTTATCTTGTGTATTTCTTTGAATTAAGCTGTGCACTAAGTGGTTATCTTCTTGATGTCAATCCATTTGATCAACCTGGTGTTGAGGCGTATAAGAAAAATATGTTTGCTTTATTAGAAAAACCGGGATTCGAAGCGGAAACCAAAGCGATTAAAAAACGGCTTAAATAGTATAAAAAAACACGTTAACCGCTTGGTTACGTGTTTTTTAAAACATCATTCATATCGAAAACTTTGAAGTTCGCAAATTTATTTGTGGGACTGATTTCGATTTCACTGGTCTTCTCAAACGTTTCCCCATCACATTGGGAAACTTGGGGTGAAAACATCGTGGCTTTAACGTGTTTGCCTTTTTTATAAAAGACATAGCGTTTAAAGAAGGTGTGTTTGCCAAAGTAAACACTTAGGAAAATAAAGAATAAGAAAGGCTTGGGAATACGATGAACGACAACCACATCTACAGAAGGTTCATCCAATCTAGCTTGTGGAGTTATCCGCATCCCACCCCCGATACATTCACCGTTGTTGACATTCACTAAATAGGCCTTTTTAAAAGTATACAATTTCGAGTCAATAGAAACTTCGGTATATTTCGGTTTGAAGGTAAAGAATGATTTTAAGGTGTTCACAAAGTAATTAAAACGATTTTTTCGGACGGATTGATTCACTAAATGTGCGATCTGTCCATCAAGCCCAAAGCCACTGCCGTTCATGAAATAGCGATTTTTGTCATTGTATGTAAGTCGCATGATGGCCTGTTTTGTCGGTTTTTGACGTTTCAGTGAGCGTAAAAAATCATTGCCCGATCCATTGCCTTTTAAATAGATTTCGTTTTCAATGGCGAGATTAAACGTTTTATTGATGAAGGTATTGATGGTGCCATCTCCACCTAAAAGTAAAATTTTTATATTTTTCGGGGTTTTTTTGATATAATCTTCGATGTCCTTTATTTTTAATAGACTTTTCAACCTGAAAGGCACCTTTTCCTTTTTAAAGGCGTCAACGACTTTTTTTGTCGTTCGTTTGGCTTTTTTATTTTTAGATAAAGGATTATATAATATAATATACATTAACGTCAGTCCCTTTTACTGGAGTGTATGCTTATTATAGCATGAAATACTGTAATCGATTGGCGATTTGATAGAGAAATGAGGAAACGACATGAAAACAACGATTCATATTGAAACAATTGAAGCGATGCGTGATTTGGCATTACAAATCGCTAGTTATAGTAAGCCAGGCTTTCTAATTTGTCTTGAAGGCGATTTAGGGGCTGGGAAAACGACGTTTACACAGTTTTTGGGTGAAGGCTTAGGCGTTCAAGGCCGAATTAATTCACCGACTTTCACGATTATGAAAATCTATGAGAATGATGTCAATCTTTATCACATTGATGCGTATCGTCTGGTTGGGGAGTTTAGTGATTCTGATGTGGAGGAATATCTCGAGAGTGATGGTGTGTGTGTTGTGGAATGGTATAAGAACATCGAAAGTCTCTTGCCAAGTGAATATCTTTCACTTTCCATTGAGTGGACCGGTGATACCTCAAGAAAAATAACCATAGAAGGAAGTGGGCAGTATGAACAAATCGTTAAAGCGCTTAGTCATTGATACGGCGACTCCGTATTTATATATCGCACTTTATGAAGACAATGTCTTAGTCGATAGTATTTATCAAAAAGGCAATAATGATCACTCTGTGACGTTGATGGACAATATTGCGAAAATGTTTGATAAAGCTTCTTGGAAGATTCAGGATTTAGCGGCTGTGATTGTCGGGATTGGCCCGGGGTCTTATACCGGTGTACGCATTGGGGTGGTTGTGGCGAAGATGTTTGCGTGGAGTCACAATATCCCGGTCTTTAAGATTTCAACGCCGGCACTGCTAGCTAGCGGTGCTGATAACGGTGTTATATTTGCCTATGTTGATGCTAGAAGAAACCAAGCCTTTGGTGGCGTGTTTGAAAAAACGGATGAAACACTGGTTCGTCTCAAAGCGGATACGTATGCAGATTTAACCACTATGCTGGATTCATGGACATATGACCACCCCGTAAATGCAGTGATGCCTGATCTTAATGTTGTGTTAAACAGTGAACTCTTAGAGGCTGTAGACAATGTACATGATTTGTCGCCTGTTTACTTAAGAAAAACGGAAGCAGAACGCAATCAGGAGCAAAACAAATGATTCGTAAAATGGATATGAGTGACATTCGTTTTGTTTATGATTTAGAACGAGAAGTCTTTGGAAAATCTTTGGAAAAACAGATGTTAACCGATGAAATATTATATAATGACCTGGCGCGTTACTTTATCTTGGAAAATGATGGGAAACGGCTAGCTTACGCAGGAATATGGATTACTAAACCTAATGCAGAAATCATCAATATTGCCGTATTGAGTGAACATCAATCCCAAGGCTACGGGCAAGCATTGATGGAAAAAATTATTGAATTTTGTCAGGCAAAACAGGTTGAAAACTTAACATTAGAAGTCAGTGAAGCGAAACAAGATGTTATTCGTTTTTATGAAATGTTTGGTTTTGAAAAACAAGCAGTGCGTGCGAATTATTATGAGGATGGCACCGATGCCTTGTTGATGGTCAAACCAATAGGAGGTCAACAATGATTGTTTTAGCAGTTGAAAGCTCTTGTGATGAAACAAGTGTTAGTATCAATAAAGATGGTAAGGTGATTTTAAGTAATATTGTGCTTTCACAAATAGATACGCATGCCTCTTTTGGGGGGGTTGTGCCCGAGATTGCATCTCGTGAACATGTGAAAGGCATTAGTGTTGTTTTTGAACAAGCCTTGAATCAAGCGGGCATTACTGCTCAAGATGTTGATTTGGTTGCGGTAACCAAAGGACCCGGTTTAATTGGGAGTTTATTGGTAGGCATCAATGCGGCCAAAGCGTTTGCGTTTGCGCATAATATTCCGATTGTCGGTGTGCATCATATCGCAGGCCATATTTATGCGAACCAAATTGAAAGTGAAATGAAGTTTCCTTTAATCGCCTTGGTGGTCTCAGGAGGTCATACCGAGTTAATCCTTATGAAGGAACACTATGATTTTGAGAAGCTTGGGGAAACGCAAGACGACGCGGTTGGAGAAGCTTATGATAAAGTGGCCAGAGTGCTCGGGTTAGGCTATCCGGGTGGGCCGATTATTGATAAGTTAGCTGCGGAGGGTGAAGCCACCTATCCGATGCCACATATTAAGACAGAACAATTATACGATTTTTCTTACAGCGGACTTAAAAGTCACGTCATTAACATGATTAATCGTTTACGCATGAAAAAAGAACCGATTAACGAGAAAAACCTTGCGACTTCATTCCAACATGCCGCTGTACGACACTTGATTGAGAAAAGTCGTCAGGCCGTTGATGATTATCAGGCGAAAATGTTAATTGTTGCGGGGGGTGTCGCTGCGAATAAACACTTAAGAAGTGAAGTTGAAACCCACTTTAAAGATGTTGAAGTCAGCGTGCCACCATTTAAATATTGCACCGATAATGCGGCAATGATGGGCATTGCTGGTTACTACTATTATCAACGTTTTAAAAAGATTGATGCGATGGATATGAATGGCTACTCTCGTTTAAATCTTTCTGAGTAATAATGTTATGAGATTTAACACCTTTTTCGTATAATAAAAGAAAAGGTGTTTTTCTTTTAGGAGGGAAACCATAGTGAAAAAATTATTACTTATTATTTTTGTTCCGATTGGACTTGTTTTAGCGATTCCTTTAACATTACTGCTTTTGATGTATGATGGGTCAAGTTGGGAAGATTTTGATAAAACGATTTACAGTGAAGACGCTGATGCGATGAGTGCTTTCTATGAAGATCTAGATGTTGCGTTAAATGACTACCAAGAAAACAGTGCGCGGGAAGATGATTTGGTCATTCCGGTGCATGAAGATGTGATTAATACCGCGATATTCACATTATTACAAGGTCAAAATGATCAATATCTTCCTCTAGAATCTTGTGAAAGCTCTGATTGTCTTTATGTTATCGAAGATGAAATCAATGATAATCTTGTGTATAGAATTAAGGGCGCTTGGATTACGTTAGGGGATTCTTCTGAGGGTCAGTTTACATTTAATCTTGCACTTGAGGCGGGAAGACCTGATGGCTTTACGTTTAAAACCAACCTTCAAGCCCGTTTCACGCTTGAAGACCGCGAAGATGAGTATTACCTGGAGTTTGACCGCGTTAGAATTGGGTCGTTACCGTTGACAAGAGGACTGTTTACCCGAATTCTTTCGGTTGCGAATGTAGAGACCAATCTTGATGAAGAGGATTTCCCCGGTGTAGACTTAGCTATTGATAATCTTTCTCTAACAATTAATAAAGCTGAAATGCTTGAAAACTTAGATGGTAATGACGATGCCATGATGGATTTGTTTGCAGAGATGCTTAATATTGTCTTTGAAAGAAGACTTGTGCATTTTGAAATTCAAAACCGTTTGATTCATATTACGATGGGTATTTCACAAATCAGAAGTGATGATGATGAAGATATTCCACCTTACCTTTATGATATGCATGATGAACAAGGCTATAATCCGGATTTGTTTGATTCGGGCCGTTTTATGAAAACACGTTTTGATCAATACACCTTTAACCGCGCACTTACAGGTGATACCCGATATGAAATAAAAGAGCGTCACTTTAATAAGATGCTTTATGATAATTTTGATGGCTTTGAAGGGTTCCGCATTGACCGTGAAGTCAATGGGCGTATGATGAGTGTCGGTCTGCAAGGCCTTTGGTTTGATTTTGGAGAGACAGACATCAAAATTTATGGTCTGATTGAAATTGATTCAATCAAGTCAGTCGTTGATATGCGCTGGGATGTCGTTGAACTTGAAGCGGATCGCATAGAGTATCAATTAAGCAGAGTTGCAATCGGTGATGCCGAAGGGAAAACAGCCGATGAGTTTATTTTAATTGATGAAGCCACCAATTCAGAGCGTTTAGAGAAATTCCGCGATGCCTTTGCGTCAATAGGAGATGTAGAATTTGCGATATTCACTGAAGTTGGTAACTTAGTGATTTCAACGGAGACATTAGAGAACTTCATGGAAGTTGGAACGGTTGAGGATAATATTACCATCGATAGCTTTGAAATTAACAATGATGGTATATTACTTGATTTAAAAGCCAGTAATGAAAACTTAGACCTGATTTTATCGGCCTTTAGTAACTCACTGCAGGATGCTTTCTCAAGCCCTACTATCCTGGGAAACTTAGATGATAATTTAAATCCAGAGCCAGGATCTCCAGAAGAAGCGGTTCTTGAGTCTGTTGCATCGATTCAAACAGCGCTCAATGACAATGGAGACGTTGATCCGGAACTTGTCGAGGAACTCTTCGATGCTTATGAACAAATGAGTCCGGAAAATCAAGATAGTTTCATGGATAGCTTCTATGGTGAAATGGATGAAAACGTTGTGGATGAATTTGGCGACTTCTTCCAAAATTAAAGCTGTTCCTAGTAAGGTAGTAGACACTGTCTCCTGCCTTTTTTCTTGGGAAACTTAAGGTTTAGTATACCTTCTTTTACTTGAAGGGACTTTCTGTAATCAAATTCTTTCTTTTTTGAGGAGTTTTTAGTATAATGCAATGGAAAGAAAGGTGATTCACGTATGGAAAATAAAAACTTTATTCGAACAATCATAGAAAAAGACTTAGAAACCGGTAAACACACGCAAATTGCGACCAGATTCCCACCAGAACCCAATGGACTTTTACATTTGGGGCATGCGCGGGCAATCATAATGAATTACATTTTAAGTAAGGATTACGGGGGAACGTTTAACTTGCGTTTTGACGATACAAACCCCATTAAAGAAGATGCGATGTTTGTCGAAGGCATCAAACGTGATATCGCCTGGTTAGAATGTCACTGGGATAACCTTTATTATGCCAGTAATTATTTTGAAGAAATGTATAAACGCGCGAAAGTATTAATTGAAAAGGGCTTAGCGTATGTTTGTGACCTTACCCCAGAAGAAATAAAGGACTTCCGAGGTGATTTGACATCACCTGGGAAAGAAAGTCCTTATCGAAATCGTAGTGTCGATGAAAACATGGAATTATTTGAACGCATGAAACACGGCGATTTTAAAGATGGTGAGAAGGTTTTACGTGCTAAAATTGATATGGCAAGTCCGAATATTAATATGCGTGACCCTATCATTTACCGTATTCAAAGAAGTTATCACCATAACACGAAAAATGACTGGTGCATTTATCCAATGTATGACTTTGCCCATCCTATAGAAGATGCGATTGAAGGCATTACCCATTCGCTTTGTTCATTAGAGTTTGAAGACCACAGACCCCTTTATGACTGGTTTGTCAAACATACCGAAATGGAAAGTGTCCCACGCCAAATTGAATTTGGAAAACTTAAAATCGCGAATCAAGTCATTGGAAAACGTGCCATTAGAAAATTAGTTGACGATGGCGTTGTTGATGGTTGGGATGACCCACGCTTGATTACATTAAGTGGTTTACGACGCCGCGGTGTTCCGCCGATGGCGATCCACAACTTTGTCAAAGCGCTTGGGTTACCCAAGAGTGAAGGGGAAACCGAACTGCATATGCTTGATGAGTACATTCGCGATTATTTAAAAACGGAAGCACGACGCATAAATGCGGTGATTGATCCGATTAAAGTTGTAATTACTAATTACCCCGAAGACAAAAGCGAACGCTTAGAAGCACCCTATAACCGAGAAAATGAAGCGTTAGGGTCCCGAGCACTAAGTTTCTCCTCTGAAGTATACATTGAGAGAGATGACTTTTTAGAACAAAAACCTAATAAAAAATGGAAACGTCTATCTTTAGGCATTGAAGTCCGATTAATGCATGCTTATTTCATTAAAGCTAATGAGGTTAAATACGATGAATCCGGCAACGTTCAAACGATTTATGCGACCTATGATCCTGAGACAAAAAGTGGTTCAGGATTCAATGCGCGCAAACCAAATGGAAACATTCACTTTGTTGATGCTAAAACCGCACAACCCGCTGAAATTCGTATCTATGAAGATTTGATGCATGATACCGATGATAGCAAACCCTTAGAAGATAGAATCAACAAACATTCTAAAACCATCAAACAAGGCTTTATTGAAGGTGACATAGATATTGCTAAAAATGAAGCATTTCAGTTCACCAGACTCGGTTACTTCAGTGCAGATGATGATTCAACCCAAGATAAACTAGTGTTTAACCGCACCGTTGCATTAAAATCATCATTCAAACGTAAAAAATAATAAACAAGCGTTTCCATACAAAAAAAATGCAAAATCCCTTGCATTATGTAAAATTTAGTGTATTATGGAGTAGAACTTAAACAAACTATGCACCAAGGATAGCACAATGTTTCACTATTCTTATGAAGGCACAAGGCGTTTAAGAAATACAATTAAGAATGGAGGAACATTCATATGACTGGTACAGTTAAATGGTTCAACGCAGAAAAAGGTTTCGGTTTCATCACTACTGATGAAGGAAATGATGTCTTCGCACATTATTCACACATCAACCAAGAAGGGTTCAAAACTCTTGAAGAAGGACAAAAAGTTACTTTCGACGTAGTCGAAGGACAAAAAGGTCCTCAAGCCGAAAATATCGAAACTCTATAAGTTGTTAAACAAAGCCAACCTCGCGGTTGGCTTTTTTAATGCGGTTTTTTCAGTAGGAAAAAGCTGTGTTTTTTGGTATAATTTGCATAGGTGATTTTTATATGAATACTTTACTTAAAGACTTAAACAAAGCACAAAAAGAAGCCGTTAGCACCACCGAAGGACCCGTGATGGCGATTGCGGGTGCTGGTAGTGGAAAAACGAACGTGCTTACACGCCGTATTGCCTATTTAATTAATCATTTAGGGATACCTAAAGATCAAATCTTGGCAATTACATTTACCAATAAGGCTGCGAACGAGATGAAATCCCGTATTGCGGGCCTTTTGAATGAAAATACGCGCTCGATGTGGATATCAACGTTTCATTCAATGTGTTCGAGAATTTTACGCGAACATATTGAATTTTTAGGTTATCATCGTCATTTTCAAATTATTGATGATGATGATACCGTGCAATTGATTAAATCCATTCAAAAAGAGGCAGGCATTGATCCTAAGTTGGTTGATCCAAGAAAACTTAAGAATCATGTGCTCAATCTTAAAAGTCATGATATATCTTTGGAGGACTATGAACCGCCATTACGCGATTATTTAGCGAAGGTCTTTCCGGTTTATCAAGAACGCCTCAAAAACAATAATCTCGTTGATTTTGAAGACCTTTTATGGTTAAGTATCCGCTTGCTCAAAGAACAACAATCGTTACGTGAACATTACCAAAAACTCTTTCAATATATTTTAGTCGATGAGTTTCAGGATACCAATAATGCTCAATATGAATTGATTCGCTTGTTAACTGGTGAACATCAGAATGTCTTTATCGTTGGGGATGAAGATCAGAGTATTTATGCCTTTCGTGGTGCGAATATTGAGAATATTCGTCGTTTTAAACGGGATTTTTCTGAGCCTAAGGTTATTTTGTTAGAAGAAAATTATCGCTCAACCAACAGAATTTTGAGTGCGGCGAACGAAGTGATAAAAGGCAATAAGAACCGTATTGAAAAGAACTTGTTTTCCAGTAAGGGTGAAGGGGATAAACTAACACTTTACAAAGGATTTAATCATGCCGATGAAGTACATTACGTTGCCGATACGATTATATCGTTAGTGCGTGAAGGCTATCACTATGAGGATTTTGCGATTCTTTATCGCACCAACGCTTTATCGCGTGTCTTTGAAGAGGTCTTCATGCAAAAACGGTTGCCTTACAAAATCGTCGGTAATACCAGTTTCTTTAAACGTAAAGAGATTAAAGATATGGTGGCCTACTTACGGTTGATTGTCAATCCGTATGATGATTATAGTTTTGAACGGGTTGTCAATGAACCCAGACGTGGGATTGGCGGTAAGACGATGGAAACCTTAAAGCGTTTTGCGCATAAGTATGAAATGTCGTATTATGAAGCGATCTATGATAAAGATAATCCTTTAGGCAACGGGCCGCTTAAAAAACTACAATCATTCGTTGATTTGATTCAAACGATGATTAAAACACTGGAGACCAGTGATTTTAATACCTTAATTGATGATTTATTGAATGCGAGTGGATATAAAGCTGCTCTGGATAAAGATGAAAAAGGGGATGTCCGCTTTGAGAACATCCTCGAGCTAAAAACGATGTTCAAAGAAAGTGAACAAACTTATGGTATCAACGATAAACTGACGTTATTGACGTATGTGCTTGAGGATATTGCGCTTAAAAGTCAGGAAGATGAAGAAGCCGATGATAATGCGGTTACGTTGATGACACTGCATTCGGCGAAAGGCCTTGAGTTTAAAGTGGTCTTTATTGTTGGGGCTGAACAGGGGTTATTCCCATCACTTAAAAGTCTCAGTGATCCCAAAGAAATCGAAGAGGAAAGACGCTTGATGTATGTCGGGATTACCCGCGCAAAAGAGAAGTTGTACTTTACAAACGCAAAGTCCCGTCAACACTATGGTGATTTTGTCAGTAATCCCGATTCAATGTTTATCAATCAGATTGATAAAGAAAAACTCCAGTTTGAAGGCTTAGCAAAAGAAACACAAGAAAATTCTAAACGCTACGAAAGTGATTACCGTCAGACAAAAGCTTTCCGTGCGAAAAAAGCGTCACTTGAATCACGCACCACCAATGATATTGCCCAAGGCGATAAAGTGATACATAAGACCTTTGGAGAAGGGGTTGTGGTCAGTGTGATCAAAGACCAATGCAAAATCGCCTTCTCTAAGGAACACGGCATCAAGACCTTAATGAAAGACCATCCAGCCTTAAAAAAAGCATAGAGGTGAAACCATGAGTGATATTTTACAAAAAATACAAGACTTGCGGAAACGCATTGAACACTATGATTATGAGTATCATGTCTTAGACCGTCCCAGTATTTCCGATATTGAATACGATAAGTTATTGAATGAACTGGTCGAACTGGAAGAAAAACACCCGGAATATAAAACCAATGATTCCCCAACCATGCGTGTTGGTGGTGAGGTACTGGAAGGGTTCAAGAAAGTGGACCACGATATTCCGATGTTATCCTTAGGCAATGCGTTTAATGCGGATGATTTAATCGCTTTTGACAACCGCCTCAAAAAGATAGTCTCTGATTTTACCTATATGGTTGAAGCAAAAATTGATGGATTAGCGGCTTCTTTAAAGTATGAAGAGGGTTATCTTGTTCGTGCCGCAACGCGTGGTAACGGGACCACAGGGGAGGATATTACCCATAATGTTAGAACAATAAAGAGTGTCCCCCTCCATTTGAAACAACCGCTTACCATTGAAGTCAGAGGGGAGATTTTCATGCCTAAGGCTGCCTTTATGAAGTTGAATGAGGCGAGAAATGAAAACGGCGATGCCTTGTTTAAAAACCCTCGTAATGCGGCTGCGGGTACGATCAGACAACTCGATAGTAAAATTGCGGCACAGCGCGATCTTGATATGTTTATTTATGCGATGAGTGAAGCCGACAGTGAAGCGGAAATCACCCATGAAGAAGCCTTGAAAAAACTGTCCGACTTAGGCTTTAAAACCAATCCGGTCTCGATGAAAGCTACAACGATTGACGCGGTCATAACACAGGCTAAAACCATCGAAAATGATCGTCATGACTATCCTTATGATATTGATGGTGTTGTCGTGAAAGTGAATGAGCGAACGTTGTATGAAACGATTGGATATACGGCAAAAAGTCCCAAATGGGCGACGGCCTACAAATTTAAGGCTGAAGAAGTGATGAGTGTCATCAAAGACATTTTCTTCCAAGTGGGACGAACTGGTCAAGTCACCCCCGTTGCGGTGATGGAACCTGTGGAAGTTGCGGGTTCAACAGTTTCAAGAGCGACGCTTCATAATGAAAAATATGTATTGGATAAAGACATTCGAATCCATGACTCCGTCAGCATCAAAAAAGCTGGTGACATCATTCCTGAAGTTGTGGGAGTCATTAAAGAACGCCGCGATGGCACACAAGTTCCTTTTAAAATGATTGAAAACTGTCCGAAATGTGAGACGCCGCTTCAAAGAAGTCAAAGTGAACTCGAACACTTCTGTCCAAACCCGGAGTGTCCAGCGAAAAGACTGGAGACAATGATTCACTTCGCTTCGCGAGAAGCGATGAATATCGAAGGCTTAGGCACTAAGATTATGGAACTGTATTATAATGAGGGGTATTTAAAAAGTATCCCTGATATATACCGTCTAAATGATCATAAAGATGCCTTGATGAATCGCAGTGGTTTCGGTAAGAAAAGCATTGAAAAGTTACTGTTAAATATTGAGAAATCAAAAGAAAATTCTTTGGAAAATCTTTTGTTTGGTCTTGGCATTCGCTTCGTTGGGAAAAAGGTTTCAAAAGTGTTGGCAATGCATTTTAAAGATATGTTTGCTATAGTAGAGTCACAAGTCGATGATTTATTGGCTTTAGATGATATTGGTGAAAAAATCGCCTATAGTGTCACCACCTATTTTTCCAATGATGATAATGTGGCGATTATAAACGATTTAAACACGATGGGTGTCAACATGAAATATAAAGGGAAAGCGCCATCTCAAGGCGTATTTTCTGGTAAAACAATTGTGCTCACGGGAAGTCTTTCTTCAATGAGCCGTAAAGAAGCGAAAGAAAAAATAGAAGCCTTGGGTGGAAAAGTCACAGGCTCTGTATCTAAAAATACCGATTATTTGTGCGCTGGGGAAGACCCTGGGTCCAAATATGATAAAGCCCAATCACTCGGTGTTGCAATTATCGACGAGGACACATTACGTGATATGCTCGACGAATAAGGACGTGTAAACATGAAAAACATTGTAATCAAAGGCGCACAAGAAAACAATCTTAAAAGTCTTGATATTACTTTACCTAAAGACAAGTTTATTGTCATGACAGGGTTAAGTGGATCAGGGAAAACCTCACTAGCCTTCGATACTATCTACAAAGAAGGCCAAAGGCGTTATGTTGAGAGTTTGAGCGCCTATGCAAGACAGTTTTTGGGGAATTTGGAAAAACCAAATGTAGAAAGCATTGAGGGATTGTCGCCGGCTATATCGATTGACCAAAAAACAACAAGTAAAAATCCCCGAAGTACTGTGGGTACGGTCACAGAGATTTATGACTATCTTAGGTTATTATATGCAAGAGTCGGTAAACCTTTTTGTCCGATACACGACATAGAAATTACTTCACAATCCATTGAAGAGATGCGTAATCGCATATTTGAAAAAGAGGAAGGCAGCCGAATTGAAGTGTTGGCACCGCTTATTCAAGGTAAAAAAGGGACTCATCAAAAAACGCTGGAACAGTTGAAGAAAGATGGGTACGTGCGCATTCGCCTTAACGGCGAGATTGTCGATGTTGATAGTGACATTAATTTAGAAAAAAATAAAACCCATACGATTGACGTTGTCATTGATCGTTTAAAACTTCGTGATAAAGTCCGCTCGCGTCTATATGACTCGTTGGAAACCGCCGCGAAAATGGGAGAAGGCAAAGTGATTGTTCTTATCAATGGGAAACCCCATACGTTCAGTGAACATTTTGCTTGTCCACATTGTGATTTTTCAATTGGAAAGTTAGAAACACGACTGTTTTCCTTTAATGCACCCTACGGTGCGTGTGACGCGTGTGGGGGATTAGGCTATAAGAAAAAGATAGACCCTAACCTCTTAGTCCACAATGAAGACTTAAGTGTTTATGAAGGCGCTATAAAAGGATGGCAAAACACGAACACTTATCATTTTAAACAACTGGAAGTGTTGGGTAAGCATTATGGAATTGATTTAAGAAAGCCGTTTAAAACCTACACAAAAGCTCAAAGAGACTTAATTTTCTATGGGTCGGATGAGCCCCTTGAGTTTAGATTTCAAGGGAAGACGAAAAAAGTTCAACATGAAAAATATGATTATTATGAAGGCGTCATCAATAACCTTGAACGGCGTTATATTGAAACGACTTCACGCTTTATGCGGGAGTGGATTGAAACATTAATGACAGAAAAAACCTGTGGGAAATGTCATGGGAAAAAGTTAAATGAAGCGGCTTTGAGTGTTAAGATTCAAGGCTTGGATATCATTGAAATGACCGACATGTCCGTGCAGGAGTTACTGAAGTTTATTGAGTCGATGGACTTAACCTCAACAGAACAAAAAATATCAGCAATGATTCTTAAAGAAATTACCTCACGATTGGCATTTTTAAAAAATGTCGGACTTGATTATCTGACCTTATCTAGAAGAGCGGCGACGCTTTCAGGCGGAGAATCTCAACGTATTCGCTTGGCTACACAAATTGGCTCACAACTTACTGGGGTACTTTATGTTCTTGATGAGCCTTCTATCGGTCTTCATCAACGCGATAACCGTCGGTTGATTGACACCCTTAAAAGCATGCGTGATTTAGGCAATACATTAATCGTTGTGGAACATGATGAAGAAACCATGCAGCTAGCAGATCAGATTGTCGATATTGGGCCTGGCGCTGGAGAACATGGTGGCCAATTGGTCTTCCAAGGCACATACGATGAAATTCTTAAAGCTGATCATTCGATAACAGGGCAGTATTTGTCTGGAAAAAAACGTATTGAAGTTCCTAAGCAACGCCGCAAGGGTGACGGAAAATCCATTACCATCAAAGGCGCAAGAGAAAACAACCTCAAAAACATTGATGTTAAATTCCCTAAAGGTGTGTTGAGTGTTGTAAGTGGTGTGAGTGGATCGGGAAAAAGCTCTTTGGTCAACGAATGCTTATATAAAGGCTTACACAATCTCCTGTATCCGAAGCCTTTAATGGCAGGTGAATTTGACCGTATTAACGGCTCTGCCCATATCGGTAAACTGATTAATATTGACCAATCACCAATCGGGCGAACCCCACGCAGTAATCCCGGAACCTATACCGGGGTCTTTGACAATATTCGTGATATTTTCGCCATGACCAACGAAGCGAAGATTCGTGGGTATCAAAAGGGACGGTTTTCTTTTAATGTCAAAGGCGGCCGCTGTGAAAAATGTAATGGTGATGGCGTCTTGAAAATAGAAATGCATTTCTTACCTGATGTTTACGTTCCTTGTGAATCATGCGATGGGAAACGCTATAATCAAGAGACCTTGCAAGTTACGTATAAAGGAAAAACTATTGCGGATGTTTTAGATATGACCATTGAAGAAGCGGTGATATTCTTTGAAAACATCCCCAAGGCCAAACATAAACTGCAAACCTTGATTGATGTGGGCCTTGGTTACCTTAAAATCGGTCAACCCGCTCCAACACTCAGTGGTGGAGAAGCCCAACGTGTCAAACTGGCCAAAGAATTACACAAACGCATTACCTCAGACACACTGTATATACTCGATGAACCAACCACAGGGCTTCATTCCGATGATGTCAAACGCTTGTTAGAAGTCATTGACAATATCGTTTCTCAGGGGGCGACTGTCGTTATTATTGAACATAACCTCGATGTGATCAAAGTTGCAGACCATATTATCGACCTTGGGCCAGAAGGTGGTGCCGCTGGCGGTGAGATTATTGCTGAAGGGACACCAGAACAAATTTGTAACGTTGAAGCATCACATACAGGGAAATATTTAAAAACGGTACTAAAAGGGGCATAGTATGAGCGAAGAAGAGAAAAAAAACGGGGAAGAAAAACAACCAAAAAACGAAGAAAACAATAATCAATCAGAAGAAAAGGATAAAAAGTCACGCGAAGAAAAAGAAAAGGAAATCCAGGATTTGTTGAAACAACTCAAAGAGCTCGAACAAAAGAAACAGTCCTCACAGAAAAGTAATCGCAGTACACGTGGTATGATAATGATAGAGTTCGGATCAAGATTTCATCAAAATGGCATTATTAACTTTGCGATGTATTTCTTTTTGAACTTAGTGGTTATCTATGGACTTAGTGAGATTTTTGATTTTGTCAGCTTTTCCGGACATTTAGTTGACCTCTTGGCGTTTGTCGGTGTCTATACCTTGATAGAAGTGTTATTTAGACATTATATTGTCTTTAATCACTTCAAATTTGTCTTAAAGACACTTGGTTTCATCTTCTTTTTCGGATATCTAACACTGTTTTATTTACTCGAACATTACTTATTTATTGGCATGTTCAATTTCACCAATGAAACGACATTTGTCATATTCATTGGGTCGTTTGTAGTATTTAGGTATTTACTTTCACATTTTATTCGCAATATTATTTTACGCTATATGATGAGGTGGTAACATGGGACTAATTGTTAATGATTTAATTGCTGAGTTCAAACTGGAGATTGTAAGTGGTGAATCTGGGTTAAACACGAATATTAAAAACCCACAACTCACCCGACCCGGGATTGAGTTGGCCGGATTATTTGATTTCTTTGAAGACGACCGTGTGCAAATATTCGGGAGTAAAGAAGTCACCTTCTTTGGATGGCTATCCCAAGAAGACCAAGAAATACGAGTTGAGATGCTGTTTGAAAGACAACCGCCAGCGTTTATCTTTTCTAAACACGTTGAAGTACCGGATGTATTCATCAGAATGGGTAATAAATATAATGTGCCCGTTTTAAAGAGCTATTTAAAGACCAGTGAACTATTCAGTAAGTTATATCAGTACCTCTATGGTAAGTTAGCCCCTCGTAAATCCATTCACGGAACCCTTGTTGATATTAACGGGGTTGGCGTTATCATTAAAGGAAAAAGTGGTGTAGGAAAAAGTGAGGTTGCCTTAGAACTTGTTAGAAGAGGCCATCAGCTTGTTGCGGATGACCGTGTGGATGTCTATCAAAAAGAAGTTGGGAACCTTGTGGGTGAAGCGCCGAAATTACTCCGTGAACACTTAGAAATTCGTGGAATTGGGATCGTCAATGTTGTGAAATTGTTTGGAGCCTCCGCATATAAAGAAAACAAAAACATTATGCTTATTGTAGAACTTATGCAATGGGAAGATGACGTGGAATATGATCGTCTAGGATTAGACGCTCAGACCGAAACAATTTTCGATACTGAAGTTGTCAGTGTTAAAATACCGATTACCGCTGCTAGAAGTGTCCCATCATTAGTTGAAGTTGCTGCGATGAATGCGCGTCTTAAATTTTTAGGGACGAATATGGCAAAAGACTTTACTGATGCGATATCCAATGAAATAAAGAATAAAAATACAAAAAAATAATGAGGGATTTATATGTTAAACACTATTTTAACCGCAGCCCATCTGGACCCGACACATTCGCCGTTGTCAAATGAATTATTTAGCATCGGGCCAATTACGGTTTACATGTATAGTTTCATGATTTTACTTGGTGTACTCGGTGCATTGATCATGGGCATTCAAGAAGGAAAAAAACTTGGGATTAAATCAGATTATATTGTTGATGGTTTGATCATTATATTGCCACTAGCTATTTTAGGGGCCAGAATCTATTATGTCATTTTTGAATGGGAACGTTATAGTGGTGATTTAGGCCGTATCTTTAGGATTACTGAAGGTGGTCTTGCGATTCACGGTGGCTTTATTGTTGCCTTGGTTGCTGCTATCATCTATACGAGAGTAAGAAAAATTGATATTTATAGAGTCTTTGATCTGATTGCGCCAGGATTTTTGATTGGTCAATCATTTGGTCGTTGGGGAAACTTTTTCAATCAAGAAGCGCATGGTGGTGTCATTGGTGGAATGACCAACGGTACAGCTAATTTATCACTGGATGAACAATATTCATTTTTAAGCAATACCTTACGATTACCGGATTTCATCGTTAATAATATGTATAATACGCCCGGTGGTGAAGGGACTTATTATCATCATCCCACGTTCCTTTACGAATCATTATGGAATCTACTCGGACTAGGAATCATTTTTGTGATTCGTCGCTTGCCATTTTTACGCAGTGGTGATTTATTGGCTTTTTATCTAATTTGGTATTCTGTGGGACGATTCTTCATCGAATTTATGCGAACAGATGCACTTTTTGTTGGCAACACAAACCTTCGTGCAGCCCAAGTTATCAGCATCATTATGGCCTTGAGCGGTATCGCATTCCTTGTGGTGAATCATTTTGTGGTTCGCCGTAAGCATTATGTTGAAATTTTAGAAGAAAATGCGGTACAATAGAAAATCGAGGTGATTATTTTATGTACGATGTAATTATTATTGGCGCAGGACCCGGTGGGATGACTGCCGCAATTTATACACAACGTGCCAACTTAAAAACGATGATGATTGAGAAGTCTTCTCCAGGCGGCTACATGGTCGATACGTTTGAAATTGAGAACTATCCTGGTGTTGGAAAAGTTACAGGGTTTGAATTAAGTGAAAAAATGTTTACGCACACGCAAGAATTGGGGGTTGAATATCAGTACGGTGATGTCAATGGCATCGTCGATAAAGAAACCCATAAAGAAGTACATACGCAAGACGGGAAGGTTTTTAAAGCCAAAGCGGTCATTATCGGTAGTGGCACTAAGCCCCGTAAAGTCGGTGCAGCGAATGAAGATAAATTTCAAAGCAAAGGGATTAGCTTCTGTGCTGTTTGTGATGGTGCCTTCTTTAAAAATAAAGAAGTCATTGTGCTTGGTGGGGGGAATAGTGCCATCGATGAGGCTATCTACCTTACGAGCATGAATGTAAAAGTAACGGTTGTAAACATTTTAGATTCTCTGCAAGCCCACAAAGGAACTGTTGAAAAAGCACAAAAGAATGATATGATCGACTTTAAACTCGGCTATGAAGTAACCAGTTTTAATGGATCCGATAAATTAGAAAGTGTAACCCTTAAAAATGTACACTCTGATGAAACGGAAGAATTTAAAACAGACGGTGTTTTTGTCTTTATTGGTCAAATTCCTAATACAAGCTTTATTCAAGACTTGGGTATAACCAACCAACAAGGCTACATTAAAGCGAATGCATTAATGGAAACAGGATTACCAGGCATCTATGCGATTGGTGATGTCATTGAAAAAGAACTTCGCCAAATTGTAACGGCGACAGCCGATGGTGCGATTGCGGCTCAAAATGTTGCGAAATACATTGAAAACCTAGAAAACTAACAAAAGATAAACGATGCGATAAAGCATCGTTTTTTCTTTGAAGATACGTTATAATAATAGTGGTGATTATTTTGCGAAATACAGTATATTTGATAATTGTCTACAGTATTGCCGGTTATGGCTTGGAACGTTTGATTAATTTGATTTTTAGAGGATACTGGATAGACAACAGTGTTCTTTTTGGACCGTATCAACCGATGTATGGTGTTGGAGTTGTTTTAACGTTGTTAGTTTATCAGCAACTTAAGAAATACGTTTCCTTATTTCCACTCCAAATCATCCTGCTTATAATCACTGGCATTGTGACCACGTATATGATGGAAGCTGTTAGTGGGCACATGTTTTTCCGAATGTATGGCCTTAATTTGTGGGATTACACCGAAACCTTTTCAGTGTGTAAAAGCCCTTATACCTGCTGGTTGCCTACCAGTATCTTTGGGCTTATTAGTGCCTTTACCGTCTACTATGTTCATCCGTTTATTCACCCGTTTTTAATGTCAGTACGCGGAGCGTTTATTAATGGTTTGATTATATTGTTTTTTATCGATGTGGTATTGACCTATATTGGAGTGTTGTTATGATTAAACGACAAGATTATATATTTCTGCTAGCGCTTATTGGTGTGGTGACTTTCTTGGTCATTCCTTTTACCCATGAGCTTTTTTTCACGTTCACAGATGAATTTTTGTTAATTGGTGGGTTTTTTAAATTTTTTCTGTTTGCTTCGATTGGTGATGTGCTGTCGCGGCGGATTCGATTTCACGATTATAAAGTAACTGGGTTACTCTGGAAAATGATGGTTTGGGGAATTATTGGGGTATTTGTGGTATTGGTGTTCCAAATCTTTCCTGCTGGCGTAGAAACCTTGCAAGCGAATAATATACTTCCCTTTGAAGGAAATATCTTTATGTTCGCCTTGTTCACGAGTGTATTAATGAACGCATTTTTTGCGCCAACGATGATGTTATTTCATAGGATTACCGATCAAATCATTGAATCGCGCATTGAATCTAGCGTCTTTGATTTGAAAAGTACCTTGAAGGCTATTGACTATCCCGCATTTATTGGTATGCTTATGAGGACAATTCCTTTGTTTTGGATTCCTGCCCATACGATTACGTTTTTGTTAAATGAAACGTATAGACCCTTCTTTGCTGCGCTATTAGGGGTCATGTTGGGATTATTTTTAAACTTATATAAAAAACGCGCATAAGGAGGCTAACAATGTCTTTTACATCCGATACGAAAAAAGAATTACTTCATATCAAACAAGATAAACATTGTATGGTAGCCTCGTTATCGGCGATGTTGGCAATCAATGGCTATCTTTCATTAAGTAGTGAAGGCATGCGTGTCGTCTATCAAACGACATCTTTACCTATTGCGAGAAAAGCGATTCAAATGTTAAAAGCTTTATATCCGGTAAACATTGATGTCTTGAGTAAACAAGGCGTTAGATTACAAAAGAAAAATCAATATTTAATGGTCGTTAAAGAAAAAGTGAACATGATTATTCGTGAACTTGGTTTGATGGATGAAGACCATGGGTTTGCGCAGTCTATTGACGATAGTATTATCACTAAAGAATGTTGTCAACGGGCCTTTTTAAGAGGTGCATTCCTTGCGGGCGGTTCGGTTAATCATCCCCATTCTTCATCGTATCATATGGAAATATCGGTTCCTTCTAAAGCGTATGCGGAAGATTTGATGAACTTATTGAATATCTATGAGTTAAAAGCTAAAGTTCATGAGAAAAAACGCGGGGTGTTAGTCTATATTAAGGATTCGGAGAAAATATCAGATTTCTTACGATTAGTGGGGGCTTCTAACGCGCTTTTCACTTATGAGGATGAACGAATCAAAAGAGATTTTGTCAATTCGATTACCCGTGTAATGAATATGGAACTAGCCAATCAGAATAAAACCTTTGAAGCGGCAAATAAACAACTGAAAAATATTGAAATTATCGATAAATTGGTCGACGAATCAAAGTTACCCAAAAGTGTGAAAGAAGCCATATTTCTTAGAAAGACTTATCCGGAGGCATCATTGGTTGAGCTAAGTGAGTTATCAGTTGAACATTTCACCAAGCAAATCTCCAAATCAGGATTGAATCATCGGTTTAGAAACATTAACCATATAGCACAGGAGGCTTTGGAAGAATATGAAAAGTGATGGATTAGGCATTGATATCGTTGAATTTGAACGTATTAAGACGATTATTGATGAACGATTTATTAACCGTGTGCTTTCTGATGCGGAAAAAACGTTGTACGAGCGTATTAGTCGAACAGATCGTAAAATTGAATTTTTAGCGGGACGATTTGCGGCGAAAGAAGCGTATTCAAAGGCTTATCAAATATTTGAAGAACCCCTTAATTTTAGGGATGTCAGCATCTTAAATGCGCCTTCAGGAGCGCCATATGTTCAATCAAAATACAAAGAAGAAGACACAGTATTAATCAGTATTTCCCATTCAGAGAATTACGCGGTCGCTGTGTGTATGCTTTATAGAGGTGACAAACAATGAAACGTACAATGATGTTAATTACAGTGTTAAGTGGCTTTATATTATTGGCTTCATGTGGTGGCCCTAGTTACGGCGGCTATAGCTATCGGGATTTTACCCGTGTCGATACGTGGGAAGCGTTCACTGAAATTGGTCAAGACAGTTATGAACTGGTGTATATGTATGACCAAGATACCTTTGGTTGTGAATCACAGGGGACACAATTGATTAACGAAGAATTATTTGTGTTCGCAAAAGAAGGTGATCATGCGTTTGATATGCATGTTTTTTCATTTCGTGAAATCAGTGGAGAAAGACCCATTAATGTTGCGTCTCGTGGTCCTAAACTAATGGTTGTTAAGAATGGTCAAATCGAAGATCGTTTTTACGGAGCTGTGCCTATTATGAATTTTATCGAGGCCTATAGGAATGATGATTATTGGATGCCCCTCACGCGTGGAACTTTAGAAGAAGACACACAAACCTTTGGAGCGTATGCCTACAGCGATTTTGACCATTTGGATAATTGGGATGACATTCGTGATATGGCTTGGGATGAGCCGAATATTGTTTATGTTTATGGCCGAGATGATTCAGGGACCTCTGAAGCAAGTGCAGCCATCAATGAAACAGTATTATCGTTTGGATCAGACATTAACAATGAGGTTCCCTTTTTTGTGGCGAATCTCTATGATATGATTGGTGTACGCAGCGATGATATGTTGTTTAGTGAACCGGCATTATTGATTTTAGCAAATGAACAAATCAAAGAAGCATTTTATGGTCAGGAAGACATCTTGGCTTTCCTGGAAAACGCTGATTCGATTGATTTTGAATCTTACATGGATTGATTGATATTTACGGGCTAATTATTTGTAAAGCTGAGCTTATTCACTTACAATGAGAAAAAACAGGAGTTGGTTTTAATGAACTATAAAAAATATATTCTCACAGCCATGCTTGCCTTTTCAACGATGTTGTTAGTGGCTTGTGGTGGTTTTGATTATGATGATATGACCCATATCGATGATTTTTCGGAGTTATCGACGTATGATGAAACAGGCGAACCGTATTTAATATATTATTATTTACCTCAATGTCCCGCTTGTCAGGATCTCTTCGATGATATTGCAGATTATTATCAGAATCATCAAGACAAAATACCGATGGTACTTTCATATCAAACTACAGGAGAATCCCCTGCGCCAGTTAGCCATGTACCAAGCATCGTCGTGATGCAAGATGGGGAAGTCCTAGATGGTCCGATTGTCGGCGTTGCACCAATTCAAGCGTTATTTGAGGATATTATTGCGGAAACTTACACACCATAACGGAGGTTTTTATGGAACAAACTATTATTACAGAACTATCGAAACGCTTAAGCATTAAGGATAAGTACGTTGAAACGGTATTGACCCTATTGAAGGACAATACCGTTCCTTTTATCGCACGTTATCGTAAAGAGATGACCGGTGGACTTGATGAGGAGTCTATTCGCGAAATTGACAAGGCTTATCAATATCAAACGCAGTTAAAAGAACGTAAAGAGGATGTTATTCGTCTCATTGATGAAAAAGGGTTGCTTACGGATGAGTTGAAAACTGCGATTATCGCAGCCAAACAGCTAATTGATGTTGAAGACCTTTATCGTCCGTTTAAAGAGAAGAAAAAAACCAAAGCGACCATTGCGATTAAAAAAGGCCTTGAACCATTGGCCGATCTTATTCTTGAGTTCAAGCCTGACTTTGATCCTGAAGAAGCCGCAAAGGCTTTTTTAACCGATGAAGTTGAATCTGTCGAAGCGGCGATTGAAGGCGCTTCACACATTATTTCTGAGCGCATCAGTGATGATGCGAAAGTGAGAAAATGGATTCGCAATCAAACCTTTTCAAACGGTCAGATTATTTCAAAACTCAAAAAAGATGCCTCGGACGAACAAAAAATCTATGAAATGTATTATGATTTCAAAGATTCTATTAAACACATTAAACTCTTCAGAGTGCTGGCGTTAAATCGTGGTGAAAAAGAAAAAGTCTTACGGGTGAAAGTTGATATGGATGAAACCCGCATTCACGACTACCTTCACCGTCAGTTTATCTCAAGTTCCACGCCTTCTGAAGCGATTGTTGAAGCGGCCTATAAAGATGCCTATAAACGTTTAATTGCCCCTTCAATTGAACGAGAACTACGCAGTGAGCTTACTGAAAAATCCGAAGATCATGCGATTCATATTTTCAGTGAGAACTTACGCGCCTTATTGCTTTCGCCGCCACTTAAAGGGAAGAAAGTATTAGGAATCGATCCGGCCTACAGAACAGGGTGTAAACTGGCGACTTTAGATGAAATGGGGACTTTAAAAGCCGTTGATGTTATTTATCCGCACGCAAAGAAAACGGGTGATAGTGTTTCTGATGCAGCGACCCAAAAGGCGGAAGAAAAAGTTCTTAAGATGATTGATAAATATTCAATCGATATTGTGGCTATTGGAAACGGAACAGCGTCTCGTCCGACCGAAGCCTTTGTGGTTGAGTTGTTGAAGAAGACCGATAAAGAAGTCTTTTATACCATTGTCAATGAAGCAGGTGCGTCTGTGTATAGTGCCTCACCACTTGCTAAAAAAGAATTTCCTGATCTTCAGGTTGAAGAAAGAAGTGCCGTCAGTATTGCAAGACGGCTTCAAGATCCCCTGTCTGAACTGGTTAAAATTGACCCTAAAAGTATTGGCGTTGGTCAATATCAACACGATGTCAGTCAATCGAAACTTTCGGACTCACTAGATTTTACTGTGGAAACAGCGGTTAACCAAGTCGGCGTGGACTTAAATGTTGCTTCGCCTTCACTACTAAATTATGTTTCGGGTATTTCATCGAAGGTTGCTAAAAATATTGTTGGATATCGTGAGGATAACGGGGCCTTTACCAATCGTAAGCAACTTAAAAAAGTTTCTGGACTCGGAGATAAAAGCTTTGAACAATCCGTTGGATTCTTACGCATCGCTGAGGGTGATAATCCGTTATATAAGACGTCAATTCACCCGGAAAGTTATGAAGTTGCGATGAAAATATTGGATAGTGTTGATGCCAATCTGAGTATGATTGGTACGGATGCCTTAAGAGAGAAAATCAAACCATTAAAGGCGAAAGATTTTACAGAAAGCACAAATGCGGGTATTCCCACGATAGAAGATATCTTTGCGTCATTGATTTCACCGTTAAGAGACCCAAGGGATGATGCCCCTGCGCCCATACTAAAAAGTGATGTCTTATCCTTAGAAGACCTCAAAGAAGGCATGAAACTCCGAGGGACAGTACGTAATGTTGTGGACTTCGGTGCCTTTGTGGATTGTGGTGTTAAAGAAGATGGGTTGGTTCATATTTCAAAACTGACTAAACAGTTTGTCAAACATCCCCTAGATGTAGTGAAAGTCGGAGATGTTGTGGATGTATGGGTTGTCGGTGTGGATCTTAACCGCAGTCGTTTACAATTATCCATGGTTGAACCTGG
>PWOH01000061.1 GCA_003557505.1 Mollicutes bacterium | reverse complement strand
ATATCTTAGATTTAAACATCAGTACAACTCCAATATGGTTTCGCCCTGATTCATCGTGTAACGGCGACGTTTGATGCGTTTAGAACGTAATTTGTTTGGATTGGCAAGCATATCTTTTAAAATCCGTCCGCTATTATGACCGTGAATCACAACGACTTCTGTAACGGAATCACTTAGCGATGCAATGAATTTTTCTAAAGTTTTAATGGCTTCAAATTCACTCATGCCATGAATATCAATTGTCTCTTGCATAATCATTCCTCCACGATTGATAATTGATGTTTGATGGCAGGTCTTCTACCTAATTCATCGAGATGCTTTTGAATCACTGTATCAATGGCTAATCTGTCATTCTTAATTTGATAGAGTGTTGATGACCCAATTCCGTAAGACAAAGGACAACTTTGAATACATACCCCGCAGTCAGTACCGGCGTTTTTAAATATTTTAAAGCAGCTTTGATCGTTGAATTTATAAAATAAACGATCATTCACCCACCGTTTTTTAAAACTGATTGATTGCATCGGACAGTTAATCAAACAAAGCGCACAGCGTTCACAAAACATTTTAAGCCCAAAATCGATAGGGTTATCTTCATCAAGCGCTATATCACTCATAACCGCTCCGATACGTATACGGTTCCCATATTCAGGGTGTAATAAGTGGTTCGTCATCCCGATTTCACCTAATCCTGCATCATAAGCCAGTGGAACAAGGGGTGTCAAATAATGAATTTCACTTTGAAACATAGAACGATAGCCAAGTGTCTTTAAATAACTGGCCAGACGGAACCCGGTAAACGCCATATTAAGATAGGCATTTTGTGTTTCTGCAATACTTTCGAAATACGGTGAACGCTTAAGCGCATCTTCTGCCATAGGCACTAAAAAGACAATCGCAGTCTGATAACGCGTGGTGATCGGTTTGCCGTAAGCTTCCTCACCCAACAGTTTATTACGATTCCCATGATGCGTATAATAGTGTCCTTCGTTTAATTTAACGATGCCAACATCAATCGCACCATAGTGTTTGGTGATGGCTTTAATATTTTTATGAAAATCTTTTTTCTGGGGAACTTTTTCTCCCAAAGGAATCTCGTCTAAGGTCTGATATAAATTTTTGATGATATGTTCATTGTTGGTAAACATCGGGAAAAATCGTTGTTTAAATAATTTTTCTTTTTTTAGACCATCCAAAAAGTTCATCCCCCTGATGGCATCATCGCCCACTTGATACTCAGGATGTTTTTGGTAAAAATCTTTATATGCAGGACTATCTTTATCTAATGATACCCGCGAAAATAGGATATGTTGTTCATTATAGGATTTTTTCATAGCATCACCTTAGTGTTATTGTAACATACTGTATAAAGAAAAAGCCTCTCGTTTGAGAGACTTACTTAAGTTTTGAAGTATCTAACATTTCCGAGAAATCACCAGCATTGATGTTTAAAAGATGATCGAGCACTTTTTGTTGGATTTTTCTTGGAGACTCTTCCGCAAACCCTCCACAATGTGGTGTCATGAGTACATTTTCCAAAGTGTGAATCGGGTAGTCCGCGGGGGCTTGATATTGTGTATCTTTTGGATAGTTATACCATACATCAGAGGCGAATCCTTTTAAGGTACCATCTTTTAAGCGGTGATACAATGCCGCTTGGTTGATAATAGCGCCTCTTCCCACGTTGATAAGAAATTTACCGTGCATGGTTTTTAAAATATTATCATCAAAAGCATTTTCAGTGGTTTCATTAAGCGGGGCCGCTACAATGACAATATCACTGATTTCACACAGTGCTTCAAGTGAATCCACCAATAACGCATCCCCGTAATCTTTTCCTCGGTCAATGGTATAGACTTGGTTTGTCAGTGGTGAGAGCATCGCTTTTAGATGGCGGCCAATCCGACCGAATCCATAGATGCCGACTTTTTTATCAAGCAGTGAAATCCAAGGAATACGTTCGTCATTGTTACGGTTAGACCAGCGTGTTTTGCGCATATTTTCATGATATAGTGGAAGATTCCCTAGAATGCCAAGTGTTAATCTTAAGGCCATCTCAGCAACATATACAGAATGAACAGTTGTATTGAACAGTTTTAGATTATGACGACGCAGTGCATCTAAGTCAATTCCGTTATGGCCTGTAAAGGGAATAATAATGCCTTGTAAGTTTTCATGGTAATCTTCTTCAGAAAAACGACCCGCAACATAATAATTCGCTTCTTCTTTTTTGTCAGTCAATGTAATCGTTTCAGGGAGATTTTCTTGTAAAAATTGATAATGGGATGCATTGCTTGTGTAAACTTTCATCGGGAAAATTCCTTTCTGAACACAAAATAGTTCTTCTCATTGGTATAAATACATTTTAATCTTAACGGTTGGATTAATGCTTCAAAAGCTTTTAACGTAAAAAAGCCTATGTGGGTTTGGTCTCTTCGATACCACCATTTGAGGAAGGCCTCATCGGAAGTGGGACGCAAAGAGGTCATCACCGCAAGAATGCCACCGTCTTCTAATAAATACGACAAATTGCGAATTGTTTTATTTGGGCTACTTAAATGTTCAAAGACTTCTGTAGAAGTAATCAAGTCATAACAACTGTCAAATACATCATGGTCAACATGATAGTAAGGATCGTAGTGACTGGCGCGAAAACCACGCTGTTTTAAAAGTTCATATAGTACTGGACCAGGGCCACTCCCAAAATCCAGTGCTTTACCACCTTTAACGTAAGGGTCAACACATTCTTCTAAAAAACGGATGAACATATTCACATAGCCTTCATTTTCCATCGTATTTTGATGGTTATCATAAAGCGATTTTTCTTTGACCTGATCAACATGATATTGTGGGAGTTTGTAAGTAAAGCCGCAACTTTTACACACATTGTAACGGACCTTTATTTCAGCATCCTCGAGTGTATATGTTTCCCCCCCACAAATGATGCAGGAATTATCGTTTTCTTCGTTCATGTAAAAATTGATCAATCGTTATGATTAGGAATAATTGCAGTAGCGGCTTTTTTTCTGTTTGTACGTCAATTTCATAGGCTTCGCCTGAAGGAAAAACACGCTTTCCCATTGAAGCAATCAAGGTGTTTTCTTTATCTCTGATAGAAAAGTCATGACCATAAAGATCACCATCTATCACAAACTGTTCATCAAAAACAACGATTTTGAATTTTGGTTTTTTAAACCCTCTTGTCCGATTAATCACCGCAACAATATTATTTTTTTCATCTTCTATCGTATATTTTTTGAAAAAGGTCACATCAAAACGACGTTTGGTTCGATATAACAATTCAGAGTTCATATCTTTGATTTCTAAAGACCGTAGTCCCCAGAAAAACTTTCCCTTAACTTTGAAGAGACGATTCTTCTTTTCATCACGAATGGTAAAGCTTCTTTTTTTCGCAAAATGTTCTGGCTTTATGTAAAATTGCATATCGCCACCTCCTATTGAACCTATTATACTTTATTCAGAGTTTTTTGAAAAGAACATAGCCATTTATGCATATTTTTCACAAAATACCTTAAGTCGCTGCATGCCTTTTTCAATGGTACGTTCATCGGTTGCATAAGAAAAACGAATATACTCATCGGCCGCAAATGCGATACCTGGGACTACGGCGAGCAACGCTTCTTCTAAAAACACTTTACAAAAGCTTATGGAATCCTCAATGGTCTGATTGAGAATAGTTTTTCCAAAAAAGGATGAGATATCCACCATGACATAAAAAGCACCGGTAGGTCTAATATAATCTATCCCCCTGATATCATCGAGCGCCGAACACATCATTTCTCGACGTTTTTCAAAGGATTGTTTAAAAGATTTAATGGGGGATTGATCGCCTTCAAGGGCTTCTATGGCGGCGTGTTGTGCGATGGTGTTCGCGTTGGATGTGGCGTGCGATTGAATAGCACTCATCATCTTAGCTAACGGGGGGTTACTAGCACTATAGCCAATCCGCCAGCCTGTCATTGCGTAGGCTTTCGACACACCATTTATAAGAATGGTTCTTTCTTTGAGCGCAGAAGAAAGTGATGCGATGCTTTGGTGGGTGCCTTCATAAATCAGTTTTTCATAGATTTCATCACTGATGATGTAAAGATCATGGGCTTCAGCCACTTCACCAATCATTTGCAAGGTATCGTTGGGATAGACTACACCTGTAGGATTACTAGGAGAGTTTATGATAATCGCTTTAGTCTTTGAAGTGATTAATGCATTGAGTGATTCTTTTTGAGGCAGGAAATTATCTTTTTTATCGGTTATTAGCGTTTTAGGCACTGCACCCGCCATCTTTATCATCTCAGGATAACTGACCCAGTAAGGCGCAATTTGAATAATTTCGTCTCCAGGGTTACAAAGGGCCTGCAAGGCATTAAACAATGCATGCTTTGCGCCTGAGGAGATGACAACTTGTTCGGGCGCATAGGTTAAGTCATTGTCAGTAAGTAATTTATTCGCAACCGCCGTGCGCAGTTCAATTAACCCCGGGGCAGCGGTATACCCGTTAGGGCCATCATTAATTTGCTGGATGGCTTTATTGCGAATCGCTTCTGGGGTGTTTTGATTGGGTTCCCCTGAAGCAAATGACAAGACATCTTTCCCTTCTTTTCGCAGTGCACTTGCTTTTGCGTTGATTTCCAGTGTTAAGGAGGCACTGATTTGTTGGTGTTTTTTTGACAAGGGTTTCAAGGGAATCATCCTTTATTATAGTATTTAGGTTGGTTTTTTTCGTAGTGTTCGATAATACTTAATAGTTCTTGGACAAAGGGATGAGACTTGTGCAAACGATTTGTTGCATACGATGCTAATTTTCGTTTGACAACTTCATCACTTTCATCCAACGCTTTTAAAAAGACTTTTTTATTTTTAGGCACTGCTTTAAAAGAAGTCCCTAAATGTTTATTCAAATAATTTATATCGGTGTACATTTCAATGATATCACGTGTAAGACGATAGTATTTACCGTTAGACACCATATCACCATCAGTGATGACCAATGTGCGATAGTTAGCTTTCTTCAGTTGGGTTTCAACAAATGTGATATTGCCATACCCACCGCAGGGTAACACACGATAATCACTAAAACGTCCGATGATTTCTAGTCCTTTTTCAAACCATGGCACATCGGTTTTACCCTCGACAAGGATAAAAGGTTTACGTCTAGTAGAAACCAGTGGGGTCGTTATAGTATCTAATTCTCCTTGAATGTCTTTCTTATACAGTGGATGCAACGCATGTGGAAAGTCATTGATAAACTGTTTTTGTTTAGAAACAAAAAAGGCTTGATGAAGATTGGAAAGGAGTTTTTTATAGTCATAATAATGAAAGCTTTTCTCAATTTCATCTACTCCCAAAAGCATCTTCACTTCTTCTGGAATCTTTAACATTTTAAATCGTGTTTTCTTCTCTTCACGAAGGGTAAGGGTTTGGTTGGGGTGAAAGGCTTTTTCTCTGAAGAAATGATTATTGATTAGCGGTTTATGATCACTAAACATCGATAAATCCCACAAGCTTTCACTTGTATTCAACTCGCAATGAACAGTATAATGAAGACTGAGGCATTGATTAATAAAATAATGCAGTGGGTATGGTTTTTTAGGCATATACAAATAAACGTAGTCTTGTAGCTTGGAAAAGTCTCCTGTCGATTTTTCAGGATTAAAGACATAGTGTGGCGGGCTGAATACTTTTTTATAGTGGTTTTCTTCAATTTGAATTTCTACCGTTACATCATTGCGTTTATTCCGAATATCACTATGATCAATGATATGATTAAAAAACACATCTAATGCTTCAAGAATTGTTGTTTTACCAGAAGCGTGAGTCCCGATAAACATAGTATGATGTCCCAGCACAACCGTTTCATTTTTAAACGCTTTAAAATTTTTGATAATAATTGAATCAATCACAGATATCCCCCCAGGAGGTAATTATGGTTAAAGCACGTCTCCATCAATACAATACACATCCTATTAAAAGCCACAAGCATTTCGTCCTTTACTGGATGCAATCCACACAACGAATCAACGATAATTTTTCTTTAGAGGCCGCAATTAAAATTGCCAACAAACATTCATTACCTTTAAAAGTATTGTTTGTTTTAAATGGTGATTATCCCGACAGTAACGCACGGCATTTTCACTTTATGATTGAAGGATTGAGAACGTTAGCTACTTCCTTAGCAGATTTAGGCATCGATTTTACGGTTAAACAAGGTGCCTTCAATAAAATTGTACCACAGTATTTTGAGGATGCAGCTGCATTTATCTTCGATCATGCCTATCTTAGACCCTTGAGGCAGGTAAGAACATTACTCACAAATATGGCTGATGATGAAAAACTTTATGCTTTGAGTGCCGAAAATGATGTGATAGTCCCAATTGAAAAAGCAAGTCAAAAATGTGAATATGCGGCCCGCACCATCCGACCAAAACTTACAAAAGTTGTTGATGATTATCTGGAGTTAAACGAACCTAGCCCCTTGCAACACTCACACAAAAGTGATTGTGATCTTTTAAAGCAAGATACTCAGACAATCAATGAATCATTAGGGGTAGATGTTTCAATTGGAAAGACGCCTTATTTTAATGGTGGCGAAGAGGAAGCCCTTAAACAACTCGATCACTTTATTGATGAGAAACTTAATCATTATCACAACAGCAACGACCCCGCTAAGCAGTTAACCTCACAACTATCAATGTACTTACATTTTGGGATGATTTCCCCGATGCGTATCTATCAAAGTGTTGAGGATGCCATGCAAGCAGGCAGTATTTCAAGACAATCCGGTGAAGCCTACTTAGAACAACTGCTCGTACGACGAGAATTAGCCTTTAATTACGTGACCTATTGTGAGGGCTATGATACCTTTGAAACGATGAGTGATCCGTGGGCGTATGAAACGATGAATATTCACATTAATGATAAACGTGACTATCTTTACACCAAAGAAGATTATATAACCTTTAATACGCATGACCCTTATTTTAACGCGGCCATGAGAGAAATGGTTGAAACGGGCTATATGCATAATTATATGCGGATGTACTGGGGCAAAAAAATCATTGAATGGTCACAGTCTTACAAAGAAGCCTATCAAACCATTCTCACGCTGAATAATGCCTATTTCCTTGATGGCAGAGACCCGGTAAGCTATGCATCGGTCGCCTGGTTATTTGGAAAACATGACCACGGGTGGAAAGAACGAGATATTCTTGGAAAGTTGCGCTACATGAATGATAAAGGATTGAAACGCAAATTTGATATCGATACTTACGTAAAATATTGTAATCAATTATGATGCCGCAAATATTTGCGGCATCATTATTTATTATAAGTCGTATGTAGTATGAATCTGTGCCGGTGTTTTTCTTAGTAAGTTAAACAGTGGTAATAACCCGAATACAGAGTTAATAAGGTATATCATTAATATACCGCTTAGGAAAGTGAATGTACTTAGGTTTAACACATCGATAAACTGTCTGGTTTGGTTGTCGATGTAATTGAGAACATAATACATCGCCCCGTAACCCAACATGGATGAAAAGGTCGTAATAATCAGTATTTCAAGCCAAAACAGCTTGATGACATCACTGCGTTTCACACCTAGCGCACGGTATACTCCAATTTCATAAATACGCTTCAACATTGATGAGCGAATAATAAAGAAGAAAGATAGGGCACTGGCTGATAAGGTTACAATGGAAAATACGAACAGTCCGCTCGATTGCATCATCCGTCTGGAGAGTTCCTGGTCATGATCGACTTGATAGCGATCAATAAACCCTTCTCCTAACTGAGCGTTATTTAAAAACGTATTCCCTTGTGATTGATTCGATGCAAATAGAAGTATAGTATTCTCGGCGGTATTCACCTGATCATTGAAGTAGATACGTTTGAAATCGTTAGTGCGCATTTGATAGCCTTGAATGTCTGATTCTGATGAATAGGTGCCTACTACAGTAAAGGTTTCTCCCATAAAGGTCTCTTTGGTCTCTTCAAATGTTCCGCTCACAACACTGGAGGTATGAATAAGAATTTCCCCACTGTTTTCAATATCACGGCCTTCTTCTATGGTGGTATCGTATAAACCATGCATCAGTAGTGAAGTCCCAGAAAGTTTGTCATAGATAAAGGTTTCACTGACAAAAGCAACCGGGGCAGGGTTATCGACAATACCGACAATATTCACTGATTGGCCGTCATGTTCGTAAAAGAGCTTTAAAATATCCGTTTCACGGGTAATCCCATTTCGAACAAGTTGATTATTGTCAAGTAATTCTGTGGCCATACGTTGCGAAATGACCATCTCATAATCAGTTTGTGGCATCCGCCCATAAAGAATTTGTCCATCATTGATAAGGTCAATAGGTGCAAACTGCATTTGAACGTTTGCGTAGCGATCCGTTTGATAGAACCGTGGTAAAAACAATTCAAATGAGCGTGAACTGTTATGGAGTGAATAGGCTTCTATTGGATCGGCAAGCCAGTTTTCAAAACTTTCATAATCGGTAAAATCTTCATAGTATACTTCAAAAGCATACGCGGGATCTCTTAAAAATTGGTCTTCATCAATAAAGAGAATGTTGAATAAAAGTGCGAGGGCAACCATGAAAATCGCAGCTGAAAACGCAAAGGAAAGATAAAGGAATTTGGAAAGTTTGGAACTTTCTCGCAATTTTCTAATGGTAGTTTCGATCGTGCTTTTAATGGGAATAACATTGCGCTTTTGAGTAAGATTGGCTGGCTCGATGGGATCATAATCAATCGCGGTAACCTCAACTTCACTTTGGGCGACTTCTTCACGCTTCGAGTCGTGAATCATTGTATCAGAATCCGCTTTTAGTAAATTAACATTTCGATAATCGCCATCGATGTCGATATAGAGTGTTTTGTTTTTAATAATCAGCCTTGCTTTAAGGGGCTTATCGGTTGAATTATCTTTATAAACACTTATCTCATCGCGACTGTCCCCTTCAAATGACAGTTTTTCTAAATCGCCAAGATAGATGTCGGAATCTGTGGTAGTGTCAAGCGTTCCGTGCGCACCGTTTTTTTCTTGGGCGATGATATTGCCATCTTGAATGCGAATAATCTGATCGCCATAATGTTTGGCAATGTGCTCTTCATGAGTGACCATGATGATGAGTTTATCTTTGGAAATTTCTTTAAGCATACGCATGACTGCCATCGTATTTTTGCTGTCAAGATTCCCTGTCGGCTCATCGGCGATGATGACTTCAGGACTTTTTGCCAAGGCGCGAATAATAGCGATGCGTTGTTGTTGCCCACCAGAGAGTTGATTGGCTTTTCTATGCTTATATTGTGGCATGTTAATGAGTTTAAGCAAATGATTGATTCGTCGTTCAATCTCAGCTTCATCGCTCATACCAATCATTTTCAAGGTAAGGCGAATATTTTCGTAAACAGTTTCATGAGGAAATAAGTAGTAGTTTTGGAAAATATAACCGACTTTTTTATTGCGGAGTTTATCAACTTTTGACTGTGAGTATTTCGCAATCGTGGTATCATCGATGGCATACGACCCTGAATCCGCTTTATCCAGACCGCCAATGACATTTAACAACGTAGTCTTCCCGCTACCACTATCACCAAGTAACATAACCAATCCTTTTTCAGGAAAATCGACACTAATGTCTTTAAGAACATGATTTTCATTGCGACGATTTTTATTATAATATTTATTTAGTTTATTAGTTTTTAACATACATCCACCTACTGTTCCTTAAATGCGCTGATTACGCTAATATCGAATAGTCGTTTATTAAATCTGAATGCCAGTAGAATACTAAGTAACAGCAATACGACAATCATAAATATGTAGTTTCCAGTTTGATAATAACGCAGATAATCGGGTAAGAATTGGACAAACTCTGCGTTGATAATTAGCAACACCAACACAACCGTTAACGCAAAGGCCATTGTCATTACCATTTCAAACATTGTCACAAGGTTTAACTCTCGTTTCATTAAGCCAATAGACCGTAAGATTATATAGTCTTTTCGTTTAGCAGTCATGACATTTTTCAACGAAATGTAACCAATGAAATACATAATAAGCGCAACCCCTAAAGCCATACCACCCATGAATATTGACATGATGATAACCAACACTTCAGTAAAGGGATCACTTTGCGCAGCAGGGTATAACATATTAATGTCTTCACTTTCTAAGGCACTCATAACATTTTCAGCGGCGAAACGATCTTGAACAATCAATGTCATTTGATAGGGGGGAATATCATCAAAAAAGGCACTTAGGGTATCAGGATGCATTTTATAAGAAAACATTTCATTGTTAATGACATTTGATAATATAATATCTTGTTCATATGTGAATTCTTCGAATGGTTCTCTAAACTTTAGGGAAAGTGTTTGATCATCAACGGAGGAAATACCCAGCTGATTTTTAATGTATTCATTCATACTGATTTCACCTGGTGCAATGTCTTCACTTAACATAATCTCAAATGCCCCAAAAGAAAGCATGTCATCTTCATAGTGAAGACTTAACTGACCACTACCGATAAAACCATAGGCCTTAGTGAGTCCATCGCTGAAATAATCATCATGAAAATAAAATTCAAAACTAAAGTCAGTTCGTGATTGCGAGATCCCTACCACCGTAAAATTACGATAAAAGACGGTTTGGTCTTCTTCGTGAAAACGTGGGTAACCGAACGCTAAACTTAGTTCGTCGCCAACATTAAAGTCATCACTCGATACAACAACCTCATTTAAGTTCTCAGGTGCTCTGCCTTCTTGTAAGGATTGGCGATTTAAGACTGAACCGTGTTGTGCATATCCATTGCGAAAGAACTGACGAGATGCGCTTCCGTTAACTTGTGCAATAAACATTTCGGTATCAAAGGAGATATCGTAGGGCACTACGGCCAGCACATTATTCATATTTTGATAGCGATTAATGTCATCTTCGCTAAATGATGAGAGATTTTCATTCGTAATAATTAAGCGATTCTCCGTTGCATTTGCAAAACCTGAATAATTAAACCCTTGAATAGAATAAGCCTGCTGAACATATGAGCCATATACCATGGCAAAAACGCCCACAATAAACAAAGAAATCATAAGTGTGAAAATACTACGTTTTGGGGTTGCCATAATATTTTTAAGGGCGATTTTGGCTAGGGTTACTTTACTGAGCTTCTCACTCTCATCTACCACAGTTTCCTCTGTATCTGAAGCTTTACCAGACAATTCTTTATCCAACGTAACTTCACCATCAAATAATCGTACATGACGGGTCGCATAAGGTTTCACGGATTCAAAACTATGGGAAACGAGTAATACCAGTTTATCCTTTGCAACCTCTTTCAATAAGTCAAGAATACTTTCTCCTGTTTTCTTATCAAGATTTCCAGTTGGCTCATCCGCAATAATCAGTGGTGCATCCTTCGCAAGCGCTCTTGCGATTGCAACACGTTGTTTTTCTCCACCAGAAAGGGTGGAGGCTTTTTGGTTTTCTTTTCCTTTGAGGCCAACACGTTCGATTAAATGTCGAGATTTCTTCCGTCTTTTTTCTTTATCATCACCTTTAATCAAAGCCGCCATCTCAACATTTTGTAAAACTGTATAAGATTCAATCAAATTATAGTTTTGAAAAATAAATCCTATATTTCTTTTACGATAGTCCTCCCATTCTTCTTTTGAGAAATAAGCTGTTTCTTTATCCTTGAAAAACATTTCGCCGTCTTCGTAGGTATCCAGTCCACTAATGACATTCAAAAGAGTGGATTTCCCTGATCCACTTTCACCGGTAATGACGACAAACTCATTATTGGCAAATTCCAAATCTATTGAATCCAGAGCTTTAACGACAGACCCTGTCTCATGATAGTACTTAGAAATATTTTTTAAACGTAACATTACAACACTTCCTTTCATCAAATCCATTATAGCATTTATACCCCCAAACAAAAGAAAAATAGCACGCAAATAGCGTGCTAATTATAAAGATTGCATAAGTGAGTTCACAAGCAATCCATTAGATGTTTTTAATGAAGGTGTTTTTGTTGTTGATTGTTGTTTCTTTGAAGCCCATTTTGTTGAGATAATTACGATGCGATTCACTTTTCGATTCAACGATAAATTTTTTATATCCTGCTTCTTGAAAAAGGTTTCTCTGGCGGTCGTAGATATGCGCGCCCGTTTTGAAATCTTGGAACTGTGGTGTCGCATAATCAAGTGTAATTTCTAAAGTTTCCTCATCATAAGGTCTCGCGACAAAAATACCCGCTGGATTCATATTTCTTAAGACGAGAAAACGAAACTGTGAATCTTGAAGTAAGCCGTCTTTAATTTCCATGAAGCGTTCGATATCCGTTCGATAAAAATCGATTAATGCACGTACATACTCTTCATTTTCATAAACAGGTAGAATTTTGAAGTAATCGCTTGATGCATAAATCTGTTTAAGATAATAAACATTGATTAAAAAGATTCCAAGATTCATAATCATTACTGGGGCACTACCGATTTGATACCCATAAAACGCAAAAATACCCGCACCAATCATATTGATAATACGTAAGCGTTTAATAGAACGCATCAACAAACTGACCAAGATAATGAACGAGGCAAGATACCCAATCCATTCAATATAGTTTTCCATTTCAATACTCCTCTATTCAATAATCTTTTGGTATTATATCACAGCATTCTTTGATTGATAAGTGGAATGTGGATTTATTTATTAAAATCAAGGAAAAAAATGATAGAATATATTCAAGAAGGTGAGACAATGTTCAAAGACAAGATTTCCATCAGTGCATTTTTACTTACATTACTAAGTGTCCCTTTAGGACACCTATTTACCCTTGATTTTCAAGCAAGTATAGTTTGGCCAACACTAGGGGTAATCTTTTCATTTGTTGTCATGTATAAGCATAAAGTTTATGTCCCGATATTTTCTGCGCTTTTTATTGGATATGTCTTTAGTAACATTGTTATTATGCGATATGCCATACTCAGCGCTTTGTCCTTATCGTTCATGTTAACTTTATCTACTTTTGTGGCGGTTATTGCAGGACAACACTTAATCAATTGGTTCAATATTCAATCAATATTTAAGCGCATAAACATTATGTTATTTCCTCTGATTATCGTAGTTATTACTACAATTACCGCATTTTTCGGAGTATTGTCCCTGTTGATAAATAATCAGATTATCTTAGATAACTTTATGTTTGTGTTTTTAGTATGGATGCTAGGGGATGTATTTTCACTATTGATTTTTGGTGGTCCTATCTTGTTTGCCCTAAATTACGATAGTTGTTTAATTAATGCTATCAAAACCAATAAAGCCAAACACGAGTTAGTCTTTTATATTATCCTATTTTCATTGTCCTTGATGTTATTCGATGAAAGATTCCCCTTCATCAACTATGAAAACCATAAATTCTTATTCTTCCCATTTGCAATTTATGCCGCCTATAACTTTCAGCATCGTGCCTATTATATCGGTACACTTATGTTTTTATCGGCTATGGTGATTTATCCCCCTTATCAAGTTGGTGAAATCAGCTACTTTTATTTGATGTTTGATATTAACTTGTTTTTATTGTTTGTCGCAATTTTGTTCTTTTCATTAAAGTTATTGTTTATTCGTTTAGAAAAGCAACAAAATAATGTCAAACGTGTTAAAAAACGGCGGGAGGGACTTGTAGCATCCATGGAAACATTATTCAATTTATCCTCTGATATGATTTCGGAAGATTCATTGGAAACGCAACAGCAAGCAATTAAGACATTCAGAATAATATATAATTTGTTTAACAGTATCGATTATGGAGCTTGTATGATCATTGAAGACGGGAAAATTAAATGGATTGATGCCATCGGATTTGACAAAGATATTCTTAATAAATTAAAGCAAAATGCGTATGAATTTAAAGGACGTCTTGAACAGCCATTACTGGTTAAGGATGCTGAACGTTGGATCAAGCGTGATTTTGGGGAGGCCTATGAAGTCTATAAAAAATATAATCCTCCAATCAAGGAATCCGTATTGATGAGCATTAAAATTTCCGATCAATTCACTTGTGAAATGAGTTTTGATATTGCACAAGGCTCAGAAAGCACTTATACTAATAATCTTATGGAATATTTTAACTCGTTGAATATTTTGCTGAATGGATTTTATGAATCTCAACTTGTCAGTTTCCATTCAGATGAAAAAAAGACTTCGATGGTAAATAGTTTATTGAAAATCATTGAACTTTTCGATACACATACGTATATCCATTCACAGGACGTCGCCTATTTGGTTAAAGAAATTGCGGCTGCCTTTCAATATAATCATGAAACCATTAACCGACTGTACTGGGCGGGTATTGTTCATGATATCGGCAAAATTGGTGTGCCTAAGAATATTGTGAATAAACAAGGTACACTGACTATTTCTGAATACGAAACCATGCAAGACCATGTGCATTTTGGCTATGCGATACTCAATAAATCCGAACACTTAAAAATGATTGCGTCTTATGTCAAACATCATCATGAACGCTTTGATGGTAAAGGCTATCCGGATGGCATAGAAGGTACTAACCTTCCTTTTGAAAACTATATTCTAAATATCGCAGAGGTTGTTGGAACACTCGCTAGAGATCGCTCATATGCCAAAAACTTTACGCAACAAGAAATATTATCATTACTCAGTGAAGAACGTGGGTTGGCTTGGCCCTCACGTTTAGTCGATAAAGTCATTAAAATGATTCATAACGGACTATTAAGCGAGTTTTACTAAATAATAAAATAGACGGATATCTAGCACTAGATATTCCGTCTATTTTTTCTTTTTGATATCCTTAAATCCATACGTATGTGCATCATACCATGTATAATCAGACGTTTCGTTAAAGCGATACTCATAATCTCTAAAAGCGACATACATTAGCCGTTCACGTTCCGCTTGTGATTCTACTTTACCAAAAACCACCATGTCATTTTTTTGATCATAATATGGTTTCAGGGAAACCCCCGCAAACGTTACCCCTTCATAATCTAGTTCCTCAAATCTTGAGAGGTCCTTAGAGACGTATTTGTCAAACTTTCCACGTTTGAATAATCGGTATGCCATGTCAAGATGTTCATTTATTTCCATTAAAATCAGTTCCTTTCTTTAGGAGTAATCTCCACATTGTTATGAGATATGTTGAACCATACTCACCATATAGTTAAATACACCAATGAGTAAAAAGTATATAATAAATGGACTAAAACACACACCAATGATTAGATTAATTATGTCCTGAATGTCTTTTTTAGGGGCCTCTTCAGGACGAGCCACCCCATAAAGACGAATACCGAGCGTAAAAATGAAAAGTAAGTATCCTAAGGTTAGAACACCGATTAAAAAACCTATAATACTACGTAACAAGGTAAACATATCAAACGCCCCGATCATCCAAATATGAATGATACCCACACTTTGAATCAATACTGCCTGGAAACGATATTTTCTAGGATTCAAAAGATGATTTCCCACGTAAAATATAAAGGATTGGAATGATTATCAACATAATCCAGCCCGGATGCCAAGCGTCATAGATGATGCCTAAGATGAAAAAGGCACTTAGTATAAAATATGGAAAGCTGGCGAAAAGTTTTTCACGAATGGACGTTTGTTTTAAAACTTGTAGCGTGAGTGGAATTAAAAGGAAAAACAACCAACTGGCATTGATGTATCCCGCAAACGCAAAGTAAATAAACAAGGTGAAACTTCCCAAGACTACGATAGTGAGTACAATCATATGGCTACGAACGGTAGCCATGTGAGGATTATCACGAAGCAAAGGGATTAATATCAAAAACAAAAACAGGCCTCGTGACCATTCCGAAAAATTAAATCCAATGTATAAATAGACCATAGTAATCAACAACAATGTAACGATTAGTAAGAGTTTCTTTAAAGGATTGTGCATGGTGGTAAACCATACTAACGGATTCAAGAGTGCCAGTGTCCAAATTGAAGGGTGGCTGTTCAAAACGACTAGTAGATTCAATATTACAAACAGTGTCAAAAAAGGCGTTAATATTGACAATGTCATGAGAAAATTCGTCTTTAATCTGCGACTATCAAAAAGTACGATAAACGGTACAACTAAAAGCAATGACCACGCTGTCAGCCAATGTGAATAGCCTAAGCCTAACACAAAAAAACTAATCAGCAATATTAAGGGAATAATCGCTTGAACAATATTTTTATCAGGATCATTGAATATCTCAAACGATACCGCCAATCCTGGTAGTGCCAATATTAAAACCCACCCTGGGTGCCACATAGTATGTTGAAAGCCTAAATAAAGGTAAATTAAAAGCATCAAAAAAGGCGATACACTAAGCAAACGATCAGTAAAAGGCAAGCGTTTTTTCTTATCGAATTGAACACTAAGTTCTTCTGAAATGAGTTTTGGGGTCGGTAAGTGTTCAATAATTTCTGTTTCCGCTTTACCTTCAGCTTGCATTGAGTGAATCATTGTTTGATATTTCGTCAATATTTCTTGTCTTTCGACTTCGCTCATTACATAATGAGAAAGTTTAGATTCTAAGGCATCAAGGTAACGTTCCAACATATTATCCCCTCGTTAGTATCTTGCGATGTATCCCAGCCCTATTGCGCCTGGACCGGCATGCGCACCTACAGCCGGTGTTAAGGGCATTGAAAAGACATTGCCAATACTAGGTTTTCTTTCCTTGATGGTTTTTTCTATATAATCACGCATTGAGGCATTATGCGCATGACATATAAACACCTCAAGATTATCCATATTTTTTGTCTCTTCAATAAACATATCAATCACACGATTAACTGCTTTATTAAAGGTACGTATTTTTTCAACATTTTCGACTTTGCCTTCTTTTGAAATGTGTAAAAGTGGCTTAACTTTTAACATGCTGCCTAAAAAGCCTTGTGCATTACTTAAGCGACCATTCTTGACCAGATACGCTAGGGTATCAACCCCAAAATAAATATGATTATTGTCGCGAATATTCTCCATCGCCGCTAAAATATTTTCTACACTTTTACCTTCTTGTGCCATCGAGGCAGCGAGCAATGTCATCTTAGCTTGTGGAAAAGCAACGCTTTTCGAATCAAACACATGGACATTTAATCCTTCAACACTCTTTCCCGCTACTTGTGCCGATGAAAAAATACCGCTCATATGTGAACTTATGGTAATGACTATCACATCTGTGTAGCCACTTTTTTTCAGGCTTTCATAGGTTTCAACCATTTGCATTGTTGGGGGTTGTGATGTTTTTGGAAATAGTGTTTTATCATCATTTAACGCTTTGTAAAAATCTTCGGCCTTGAGTTCAATATGATCGATATATTCGTTTTCTCCCAAATGGATAATTGAGCGAAATATCGGGATATCATAATCATAATCGAAATAATCTAAACAGGCGTTCGTATCAGTTACCACAGCAATTTTTCCCATCTAAATCCTCTTTCTTTTAGTTATTTATTTTCAAAATTTCGCGCTAAAATGAACAATAAGTCACTCAGGCGATTCAAATAGCTTCTTGAGTATGATAAATCATCGCGTTCACGCCGGTTGATGAATTTAACAACCATCCGTTCAGCACGACGGGCTACAGTACGCGCATAATCAAAATAGGCATTGTTTTTAGTCGTATCAGTGCCTGGAAGATGGAATTTGGCTTCGATTTCCTTGTTGAGAAGTTGTTTGGCTTCCTCTTCTTCGATAAAACCAATGTCTTGTTCCGTTATTTTACGAAGTGCACCGTATCGTTCTTCATTAATTGGATTGGTCGCGATTAGTGCATTAATCGCCTGCAACGTTTTTTGAATAACTTTTATTTGTTCGTAGTTTGTATGATGAAACGTTATACCAAGTGTCGCACTTAGCTCATCAATTGTTCCTAAGGTTTCAAATAGAATATCATCCTTTGGTAACTCTTCATTGGAGTAATTTCGAGAATGACCTTTATCCCCCTTTTTTGTAGAGATACCGCTCACATCTTTTATACCCATAACTTATCACTCCTTTTTTCTCATTATATCATAATTTACACTAGTTTATCTTGAACTTGTTTAAACGGATAAAACTTAAAACCATAAACACTACAGTCCACATAATACTAATAATTAAAAGCACTGGCATAGATAATGGTTGATTAAACCATAAAATTTCAATTCCAAAGAACTGCTGATAGTTACTCAGGGCTCCATGATTTGATGCAAACACAATATTCATCGCATCGTCCATATATATTAAACGCATTAATGAAGCCATTTGCATAAACGGCAATGCGTTGATAACGGTTTGAACCATTGAAGATAAATTGCCGATTGGAACATATAATCCACATAAAAACCCGACTAAGGTTCCGACTAAAGTCGCGAGGTTGGCATGGGCGTTCATGGTTTTTAAATGCGTCACGACGTAAAAGAAAATTGCGGTAAACATCATGGTTGATAACATTGTCAGCGCAATAACTTGAAGCATGCTAAAAAGTGGTAATATATTCGATGCCAAAACAAATAATATAATTTGTGAAAGTACAAAATTGACCATTGAAAGGATAAATCCAATAAGCGCAGCAGCCACCATATAGGAGATGACTATCGTTTTTCTATTGAGTGGGCTGACATAAAAATCATTGATTTGCGATTGTTCAAGATCCTTGAGAAATACGTGGAGAAACCCCAAAGGTACCGTCACCGTCGTGACAACCAGAATCCCTGAGAGAATCCAGCCATACACTAAATAACTGCCTTCATCGGTACCTTGCAATGATTCTGGCACTGAAACATCCAAAATATTACCAAGGAAAAACGCAAATAAAGCCAAGATGATTATTACTGACAAAAATGAAAAAAAGACCGCCCAACGATCGCGAATATAGTTGAGTAAATGTCGCTTAATCAATGCCTTCATTGGTTTAACTTCCTTCCAGTGATATTTAGAAAGACATCATCCATATTGCCTTTAAGTATCTCAAAGCTTTCAATGTGCAAACGATATTTTTCTATTAAATCTATACCTTCAAAAGAACTTTTAAGTGGAATACGTAAGGTGTTTTTATGAGATTTAAAAAATATTTTATCGGCTTTTAAAACTTTAGTCAGTTTATCATTTTTTGGTGTAAGTACCGCCGTATCACCTGCGTGTTTTTTTCGAAGGTTTTCAGCACTGTCATGGGCAATGATTTCACCGTGATCAATAATCACAATATCATCGCAATTGGCGACTTCTTCCATATAATGCGTGGTTAAAATAATCGTCATGTTGTTTTGTGTCCGTAAGGTGTTGATTAATGCCCAAATGTTTTCTCGGGTAGATGGGTCCAACCCTGTTGTAGGTTCATCAAGAATTAGATATTGCGGATTATTCAATAAGGCGCGTGCAACGTCTATTTTTCGTTTTTGACCACCGCTGAGTGTTTTAAAGGGCTGGTCAATATAGTCCGCAAAACCAATAAGATCTTTTAATGTTTCGATTCTTTTCTTGAGATTCTCTCGAGTAGGTTCATAAAGTGCCCCCCGCAACATTAAGTTTTCACGGACCGTTAATAAATTGTCTAATACCGAATACTGAAAGACAATACCGATTTTACGGCGAATGGCTTCATCATTTTCTCCCAAGGTTTCACCATCAACGATAACCTTACCACTGGTTGGTTTTTTAAGGGTGGAAATAATTTCTGCGGTCGTTGATTTCCCCGCACCATTGGGGCCTAAAAGCGCAAAAAAGGACCCTTTTCTCACAGAAAAGGATACACCTTTTAATGCTTTGACGTTGTCGTAATCCTTGGTTAAGTGTTGAATATCTATCATTTTATCCTCCTAAATAATCGGCGCGAATATGGACATAATACCCTCAAGAAATCTTGTAAAATAAGGACGTCTCGCCCATTGATCGGCGTCGATTTGGGTTGACCATTCTTTATCCGCCTCAAATTGATCTAACAACGTTTCTACGCCATGTCCAGCAAGTAATGTGGTCACTTCAAAGTCAATGATTGCACTGCGGTTATCTAAGTTATATGAGCCTACAGAAGCCAAAACATCATCGATAATCAAAATTTTTGCATGACAGAAACCAGCGTCGAAATTATATATTTTCACTGATTCTCCAAGTAATGTAGAAATAAAAGCTTTAGTGACTTTGTAGACAATATATTTATCAGGAATGCCCGGAACGATAATTTCAATTTCGACCCCACTTTGAGCAGCGGTTTTAATGGCGGTAAGCGTTTCTTGGTCCATCGCCATATAAGGTGTCATGATTTTGATTGAATGTTTGGCGTTCAAAATCATTTTTAAATAAAGGTTACGAATATAAGCACTTTTGGAATCGGGACCACTTTGAATAATCTGGGTAAGCCCTTTAGATTGTATCGTTGTTTTTGGATAATAAAAATCATCATCGATAAAGCGATTAGTATTATAATAATAGTCTTTAAAAAATAACGCAGTTAATGATTTGACAGCTTCACCTTCTAATTTTATTTGGGTATCCCGAAAATAATAGTTGTATACGATGGAATTATCATATTCATTGGCGATGTTCATCCCACCTGTATAGCCTGTATGGCCATCAATCACCACAATTTTACGGTGGTTTCTATAGTTAATTCGTGTATTAAAAAGCGGGAAGTAGATTTTATCGTTAACGACAAGTTCCACACCACTTTGGCGAACTTTTTTCAATAAACGTCGTGAAGTTCTGGCACTTCCTAACGCATCGATAATCATTTTTACTTTAACGCCTTCTTTGGCTTTTTCCATGAGAAGTTCTACAATCTCTTTTCCACGTTCATCACTGCGTACAATAAAAAATTCGAAAAGAATAAATTGCTTGGCCTCACGAATTGAGTCTTTTAGTTTCGGATAAAACATCTCTCCGTTTCGCAAAACTTCAACCTTTGTATTGTCTTTAAAAGGCTGATGATGGGAGATATGATGCGCACTATGAAAGATATTTTCAATAAATTCACCATATTCACTTAAGTCTTCATCATTATCATGGGGACGCTTTTCGTGGGTGATGTAATTACTGCCTGTCATTAATGGACGCTTACGATACCGATAGGACCGTTGGAAACTTCGGCCAAAGGTAAGAAATAAAGTGATGCCTAAAATAGGTTCAAAGGTAAGAATCAAAAGCCAGGGTAGTTTTGTGTGCGGAGAATCACTACGTAAGGTAATCCCCAGCCAAATAATGACAAAAAGTACTACAAAAAAGGTGCGGAAAAATAGACCGCTAATAGTTCTGATGTCAAAAAAATCCCACACCATATTGAATATAAACTCGAGGGCGAATCGAAATAGAATCGCCATCGAGATAATGAGTACTACCATTAAATTTTTTCTTAAGTTGCGTTCCATAGTCTATTGTCCTTAATTCATGTCGTCAAAAATACCTATAACGTATCTTCGCCTTTTAAAATCGCTTCGATTCTTGGGACATCCGTCTCATTTAGACGCTCAATAGGTTCTTCCTTGATTTGATCGATTATCGTATCTGCACGTTGTTTAAGGTCAGTTTTATCTTTGTTAAGCTGCGCTTGTTTATTAGATATTTCTTCTTGTAACGAATCATCAAGTTGTTTGATTTGTTGGGTATATTCTGCTTCATTGTTATCTTTTTCATCAAATAAGGCTTGTTTTTGATTCTCGAATGAGTCTTTTTGTTTTTTAAGCTGTTGTGCTTGTTGTTTTTCGAGTTTTTGTTTGAGCAGGATAATTTTGTTTTTTGATTCTTCGTACGCTTGATTAACCGATTGAATTTCAGCTTCTTTAGTTTTTTGGATGTCACTGAGCGTTTTTTGATAGGTTTGTTCTATAGTTTCAATATTCTCTTTGAGAACCGTTTCTTTTCGAGTCAATGCATGCTCAAGATTAGTAATTTGTTCTTTGAGAAGGTTATCTGATTTTTGTTGTTGGTGTTTCAGGTCATTCAGACGGTCGTTTAAATAAGATGTTGCTTTATGCATCGTTCTCGCTTTGCGATTGCGCTGAAATGTTTTAAATAATTGGGAACGATGTTTAATTTCATAGTAATGATCCATAAATAGATTTAATTCTTCCTTGGCTTGTTGTTTCGCTTCTTCGATTGCCAAATTGAGTTGATCGGTATGGTGATAAAGCAAGGTTTCAGCTTCTTCGATAGATTGTTGCTTGTTTTTCTCAAGGAACTTTAGAATATTTTCATTGGCACTACGTTCTTCTTTTAATTTAGTTTTCTTGATGCTTAGTTCTTCATCTTGTTCATGTTGACGAATATTAAGTTCTTTTTTAAGCTTAAGAATTTCTTTTTTATTTTTAGTTTCATCCAACTTATCCATCGTATCAAGAATTTCGTTGCGTTCATTGGCATGAACGGCAACAAGATTATCGATGATACGTTGATGGTCTTTACGCATTTGTTCAAGCGGGGCTTCATAAATTTTGCGTTCTTCTTCATAAGCATTTTCGATTTTTTCCAACATAATTTCATGGTCAGCTTCCGCTTGTTTTATCATTGATTTGTACGTTGAAATTTTTAATTTCATGCGGTTGTCGATTTCTTTTTGTAAGGCTGGTTTTTTATCTAATACTGATTCGTTTTTTAGCGCTGAGTAATTTTCGGTATGACGAAGAAAATGACTCATCAGCATGTTTTCATGATTAAAATCAAGACGGATTAACTTGTCTTCTTTTAAAGCATGAATTGTGTCGCGGTCATACTCGTAAAAATAATGAAGTCGATTGGATAAATTGCTTACTTTTTCTAAATTGTAGGTGTGTTTTTTCAATAGTGTATCCATTTGTTTTTGATGGTCTGCTTGGTTGATTTTTCGCTGGGCACTTATTTCAATCGCTTCTAAATCATAGTGTAATTTGGTTTCCTTTTCTTCCAACTCATATTGGGGTTCAGCGCATTTTTTCTCATCTTCTTTTAGTTGTGTTGTTTCTTCTATCGATTGGTCATAGTTCAAATTTTGGATGCGGTGCTCAATATCAATAGCGGTTTTCTCTTTTTGATAACGGGCGAGTTCTTTATTCAATTCTGTGTTGGCAGTATCAATCTCAACAATGTGTTCATATTGAATGTCTTCAGTTTTGGATAACAACATTAATACTTGCTGTACCGCTTCTTTTTTCTTTTCTAAAAAAGTTTCTTTGGTTTCTTCAATAAAAGTCACACGTTTTTGAAGTTCTGGTTCTAAGCTTTCAGCATGCTCTTTTTCCATTTCTTTAATAGCGGTTGCATGTGCTTTTGAGAGTTGTTTAATTTTCTTTTCGTGGTAACTAACGTTTGAAGAATCATTAATTTTTTCAGCTTCGTTTTTATAGCTTTCTTGTTTATTTATTTCTTTTTCTTGGTCTTTGAGTAATTTGTTCATGGCCCGTTGTTGTTTTTTCTTCAGGGCTTCTAGTTCATCATCGATTGGCTTTAAGTTGGTTCTATACGTTCTTTTTAATGCAGTAATCGACTTTTTAATTGACTCAAGCGTAGCGGTTTTTTCTTGATTAAGTTCATTCAGGGCTTTTGTTTTTTTAGAAGTTATTGTTTTGTGTTGTTTGTTGAATTCAGCGTTTGCGGTCGATTCTATGGTTTTAATATCCTCTTGCCTTTGTGTGGTATTTTCCAACAATTCCGTCATGTGCGTATTGTGTTTTGAAAGTGCTTCTTCAATGACTGCTTCGGCATCGGTTTGAATGGTTTTGTAGGTGTTGCTAGCTTGTTTGATTTTAAAATGATAGTTTTTTGTCGCTTTTTCAAGTTTCATTTCAGCAAGTTTTTCATTTTGAGTATACATTTCCTCCGCATCTGAAACATATACAGAATGATTATGATTCAAGGTTTGTTTCTCTTCATCTAACGCTTTAATTTGATCATTAAAAACACCTTTCAGATCCTTCAGTAAGGATTTGAAATGATTTTGAATAATTACTTTGTTTTCCCCGACATTTTTTAAGCTTTTCTTGATAGAACCATCAATGGTTTCCAAGTTCCCTGTAAATAGTTCGCGTTTCCCCTCAATGATAGCATCTGTTTTAAGATCTTGGTCTACTACTTTCTTGTATCTTTTTTCTAAAATCTCGGTAATATCAATATTGTTTTTCGTCATAGCAGTGCCCCCCTTTATATACATTTTAGCATTTTTTAAATATTTTTTAAGTATTCTTTCTTTATTTTCTTAATTGTATAAAAAGACCACGTTAAAAACGTGGTCATGCATATTTGACGATTTTATCAATAAAGCGCATACTTCCCCCGACATATACAGTTGAAATTTGATTATCTTTTAGGTGAAGTGAAACATTGATTAAGGACGGTTTATCCATAACATTACCTTGTTCGAACAAAAATTCGTTTTTATCAAGGCCTTTAATGACTTTCATATATACACCTAATGACCCTGAAGCAGTACCGGTTGCACTTTCCTCAGCGATGCCTATTACAGGCAAAAAGTTACGGCCTTGGGCATCAGCTTCACTTAACTCTGTTTCCGTGGTAAAAACGTAAACCCCTTTTGCATTGTATTTTTCACTTAGGGCTTGGATTTTGAGGGGATCGGGATTTAAGGTGTGTAAAGTTTTTAAAGTATCAACTTCCACAAAAATTTCAGGAATACCTGTACTAATAATGTTAACCTCATTATTAATTAATGAAGCTCGAGGAATGTTCATACAGTTCAGTACATCTTCGATTGACGGCCCTTTTTGAATTGAAGGACTTGCCATTTCCATTAGCACAGAGTCTTCGTTGATGACAATGGTTAAGATTCCTTCAGAAGTTTCAATGGTATATGTAGATTTTGATAAGGCATCAAGGTTTTTAAGCAAATTGAAAGTAGCGATGGTCGCATGACCACACAACGGGACTTCAGTAAGTGGTGAAAAGTAGCGAACTCGGTAATCTGCTTTATCAGAGGGAAACAAAAATGCAGTCTCGCTGTAACCAACATGCGCTGCCATTTTTTGCATGTCTTGATCACTTAACCCTTCGGTCTCAAGGACGACACCGGCTTCATTGCCACCGATATTTCCTTTGGGAAAAGCACTAACTCTATAGATTAATCGATCCATCGTATCACCTACTTGATTTTAGTAAAGTTAGTATACCCTATTTTAATCATTCGTGCAATAATAGTTGCTTGGTCATATCACTACATAATATGCTATAATTGTCCTAAAGGAGTGATCGGATGAAACGCTGGTGGCAATTAGAGGAATTTCATGTGGCTTTATTAATCATAGTCCTGGTGGCTTCTATTTTGTTTGAAAGCCTATTTTTACGGGACACCACATCACATGTCACATTATCCGTGACAACCGGTATCGCTTTTACTGCGATGATGATACATCAACGCAAAGTGCTTCCATATATTTTCATTGCAACGTTGTTTGGTTTTTATCTTCAAGCTGAGATTTATTTAAATTTCTTTTGGACCGATAGTGTTTTATTTGCGATATGCAAGGCCGCAATTTTATTAGTCATTCTGGAAATTTCAAGGGCCTTGATTTTTAATTCCAAACTACTGTCAATCATTCATTCACAACGTATTGAAGCGCTATTATTATTTGTCAGTGTTGCAGTGATTGCGGCATTGAGTGCTAGTTTAATGAACTTAATATATTGTGCCCTTATAGGACCGACAATCATTACTGGTGGCTTGTGCGTTTACTCAACGTTTTTTTCAACGTTTTCTGGTATCGTGATTATTTCACCATTACTATATATGAGTAATAACGAAATGCGTACCGGTCTGATAAAACATTCTACCTTTAAGTACTTTATTTATGGAGTGTTTCTCATTACATTCACTGTGCTTAATTATTTATTAATTATCGGCATTTTTCAATTTCAATTTTCTCGTCATCTCTACATTATTACCGGGTTTTTTATTGCAGCAGCGTTATTGTTTTCATATCGTTTTTTGTTTGTTATGACGATGATATTTTTGATGCTTTACGGCGTCTTTTATCATAACCCTTTATGGAGTTATTTTGATTTTTTAATCGCTAGTTCTACATTGTATGTATTTTTGTTGATTACACTCGTCATTTCATTAATTATTAAAGAATATGTTGAAACACAACAGCAGCAATATATTGAACTTAATCAAATGAACAGACAACTTCAGAAAACATTGGACTATGTGCATAAGTTTTTCTCATTATCTAAAAAGATTATTACCAACTGTCAAGACCATGAGTTATATGCTAAAGATACCTTCGATTTAACCAATATGTTGTTTGAAAATGCTGATGCTTCTTTTGCTTATTTTGATAATAGCGGTAAGATCGACATGCTCGCGAGCAAAAACTATCCTATCAAACAAATTCCGTTATTATATGAACTTCATAACTCTGATTTATTTAAAAGCCGAGATGTTTTCTATATTCGAAATATAGAAAAACGTCTGAAAATGTTGTATGAAAATGTTACCGTATTAAATAAATACCAGTATCTAAAAGATGGAAAACGCGTTTATGTAGTGTTTCGTTTTAGTATTGATAAGCACCTTATTGTTGGATTGGATTATTACAAAGAGGCGCGTAAATTTGATACGAACATTGTCCAGAAAATACAAGATTTTACTGGATTGTTAAACAAACTGTTCCTCAAACAACAAGTAGCCAAACAAAATAGAATGTTAAAAGATGATATCATCCGGGCCTTCGTTAGGACACTGGACCTCTATGATCGCTACACCAAAGGACACAGTGAAGATGTTGCGATGATCAGTTATGAAATTGCCAAACGTATCAATGATGATGACAATTTTCATAATGCCGTTTATTGGGCAGGGTTATTGCATGATATCGGAAAATTAGGAGTTAGTTATGATATTCTCAACAAAGATGGCCGATTAACTGACGATGAATATGCACACATTAAAGAGCATGTTAATTTTAGTTACAATGTGTTGTTAGATAACGAGGATTTAAAGGATATCGCTGTCATGGTACGCGATCATCATGAACGCATCGATGGTAAAGGGTATCCTCGCGGAGTGAAAGATCCCGAGATTTCTTTGGGTGGTAAAATTATCGCTGTTGCCGATGCAGTTGCGACAATGGCCACAGACAGACCTTACCGTAAACGCGTAATGCCAAAAAAGATTGCCCAGGAACTAAAGGAACATAGTGGGACTCAATTTTCTAAAGACATTGTTGATATTATGGATAGTTTGCTTGAAAATAATATTTTGGCTAAGATTAACTAAAAACCTTTCTGCCTACTTAATTTGTAGACAGAAAGGTTTTTTTATTGGTTTTGATTAAGGATTGTTTCGTAGTTTATGAACGTCTTGTAAAAGACATAACTACTCCATGCAAAATAGATGATGACTATAATCGGCAGCATTAAATAATTCCAAGGTGTGTTGATTGTAAAAACGAGATAAATAGTTGTGAGTATCATCAATATCGAAACGACACTGGAAAAAGCGTGGAGGTGTCCTAGCAACAGCGCTTGTTTAATGTGTGATTTGATGCCTTGAAATTTAAAGACACTCATCATCGGTAAAGAAACAACAACAAACAACAAACTCTCAAAGATTAAAAAATAAATAATTACATAAGCGACAATACTCTCTGCAACTAAATAACCGAAGGTTAATGTAATGGTTGCAATGATTATGAATATAGAGACAAACCAACTATGTTTGGCATAGTGTGTGGTATCCTTGAGTAATGTTACAAAGAGTGGCCCTTTTTTCTTATTATGTTTGAGGTGATAAAAGGCTTGATTATATAACGCATTGGCGGCACTACTCATTAAAATACCCAATGATAAGATACTGACTATGATAAAAAATACACTGCCACTTACAAAAATATTAAGCCGTTCACCAGCTGTGTTTTCATAACGCTTATCCATACAAACCTCCTCCTTATGATTTTTCAAAAACAAGTTGCCCTTGTTTGTATGTTTTAAGCACTGAAGTACTTAGTAAAGACTCAATATTACTTTTATCAAATCCTTCGACAACAATAAAGTCGGCTTGATAACCTTTTTGTATTTTTCCTAAGGAATCACTTTGATAGGAAAAATAACTTGGCGTTTGTGTATAGGCTTCAATGGCACGTTTTAACGACATTTTTTCACTTTCAATAAAAGGGGAAGCCTCAGGATGTTTGAACGATTTTCTGGTTACGGCTGTGTAGATGTTTTCAAAAGGATTGGTACTTTCGATAGGCGCGTCCGTTGAGACAGTGGTAGGAATGTCTAAATCAATCATTGAATTAAATAAATATGTCTCATTTGCTCTCTCACCCATCCGTGATTCAATAATCGGAATATCGGAGGCGATAAAGATAGGCTGGGTTTGTGCGCCAAGATTTAATGACTTCATGCGCTTGATTTGGTCATGATCGGCAAGTTGGGCATGGATAATAGAATCACGACGGGGCGTGCTATAGTTTTCAAGCGCCGCTTCTTTAGCATTCATGATTGCTTCAATGATGCCATCCCCAATGCCGTGAATCGCGAAATCCATATCATATTCACACGCTTTAAAAATATGTTGTTTTAGTTTTTCTTCATCAAAAATCGCGATCCCACGCGTTGAAGGATCATCACTATACGGTTCACGTAAATACGCACTTCTAGCACCTAATGATCCATCAGCCAATAATTTAAGTGGCCCGTTTTTATATAATCCATGTTGCTTATTCGCATACCCTTTTTCCAAAAAGTCTTCAAAGACTGCTAAGTTAGGGAGATTGACTTGTTGAAGGACATTGAGTTTTAGTTTACCATTTGATGCGATGGACTTAAAAACATCATAGACACGCTCATAGGGGGCAGCACTGATATGAAAATCATCACTACCTACACTTGTTACCCCGTGTGATAACAATGTCTTTTGGGCATCAAGAATATACGCTTCAATCAAATCTGCATCAGGCACAGGTAAAATGGAAAGTACGTATTGCATGGCTTCTTCTTTGAAAATCCCTTTTTCGAGATTGTAACTATCTTCTGGATACGAAATATTGCCGTTTTGTGACTTGGCAATCTCGATAGCTTTAGAATTTACAGAAATCATATGCCCACAGACCCGATAGATTACAATGGGTATATCGGTTGTAATTTGATCAAGATCATGTCTCGTAAGCATACGGTTTTCACTGGTTTGACTTTCATGGAAGCCACGTCCAACCAATGGATTGGCATGATGCGCTTTTGCGGCTTCAATCAATGCTGAAATACTAGAATGTTTTGATGCGTTGAACATCGCTTGCATCCACCCCAGACCCATTAGATGCATATGGGAATCGTGAAAACCTGGAAATACGGTTTTATCCTTTAAGTCAACGATTTCATCAATTGGTTCGCGGAGGATTGCGGCTTTTCTACCCACTTTAACAAATGTGTTGTTTTCAACAATAAATGCGTTGTGCGCAGAAAAGGGTATTGTCATATTAATATATGCGGTTCTCATAAAATCACCTTCTTCTATTAGATTTTAACATAAAAAAAAGCGAACTTTGTATAAAAGCACGCCTTTTTTATAGTTTTAAACTTTCGTGGACTCAACCATCAGTTTCGTCATTAGTTCGCTCATCTCTTGAGGATTTTCAATTGGGTATCCTTCAATTAGTAAAGCCTGATGATAAAGAAGATTGGCATAATCCCCGACTTTTTTTCCTTGTTTCTCATGAATTCGGTTTAATGCTTTAAATAGTTCATGATCAGGATTGATTTCTAGGATTTTCTCAGCCTTCATTCCTTGTGCATCTGGCATTTGAGCAAGGACTTTTTCCATTTCTAAACTTAAGCCTTCACCACTCACTAAACACACAGGCGATTCCTTCAAACGACCAGAGAGTTTAACGTCTTTGACCTTGCCATCAAGATTTTTCTTTAAGGCTTTAAGGAGTTTTGCATAGTCTTTTTCATTTTGTTTCAACTTATCTTTTTCTTCGTCATCTAATAAGTCACTTTCCCCTTGTTGGACTGATTTGAAGGGCACTTCATTGTACGCATTAAGAATTTGTACCATAAACTCATCAACTTCGTCAGTAAAGAGTAATACCTCATAGTCTTTCGATTTAATAGCATCCATTTGCGGTAAGTTCATAATTTGAGCTTTGTTTTTACCGCTGGCATAATAGATATTCTTCTGTTCATCACTTTTGCGCTCGAGATACTCACTTAAAGTGATATACTCATCGGATTTACTAGTTTTAAACATGAGCAAATCTTGAAGTTTATCCTTGTTTGCGCCAAATTGATCATACACACCATATTTGAGGATTTGCTTATAAGCATCATAGAATTCAACGTACTTATCACGATCATTTTTTAGCATCTTCTCAAGTTCATTTTTAACTTTTTTCTCGAGATGGGCCGCAATTTTATTTAATTGACGATTGTGTTGTAACATCTCACGAGAAATATTCAAACTCAAATCAGCAGAGTCAACCAAACCTTTTAAGAATCTGAAATGTTCGGGGACAAGCGCTTTGTTTTTATCTTGGATAAAGACCCCTTTTGAATAGAGTGAAAGACCTTTTTCAAACTTGTCGGTATAAAAATCATGGGCAGGTTTTTTAGGAATAAAAAGTAATGCCGTATAGGTAAGCATCCCTTCTACATTCGTATGAATCACATGGAGTGGGTCTTCAAATTCATTAAATTGACGTTTGTAAAAATCATTGAGTTCTTCATCGGTAATGTCATTTTTCGGTTTTTTCCAAATGGGAATCATTGAGTTTAGCGTTTCAACTTCCTGATAAGTTTCAGGCGTTTCTTCTTCATCTTTTTTCTCTTTGGTTTTCGTTACTTCCATACGGATGGGATAACGGACGTAATCACTATACTTTTTAACAAGTGATTGCAAGGTATCTTCATCGAGAAATTCAGAATATGACTCTTCTTTTTCACTGTCGTCTTCTCTTAATACCAAGGTGATTTCTGTTCCATAATCTTCTTTTTTTGTCTCATCAATAGTGTAGGTGGACTCTCCTTCACTTTGCCATAGATAGGCTTTTTCACTATAAGGAGAACGGGTTTTCACAAAGACACGTGAAGCGACCATAAAGGCAGAATAAAAACCGACCCCAAACTGTCCGATAATATCAAGGTCTTTTTTTTCCAGTTTTTCGAGGAACGCTTTTGATCCACTTTCCGCAATCGTTCCGAGTTGATTGATAAGTTCTTCTTCAGTCATACCAATCCCATTATCTTTGATGGTTAATGTACGGTTTTCCTTATCCGGAACTAAGAAAATCTCATAATTTTCTTCCCCTTCAACCGTATCATCTGTCAATGAGATGTGATGTCGCTTATCAATTGCATCTGAAGCATTTGATATCAATTCACGCAAAAAGATTTCATTATGCGTGTAAATTGAGTTAATCATTAAATTAAGTAGTTTCTTCGATTCTGTTTGAAATTCTTTAGTTTTTGCCATATAGTTCCCTCCATTTCCAATATAGATTTTATTGGCATTAGCGGGTTTTGTCAAGTAGGACCCTTTAGAAGATTCCATGAAAAATAGAAGTGAATACTCACTTCCATCTTTCATGTATATCCCCCTAATACATTGCGGATGACACAGACCGTATATCACACCAATATGTTCATTCTACTTATATAATACGAAATATCATATCCCTATTGATATTCCATAATTATTGCCCTTACATCCTTAATCCACAACAGCACTGCATCATCCACTTTTATTATAAAATTTATCGCGCAAAAAAAAAGCGCCTGAGGCGCTTTGTCAAATAATTTGACAGTTTGGCAAATCAATCTGTTGTAATAATCATTTTTTTTAGGAATGAAATCACAACTTGTGCCGTGCCATAAATGAAAAATAAATAGAGATGAATGAATAAAAATATCGCAATAAACTCCATCGCATCTAAACTTCTGTGAGCGCTGTTTAATACATCCCCCAAAAACAGCAACATCATAAAGAAGGTAAAGAGTGCAACGACTTTCATAAGAACAAACTTATAGGTATTGAAAATCGTATTGACTACTTCATTTGAAAAGGAAGGTTGATAAACTTTTCCTAAGATGAAATGAATCATTACATAAAGAATAACAAAAAAGTTAAGACTCAATAAAATCGTGATGAAATTTTGATCCAAACTGCTTGATATTTCCTGATAATATACGAGAAAGAATCCTAGCGCCATAAACATCGACACAAATCCCAAGATACAGTTTAAAATACTTTCAAATCGAGTTCGACGTATAACCAGTGATTCATCGGACAATACATAATATACCTTTTTATTTGAAGAAAAAGACACGCTTTTGCGTTGAGCTGGTACGTGAATAAAAAAGTGATATGCTTGATAACCGATTTGCACAACCCCTAATATTATTAGCGTGATTAAAAAGGGAACATACCCTGTAAAAACATACCCATAGGCTGCGATAAAAAGTGATAGTGCCAAAATGATACTGAATCTGTTCACTGGCCCTTGATAGGGGCGTTTCACGATATATGAGATATTGGATTGTTGGTTTTTTTCTTTAACATCCTGTAATAACTCACTCATCGTGACATCATAGGTTTGGGAAAATTTCTCAAGCATCTCTGTGGGAATCTGCCGTTGACTGCTTTCATATTTCGACAATGTCGAGTGATGAATTGCGAGTTTTTCAGCGGCTTCTTTTTGTGATAAGTTATGTTTTTGTCGCAATGCTTTTAATCTATTGGCAATCGATGAATCTTGCATGGATATCACCTCTCAATGTTATTGTATCACGAAATTCTTATCGCGCCACAATAAAAAGTCCCTGCAAAACAGGGACATATCTTTACCCTCGGGATAAAAGGTCAATCACTTTTTCATAATTTGGATGATCGGTAACTTCACTGACGTATTCAAGATGGATGATTTCCCGGTTGGGATCAAGGACAAAAACACTTCTTGCCAATAAACGATGTTCATTAATTAACACACCATATTTATGGGCAAAATCGAGATCTCTATGATCGGATAAAGTAATAACGTCTTCCATACCGGCATTGGCACACCACCGTTTTTGGGCAAAAGGTAAGTCATTACTGATGGTTAGAACCTTGACATTCTCCATATCTTGGACAATTTGATTGAACTTTTTTGTTTGAAAATCACAAACCCCAGTATCAACTGATGGGACAACACTGATGACAATATAACCATCCTTAAACTGACTAAGACTTCTCTCTTGAAGTTCGCGATCGAGTGCAGTGAAATCTGGTGCAATATCACCAATTTTCTTTTGATCGCCACTAAGTGTCACTATATTACCTGCGAATGTTACTTTCATCATTAGCCTCCTTTAAATATCTAGTAAACATTATAACATTGAAAAGGCGCTCTATGTCATAGAGCGCCTAGTAAATTATTTGTTTTTATGGGTATGTTTTAATATGAGGTCTTGTCGAATATTCCATAGTTTGTCCGATAAATCGACATAATAACGGTGAGGGAAATCAAACCGTTTAGATTCTTCCCAAATGCGATTGAGTTGATCTTGTGCATGCTGACGAATCTCTGCTAATGTCGGGCGTTCATATACTAAATCTCCCTTGATGAAAATAGGTTTTAATAATGCCTCGACATAATAATTAGTAAATGTTTGTTTTTTCCAGGTATGCGTAGGATCGAATATCGTTAGCGGTTTCGTTTCATCGATGGTTTCGTCATGGACTGTTAACAGATCAGCACAAGCGTGATTGGTATGTTTGTCATAGATTCTGTAAAGTTTCTTAAAATGTGGAACCGTCATTTTTTCAGGATTGTCGCTCAATTTAATTTTTGGGGTTATTTTGCCATTTTTTTCAACAGCAGCGAGTTTGTAAACCCCACCAAATACTGGTTCACTTTTTGCAGTAATCAACCGTTCACCCACACCAAACATATCAATCGGTGCACCTTGAGAAATCAAGGCATGGATCAAGTGTTCATCCAAAGCGTTTGATGCAACAATCTTACAAGACTCAAGGCCCGCTGTATCTAGAAGTTTACGTGCTTGTTTAGACAAGTATGTCAAATCGCCTGAATCAATGCGGATTGCATAAAACTCAATCCCTTTGGGGATAAGCACTTCTTTTATCACTTTGATAGCGTTCGGGACGCCTTTACGTAAGGTATCATAGGTATCAACCAAGAAGATTGCAGCATTTGGATAAAGTTCTGCGTACGCTTTGAACGATTCGTATTCAGTGTCAAACATTTGAACCCAGCTATGTGCCATGGTTCCGGTTGCTGGGACATTGAATAAACGATCGGCAATCGTATTGGAGGTTTTATCAGCCCCACCGATGTACGCTGCTCTCGCCCCAAGATTGGCACTACTGACTCCATGCGCTCGTCTAGCTCCCATTTCAATGACCATACGGTCTTTTGCGGCGTATTTAATACGTGAGGCCTTTGTAGCGATTAATGATTGATGATTGATCGCTAACAATAAATAAGTTTCAATGAGTTGGGCATCTACGGCATTGGCCCTTACGGTGATGATCGGTTCATTGGGAAAGATAATGGTTCCTTCTTTCACAGAATAAATGTCGCCGCTGAATTTAAAATCAGTTAAATATTGTAAAAAGCCTTCACTAAACATGTTTTTACTGCGAAGATATTCGATATCTTCTGGTGTGAAGCTCAAGTTCAGGACATATTCAATAACGCTCTCCAACCCTGCCATAATGGCATAGCCACCATTAGAAGGTATTTTTCGGAAAAACAAGTCAAAATAGACAATATCATTTTTGTGCGATGTTTCAAAATATCCATTGGCCATGGTGAATTCGTAAAAATCAATTAACATACTTTCATTCAGTTTTTTCATCATAAACGTTAACTCCTGT
>PWOH01000003.1 GCA_003557505.1 Mollicutes bacterium | reverse complement strand
TTATTTGAACCTCACCAGAATAGCGTAAATAACGTTTATTGTCGATGGTAATACTGCCGCGCTGTCGCGCGATTGTATTGTTGGGTTCAATACTGCGTCCTGGTTTAGAAAACTCCCTGGACTCTGCGAGTCGTTTCAATGGCGTTGGGGAATCATTACGTATTGTAAACACTTGATCATAGTATTGTGTTTCATGATATAGAATTGCTGGTATTCCAATAACACCTGTTTGTAGGTATTGATTGATTAAGGCAAATGTTTCGTCTTTTAAAGCGATATCCCCTACGAAAATTTTATCAATATCGTGGTTTATTGCCAAATCCAAATAGGCAATATAGGGCGATAATCCGCGGTGTTTTTCCAAGGTTGGCAATCCTTTTTCTAAAGGACCACGGAATATTTTGTCTCCCGGTATAAACGCATACAAAGGAATATGGGACGTTTGATATTGGGCGTTGATCGTATTAAAGAGCTTTGTATCAAGGCCACTTTCTGGGCGCGGGTAAAAATTATGCATCGCGCGTAGTTTTTTATGAGGATAATGCTTAATTAGTTGATTTACGTTTTCCGTAGAAGCATTAAAGATAAGTAAAGTCTCATCACTAAGTGCTTGGATATCGGTTTCACTGAATCCGTAATCAAGCCGTAGTGCATCCAGTTGCAGTAACGCTTTCGCTTCAGCGATCGTCTTACAGCCAAAGATTTTTAGGGTGTAAGGCGAGATATCACCGATGATACGGAGGTGGTTGTTTTTCAACCACCTTACCATATCAAGGGCTTTTTCTTTATAATCATCGGTCATTTCCTCTTGAATGTGGAATGATGCAAAGACGGTTGAATCTTTTTTTGCCAGTTGTTTAATCGATGATTTTTGTGAATCAAAGGTTGAGACATATACACTGAAGTTCAGTGTCTTAGACATTGGCGACATCTTTTGAACTGACAAAGAAGTGCGTGATGATGAAACCACCGATATAAGAAATTACAATACCGATTAAGTAATGCACAATGGATCCGCTTTGCATAAGCGGGGTTGCAACGAGTCCTGAGGGTCCCCAGGCATTGGCCATTACGTTCATCGAAATGACATAAGCTCCACCGAAACCTGCACCGAGTCCAGCGGTAATAAATGGTTTCCCCAGTGGCAGGGTAACCCCGTAAATAAGTGGTTCACCGATGCCTAATACACCCGCAGGGAGCGCACCAGAGATAACTTTTTGCATACGGTCGTTTTTGACCCGTTTCGCTTTAATGTAAATCGCAATCGCTGCCCCGACTTGTCCGGCACCCGCCATCGCTAAGACTGGGAATAGTGATACGCCACCAAGAGCATCTAGCTGAATTGCGTATAAAGGAATTAACCCGTGATGCAGACCAAGTAATACCATTGGTAAGAAGGCCGCAGCAAGTATATACCCACTGATCAGATTCACAAAGAAGTAATCTGAATCAATTAGGACAGATAGACCTGCAATTAATAAATCAGAAACGAATCCTGAAACTGGCATAACCACAAAGACCATTGCCATGACCATTACAAACACCGCAATGACAGGGGTCAAAATGAGATCAAGAGAGTTCGGAATAAACTTGCGTAGGCGTTTTTCAATATGTGAGAGAATCCAAACCCCAAAGATAACTCCAATAATTCCCCCTTTACCTGTGGTCAAAACACTTTCGAGGGGTTGATCAGCATTATAAAGGCCGAGTATCTCAGAAATATCATTGATCATTGGCGCAATACTCATTGCCCCAATCATTCCACCTAGGGCTTCCGTTGCACCAAACTGCTTGGCCGCATTCACCCCGGTGAATATCGCAAAGTACCCAAGGAAGGCATGACCGATTAAGGCAAAGGACTGTTGCAGTAGGTTCCAAAAGTCAGTGTCGGCTAAGGTGCCCTCACCGATTGCTGTTCCAATGATATCGGAAAAGCCTCGGAAAATCCCTGCAGCGATGATTGCAGGAATCATTGGAATAAAGATACCCGCTATCGTTTTTAAGGCACGTTTGAAAGGACTTTGTTTTTGGCCTTTTTTGATGTCATCTTTGTTTTGTTGCCAATCTTCAGTCACTTTCTTGTCTTTAGGAACGCCAATAGTATCGGTCATTTCATCGAGTACTTTTTTGGCGATTCCTGGTCCTACTACCACTTGCAGGGGATCAGATTCAACGATGCCCATGACACCTTCGACTTTTTTAAGGGCGGCTTTGTCGACTTTGGCATCATCTTTGATAGAGAGATGTAAACGCGTCATACAATTGGTTGCGGCGGCGATATTGTCCTTGCCACCGAGTTGATCGAGTATGGCTTGTGCTAAATCTAAATTCTTGTTTGCCATGAAAAATTTCCTCCTATATTTTTTAAATAGTATTTTTAATATGACCGTCCGCTTTTTCAAGCGCGGCCTTAGCTTCGTCAATATCAACATTCAGTAATATCATGGTGATGGCGCTTTTTACGTGTCCTTGTGCTTCACTTAAGGCTTTTTTTGCCTTCTCATCGGTACAATCGGTCGCTTCTTTAACAATACTAATGGCACGACTTCTAAGTTTTTTGTTGGTTTGCATAACATCGACCATCAGATTTTGATAGACTTTTCCAATCCCTACCATGGATGCGGTTGATATCATATTTACGACCATCTTTTGTGCGGTGCCAGCTTTGAGACGTGTGGAACCGGTGAGAACTTCGGGACCGACTGGCAGTTCTATGGAGACTTCGGCATTATTCGTGACCGGGGTATCACTGTTACAAGCAATACCGACAGTCGATGCACCGATTTTTTTAGCGTAATCAAGACCGCCAAGTACATACGGTGTAGACCCAGAAGCAGCGATACCAATCACGGTATCTTTAGCACTGAGTGTTAGGTCTTTTAAATCTTTTTGTCCTTGCGCTTTAT
>PWOH01000095.1 GCA_003557505.1 Mollicutes bacterium | reverse complement strand
TCATACTTAGAAGCCACTGATTCAAATAAATCCAAATGTACAGCTTCTTCTTTATTTCTTGCAGAGTAATATAAGGTGATTTTTTCTTTAGGTGCATCCATATTCCTTACATAAGATAGAAATGGAGTTATCCCAACACCTCCAGCAAGCCAAACTTGAGCGTTTGGGAAATCTTCAAATGTCATATGACCATATGCTTGTGTCAATGCTACTTCATCGCCTTTTTCAAGGTTATTTTTAATCGCATCCGTGTAATCCCCTAAAGCTTTAATGGTGAAATACAAACGATTTTCCTTATAGCCTGAAATCGAAAAAGGATGTGGCACTCCGTTAAAAGGTTTTTTGTTAATTTTCAAGAAGACAAATTGACCCGCCTTAAAATCTAACGGTTTGTTAATTTCTACTTCAAATTCAGTGATATCATTATTCAAAAGTGTTTTTGATACAACTGACCCTTTGTAAGTAAAAGCTTGTTTTCTATAAATGAGAATCATGTACACACTGGACATTATACCTGTCAAGCCGATTAAAGCTGTCCAAACGCCTAAAACACTTATTGACATTAAATCATATGAACTTATAAACACTGCATGGTAAAACGATAATAAATATGGAATAATCATTAACCTATGAATATAACGCCAATGCTCATATTTCATATATTTCGCCAATAAGGCAAGTACAATCAACCCTATAAACAAGTTACGAGCGAGTGGTCCCATTGCCGCCGCATTTAATGGTCCATCTCTAAAATACTGCACAATCAAATAAGCCGTCTGACTATGTACAAATATTAACAATACTGTAATCATCGCTAACCATCTATGGGTTGCATAGACATTTTCCAATCCATTGAAAAGCCAGTTTACAAACCTATTCTTTGTCGATAAAAAGAAAACTAAAGTAAACCCTATTAATAGGTTAGCCCCTAAAATCTGAGCAACTGTACTTTCTAATGATTGTTCGATGATTGGTTCAGCTAACAACCAAATCATTGCATTTAAAACGATGATAGCGCCAATAAATAGTAACCCTTTTTTAGCGGTTTTAATGTAAGTCATTTAACTTCACTTCCATTTCATTTATAGATTAGTAACCACTTCCACTATCCAACTCATCGTTGGTATCGTTCGAATCTTCTTCAGCTAGTAATATACCAATTTTTGGAACTCTGTCCAGCATTTCACGACCATGACGAGTATTATTATCCATCTCTTCAGTTAAATCAGCACCAGCGGTTACTCTTCCTTGGTGTGAACCATCTCGCCAAAACGATGAATCGGTGACATCATAGACGTAACCATCTACCGCAATATAAGCATCTCTACCATCTCTACCATCATACTGTGACAAATCTTCGACTGTAAATTCTCTTAATTCTTCTTCAGGCGTATCTTCGACAGTACGTTCTCCATTATCATTGCCACCACATGCGACTAAAATAAAACTTAAGAAAAAAATTGCTAATACCAAAAATAATTTTTTACGCATACTATTCCTCCTTTAATTGTGTACAATATAATATCATACAATTATAATACCATTAGAAATAATGCTTTGTTTTTCGAACAATGTTTCTCATGATTTATATTTACGTCGTATTTTAGATAAAGTCATGCGTGAATATATCAATGTAATCATAACGGCTGTCCAATTTATAATGACAAGACCCCACCACACACCATCAATTCCCATAGACAAAATAGTGCCTAACCAGTAAAAAAGCCATAAGGGTAAAAGCTGTCTGTACAGTCCAATCCATAATGCAAACATTGGTTTTTTTATACCTTGAAGCATAGAAATAGCTATATTTAAAAGGACATAACTTAAAAAAGCAATCGCTTCAATTCTTAGGTATCTAGTTCCTGCACCTATGACTGCATTATTTTGATCAAACAAAGCAATTAAATAAGGCGCCAATGGGAAAATAAAGCTTAAGCCTGTTACCATAATTCCTAGACCAAAAACAGTTGAACGAAACCAAACCTTATTGATGAGATCAAAATTCTTGGCTCCAAAACTTTGACCAACCAATGTTACTACCGCAACATTTATACCAAGGGTTGGAACCAAAACCAGTTGTTCAATTCTTATCGCAATACCATACGCTGCAAGCGTTTCGTTTCCACCATAGAGTTGAACATAATAATTTATTACAAAAATACCCAGGGCAATGGTTGCGGTATTTAAACTCGATGGAATGCCTTGATAAAGTAATTCTTTAATGGTTTGAAAATCAACTTTGACAGTTATAGCTTCTTTGAAATTTCCCCACGCAGAATGTTGGACTTTTTTTAAAAGATATACACTCCCAAGTGCTTGGACGATTATTGTAGCAAGCGCTATACCCATTGTATCAAGTGGCGGAATAAATAAAAATCCATGAATCAATAAAGGATTTAAAAATACATTTAAAATACTAGCAACAATCAAAAAGTTTCTAAACGGTTTCGTATTGCCTTGCGCATATAAAATACCATTCAAGGTGAAATTTAGCATAAAAAAGAAAAAACCAATCATGACAGTGGAAATGTAACGTAATCCAAAGGTTATCGCTTCATCAGATGCACCTTGTAAATGAAAAATAGACCGTGCAATACTCGGGGCTATAAACGGAACCAACAAACTAAAAGTCAGTGCGATAACCAAACTGTTCTTAAACAACTTATGAAATTTTTCCTGATTGTTTTCACCAATTGAAATTGCAGCCAAGGCATTTAGACCATTTCCCATCCCACTGGCTAAAGAAAGTAAAAGCATAAACACAGGAAATGCGAGTGTCATCCCAGCGATTGCATTTGTGCCAATTTGTCCAGCAAAAAAGTTATCTACAACATTAAACAGCGTACTAAATAAAAAGCCTATCATTGCTGGAAAGGCAATGGCACGTATTTTGTTATTCAGTGTGTTTTCAGTCAATTTTGTCATAACATCACCTAATTAATTATTACATAGAATATTTAATTTTGCTATTTAATACGCAATTTAACATGCATTTTGTAAGTTTTGAGTGCAATTTTTATCACACTGAATCCACCATGAATAAGTAGCCGTTTATAACATTTGAGTTCAATCAAAAAGGCTAACTTCAAAGGTAGTAAAACAGTTTATCTAATGCAAAAATAAATTGACATTCCTATAAGGATTTGCTAAATTATAAGTACCATAAAGAGAAGGCGAGAGACAAGCTCGATGACCCTTCAGCAACCTACACAAAATTGTGCAAGGTGCTAAAGCTTGAATGATGGGGTGTATGTTTATGTTCACGCCATCATGTTGATGGCGTTTTTCTTTTGTGGTAGAAAGGAGGACAAACATGAATCAACGCATTCGTAAATGGTTTATCACACGGGATGGAGAAGGTCATCTTAATATTGATGAACAAAAGCTTTACTACATGATACCAATCAACCGTGTGCCAAGTAGACCAAACAGGTTTTATCCGGTTGAAACTAGAAATGTCAATGGTGTGAAATACATGTGCACCTTTGATGATCAAAATCAGTCATTTGTATTAGTCGCAAAGATTCATTCGACTGAACCTGGTTTCACATCACTTGATGAATCAGACAAAAAGAATGCCTATGAACTGGCTGAGCTGTATGTTAAAAAGCGTACACCCTATGAATCATGAAATGACTTGAACATTTAAAAAATTTTATAACATCTATCGCCTGACATAATTACAAAAAAGAAATGATTTTGGCTAAAGCCATTATCATTTCTTTTATTTATCGTCTATTTTTTAAAAGTAAGATAGATAATTATTTCTGACCCTTTATTTCTTATTTAACTTTCAAAAGTTGTGACGAGGTCTGCTGCAAGATTTGCCAATTGCAGATCGCTACCCTCTCTACTGATAAGTGTCAGACCTAGTGGCACACCGTGTTGCTTAACGAGCGGAACAGTCACTTGTGGAGTCCCTGTTAGAGGAGATATACAAAGCAAGCTGGTCGATTGTGCTCGGACACGGTTGATTTCATCCAGAGATTCGGTTTTAAGCGGTGCGACAGAGGCAGCTGTAGGTAAAACAAGGATTGCATCTTCAGGCAGAAACGTTTTAAAGTATTCAATTAACTTTTGTCTCTCGGCTTTTGCGTTTAAATATTCACTGCGTGTGATTGTTTTGGCCCAGGCCAAACGTTCATTTGGGCCTCTAAATATCTTCGGATTATGTTTATCGATCCAACCACCATAACTTTCATAAACTTCGTAACCCTGAACTAACTTAAAGATTTTTACCCATTTTTCAAGACCTTCGTCCGTTATTTTTATCTCTTGTGTCGGACCGACATGTTGTTTGACATGTTCTACTGCTGGCGCAAGCGCAGCCTTAACATCATCATCGACATTGTCAAAACAATCGCTGGCGATAAAAACCTGTTTAAATGGCGTAGTGTTTGTATCTTTACCAAGTAATACTTCTGATACGTTTTTAAAGACTGAAGGTTCTTTTGCGACATACCCTAGCACGTCCATACTTTCGCAATAAGGTGCTTCACCATCATTATCAACACGTTTATAGGTGGGACGCATGCCGAGAAGACCGTTGTAAGATGCTGGGACGCGTACCGAACCTAAGCAATCACTACCGGTAGCAAAATCGACATATCCCCCTGCTGTAGCTGCACCACTTCCGCTAGAAGAACCACCAGTATACCGACGAATGTCATGCGGGTTTAGGGGAGATCCGTAATGCCAATTCTCACCACTGATTGAAAAACATAGTTCATCACAAATCGTCTTACCGACTAAATCGGCACCACTGTCAAGCAGGTTCAGTACCGATACAGCGGTATACGGGTCAGGACCATGTGTTTTGAGCCACTCTGGATGCCCGTTGCTATAAGTACTACCTTTAATCATAAAAACATCTTTGACTGCAAAAGCAAGGCCTTTTAGCGGGCCTTGATCAGAGCCTTTAAGCGCGATGTGGTTTTCACGCACAAATGCTTGTAGTGCATCGTAAGGCGGATCAGGGTTTACCTGTAGTTTTTTGTTATTTAAAAATTGATTGTTTTTCATGATTCCTCCATAAAAAGTTTGGCTTTGTATACAATGAGCTTTGATAGTTAATTTCCACAAATCTTTGTAATATTCAGTTCGAGATTAACCGTTGATTTTCTTAAACTCAAGATTGATTGGAGAGATATTAAAAAAACACTAATATTAAGAAGCACTTTCATTTTCTCATAGAAAAATTAAGCCTGCAATGGTTAAACTTGACCAATTATGCATGTGTCACTGGTGCACTGTGCATAAAATGTAGATTTTTTACTTCGTTATGAACTTACAACAATATTTACATCCATTGATGTTTCAGATAATAAACGCTTATGAACTGCTACTAAAGAAACAAAAAAAAGAAATGATTTTGGCCAGCGCAATTCTCATTTCTTTTTCTGTTTAGTTTTTCATTGTAGTTTTTATATGGTTTTATTATTTAAGTATTTCGCAAAAATCTCTGAAATCAACCCTAAAAAGATCCCCGTTAGTAACCCTAAAACGGTGGGCCATAAGGTTGAACCGTTAATATTTGCCCCTAAAGCGAAAAATGCTGAAGCCCCAATAAAGGTCCCCGGTACAAATTTCAGTAAATTATGATGGGCCTGAAAAACCATGGCACCTGCACCAATCGCAACGGATATAAAAGCACCAAATAAACCGCCATTAAAGCCGTAATCCCAAATAATAATGATTACTATCGACCAAAGTACACCGCTCATGTTAGAAAGAATCCCTTCAATAACACCCTTGGAGCCACCGCCTAAGGCATCATAAGTTGCCCAGCCTAAAAAAGCCGCTGGCACAAGTCCGTATAAGTTAAAATCAATATTTAATCCTGCATAGTATTCATAGGCAAAACTAAAAATACCTGCTATAAGAAAAATACTAATCGTCAATGCTACAATAAATTTGTCTAATTTCATCATGTCCACCCTATTATTTTATGATATTTGTATAGTCATTCTATGTTTCCAAATTTAATACTTGTTAACATTTTAATGGTTCTACACAATAATATCAATTAATTTGATAATCGAGCAAGCATATAAATAGATGGACTACTCTAATCATGTAAATAAAGTATTACCACGATTGTAAACATATAATGCCTTGTATGCTTTCGTTACATTTCTTCGATAATGTATGTTACTCAGATTTTTACTGCAAGTAAAAATGCAAATATCGTATGAAACATGAAAATATTCATGGTTGAAAACGTGTATGTAAACATATCATCTAATGGCGTGATTGATGTTGTATTTGGCGTATGAGAAACTAACACGTTATTAAAAACACCAAAACTACCCGTCGTTTCGTGACGAAGAAGTTTTTCGTGGTTTTCATCGTATATTTCTATAAACGCTGGGCTTTCTTGGTCAACATTATAAAACACGACTTCATCACCAACATAATGATAGCCATATAATTCATCGTTAAATCCTTCGGCTGCATGAAAACGAAAAGAAGTATCACTCATATCTTCGCTAAATGAAAGATAGACCCCTAAATTAACCCCGTCATCATTAATAACTTTACTATAAAGACGTGAGTCATCCAGTGCAAAAATACTGCCTTTACCATATCCAAAGGCATCTAGTTCAAAAACATGATCTTCTTCACCTTGAATGTTAAGAACGAAACGTTCTTTTGTTTCATCAAACTGCACCCCAAAATAAGTGTCTGTAAACTCTAAGTTTGGGACATAATCAAAATAACACGTATAACCGTCTTCACCTTCTACATAAAGAATACTGTTTGACACAAATATATTTCTTTCATTAACACGTGTAAAACTCATTTTAGAAAAATTACTTATATGCTCAAACTCTACGCTCAGAAAATATTCAAATTCACTATCTGCGTTAAATTGGTAAATTAGATAACGGATGTCAGCGCCCATGTCAGCGCGCGGTATGTGTTGTTGAAAAAAAGCCGCTTAATCAGAAAAAAGTATAGAATAATCCTCTGGAATATCATGTTCAACCAAATCAAATGACTCTGTTATCTCGATAAAAAAAGTATCATTTGCCCTTCCCCCTATATAAACCGACTCATCGTCATGTGCAACAACGGTATTTATGCTACTTGCTTTTATAGCTTCGACGTAATTTATTTCTCTTGTGGCTCTAAGACTATAATCCGTAGACCTCTGCGTTAACACAACCAAACTCAAAACTTAGATTGAAAAATGGCGAAATTCTTATATTATTATAACTTTTTTCACAATACGACAGATGTGCGCTGTACAAAATACTAGAGGAAATTTATGCTCGAGTTAAGAAGGGAAATTAGTTTATGAAATTGTTGCACAGTTTTTTTATTTACTATAATATAAAAAAGGAAGGGAAACCGAATGAAAAGAATTATTATTTTTGCACTTGTTTTATTTGTATTTTTTTCATCTAATGTATTTAGCATCTCAGCTACAACTGACCAGGAGGACTCATATACTTATATTAAAGAGTTAAATTTTGAACGATTGTATGATAAAGATGGAAATTTGATTAGTGAACAAATATTAGATAATGTAGAATACTCAAACAGAGTTGAAGCGTTACAAAACGCAAGAAATTCTCGAGCACAAAGTAGAATGAATTCCAATGCGGTCACCAATAATGCATTTGTTAATACGGATAGTGACACCGTTGAAGAAAACATTATTACAGAAGAAGAATATTCGATTCTAAGCAATCCTCCAGCATTAGAACCAATTGATGATGGCGGCGGAGGTAGTTCATCTGATTACTGTCATGTAAATAGTGAAATATGTGAAGAAGAATTAGTTTATGATGCAGAATATACAACCCATAAGACTGTAGTAAAAGTCTATCCAAACAATATATCACCTTATGAGCCAACCATTCAAGTAGATTCTACACTAACTTGGGACATTATGCCTACTTATAGAATGGTTGATATTATGTCCGTATCATATGACGGTGGTAAATTTGATGTTCTTGACTCTAGTATTCAAGCGGAAATGTCAGCGGACAGATATTTTTACAGATATATCCCGATGGTCGGTACAACGGAGTTTAATGAAAGAACAGAACCCAAAACATATGATATTCATAGCAATGAAATGAATGCAACAGGTTTCACGAATGGCGTTATTTTTAATGTTGATGTATCACAATACAACGATTCGAATATAAGAGAATACAATGGCCCTAGATATTCATTATCGTTACACGAAATCGAAGAATACACCAATTTGACAATTGAAATGTCGTTAGACTTAATACTCAAGGATCATGCAAGTTCTATTAGAGAATCTGCCTTGAATACTACAAGAATACAAACAGAATATGTTCATTTTTGGGAGGAATTGGAGTTAGGCGTTTCGGGAGCTTTAGGAATTGGGTTTTCTGGACCTTCACTCGGAATAACAATTGATAGTGAGCTTTATGAGAAGCATGACAATCCAAGAACTAATAATTTTCAATTCCTTTTTGATAGATAATCACCTCTAATTGCAAATTGTGATGTGATTAAGACTAAAGGGTCATGTGATACCGGTCTTGTAATTTCTTCGTTAAATCACCATCATACTACTACAAGACCGGTATATCATAAATCGGTTTTGAACGCATCTCCATATTAGAAAATACTTGTGTTATATGGACGTTTAATATCTTTAAGCCATTAACAAACATACTCATTTTTAAGGGGAGGGAATATTGATTGTGTTACTTATTAAGAGATATTACTGGAAAGTGTTTCGACGGACTACGGAGTCTGAAGAGAAACAACGATTGAAACAAAAGGAAATAAATATAACCGAATCTCAGGCAAAAGCGCTTAACGATGAAGGAAAACTGACCATAGTCAATGCTATCAAGGTATTGATCGGACGTGGCAGTGTGTTGCAAGAAAGACAAAGACTGGGACTGAACGAGAAACGCGTCCGAATCCTCGATGTAGTGTTTTTCATAGTCCTTTTAGCACAGTATGCTCTATTTCTTGTCTTATTGTTTCGGGTCTCTCCGCATTTGCCATCTCAGACATCCTTTTTGAACCGTTTCGGTGTCGTCTATACGGTTGAATACCTTAATCTTCAAATTGGCGCAAATATTTTCGCCCTCATCACTGCGCTCCATTTTGCAAAGTCGGAAAAAGAAACCTTTTTAAGCAAGGCTTTACTGATAATCATAGGAATTGGTACATTCCCGGTGGGGCTTTTTTCAATCATCATCGGCCTCATGTTCAGTGATGATTTGAAGGATTCCAGGGGGGATATCCTGAAGAAGGCGCGTCTCAGTATGGATGGCTCTTGGACAGTTTTGCAAAAAAGGATAGGTTTTTTTGTACTGTTTTTCATGACTGCATTCTTTTTTGGTGCTTCGCTTATGCGAACTACGGAAGTAATCAGAGATTTTCACTTCATTGATTTCGTTAAAATTGACGAGGACAACGCCGGAGTGTCTTTTACCGGATCCTTTCATTTACAAGCCATCGATGATTCAACAACGAAAGTCAATAATCCGAGTCTCTCACCAAAAGTCCATGTGTATTATTTCGATAACCCTGATATCGTTTATTTCAATTATCGGATGAAAGAGACCTGGGTGTTTGATGAAGAACCCGAATACAGAGGTTCATTGTTTTATTACGTTATTCAAGAACCGTTTGAAGTCAATCAATCGTTGGATAAGCTTGTTGATGAGTTTGAACTGGAATTCGTATTCATAGAAATACCAAACCTTGTAACCCCCGACGATAGGGAAATCGTTAAGTCCTATAAGATATCCGAGGAACACATATTAACTTCTACTTACGAGTATGACGTGCGAAATAAATGGACCTGGGAGTAGTAGATAGTACATTGGTTATATTGATATCCTCTAATGCCTTAACACTGAATGTTTCTTCATATAAAGCAAAATTTTTATTTTTCTATGTTTCGTGTCACATTCAACACCATAATTTTGTTATTAACCGCACATTACATTAAATAAATGCATTTAGAAAAAACTCATGGAAGGTAGACGAAATTGATATGGTGAGACGCTACAACGAATGTCTTATTATGTTTTGATTTATAATATGCTTACCTTAATTCAGGCTGAAACATTAAATCTTCCCTATCATGAGTTGAAAAACCTTTATTTAGTGCTTTATAACAAAAATAGCACCTATTTATGATATGTCTCTTTGTACTTTCTAAGTAAATCAATTAATTATCTTCATAATATGTGTTATTTGGAGATGCACTTATATAATAGCTTTGATCGCCGACATAAAATGTAGGTTCATCACCAATAGGACTCTCCATTCGATAAAAAACAAATGGTTCATCAATTGTCGCCTCACCAACTTTACCAAGTGTTACCATAAAATCCATCATGTACCGCCAAAACTCTAATTCGTTTTCAAAGGAGACTACACCTTCAAAAGGAAATACCAAATACAAGATCCGATTTGCTTCGATTGATCTTGTACTGGGGGTTAAATCACCTCGGAACCGAGCGTGTATGGTTAAAAGAACTTGATCATCTTGTTCAGTCATCACCATATCCCATGAATTTGATCGAACATTTTGTGCTTTTACATTAAATAATCCTACTGTTTGACGAAGCAAATTTACCGTATTTTGATTGTATACAGTAATTTTAGTCCCCCCTTCAATTTCTTCAACATCTACACAGTGAAAATCTCCTTCACACTGGCCTTCAAATGTAACAACAGATGCGCCTCCTTCTAAAGGTTTATACCTAACTTCATTAAAAACTAATAATGATATAGCGATGACACAAAAACCGATTACAAGCTTTACCTTCATTCTCTTATCCCTCTAGTCTTTATAATATTTAATGTATAATCACAAAGTTTTAAATAAAAATTATTGATTTTATACCGATGGCATTTGAACACTGCTTGTTGTCATTATTTTTATGCTTGTGTTAACTTTTATTCTTCTATTAGATGTATAAATAGATCAAAAGTATCTTGATAAAGGCTGGAATATTCAATGATATTTAAATAATAGGTTGTTCCTACGTATAATGGGACTTTAATCAAAAAACCATAACCAGGACCATGACAAATTTGAAGCAGACTATCCAACTCTCCATCAAAATAAAACCTACCATTCAAGAAAAGCTCTGATTCCACCCAAATTAAGTATCACCATCTTCTTTTATTTCAAAGGAAAGCACATGATCCTCTGGATATAAGTGATGGTTAACACTTAAAAAGGGGTCAATGTTTTCAGGAATTTCATGCCATGGCTCACGTGGTTCATGTTTACTTGCGGTGCTCAAGTTAGGCAACGTAAGTTCTGCATGTCCAACATCTCGAAAATGATGGATAATGATTCCTTGCTTCGGATGCTCTATCGTAAACAATAGAACCTCATCATCAAATGTTGCGGTAAAAGCATTTACAGTTTAATCAAAGATTGTCGAATAGTACTCTGGTTTCAAAAAAACATATCGTTTTTATAATCAAACATTGAACTTGATAACGCATCGACATCAAAATCGATTGTGTTTAGAAATCGATCTGGTTCTTCTTTGTACTTAACATACTCGTAAAGTCCTTG
>PWOH01000039.1 GCA_003557505.1 Mollicutes bacterium | reverse complement strand
GGACGAGCCGTGTCTTTATTATTACCTTGGTCAATGCATGGCACCCTGTATTAAAAAAGTGCCTCAATCAAGATACCGCGAAATTGAAAAAGAAATTAGTGACTTTTTAAAAGGAAAAACCTCCAAAGTCACCGATGACTTGAAAGCAAAAATGCATGAAGCTTCCGACAATCTCGAGTTTGAAAAGGCCTCAGAATATAAAACCATGATCGATGCCATAGCAACAACAACCCAAGACCAACAAGCTGTTAATTTACGAGATCTTAAAGATCGTGATGTCATTGGTGTTGCTTATGATGAAACCCATGTTGCCCTGACAATACTCTTTGTCCGTAACGGTAAAATTGCGGCTAGTGAAAAAGCGATTATGGAATATTATCTTGATCACGAAAAAACCGCGTTTGATTACCTCGGTCAGTTTTACAAAAACACCCCATTGCCTAGTGAACTCTTTGTGCCAGATTCTATTGACGGAATAATGCTTGAGGAATATCTTAAGTGCGATGTGTTCACCCCACAACGGGGATTGAAAAAGAAACTGCTTGATTTAGCGAATCAAAATGCTCAAGACACACTAAATAAAGAAAAAACCACGCTGGAAAACCAACAACGTAAAACCTTCGGTGTACTTGATGAACTGGCGGAATTACTATCAATTGATACACCTTATCATATTGAAGCATTTGATAATTCCCATACTTTTGGTGAATACCCTGTCAGTAGTATGGTGGTCTTCAAAAATGCCCGCCCATCTAAAAATGATTACCGAAAATTCAAACTTCAAGAAGATACTGCCAAGCAATCCGGAGATACCCAGCAAATGAAGGAAGTTCTCTATCGCAGATACCGTCGTGTCTTAATGGACAATTTGAAACGTCCGGACTTGATTTTAGTCGATGGCGGCATCCATCAACTTAATGCAGCGAAAGAAATCATTGCAGAGTTGGAACTTTCCATTCCCATTGCGGGAATGGTTAAAAATAAGGAACATAAAACCGATCACATCCTTGATCAAGACTTTAATACTTTTGAAATGGATAACACTTCAGAATTATTTAGATTCTTATCTTATGTACAAGAAGAAGCCCATCGCTTCGCGATTACATTTCATAAAGATCTCCGGGAAAAAGGGGTTTATGCAAGTGTCTTAGACACCATCGAAGGAGTCGGCAGCAAAACCAAGAAAAAACTACTTCGTGAGTTCAAAACTCTCGAGAACATAAAAAACGCACCCGAAGATGCGTTAAAAGATTTGAATATTAATCAAAAAACCATTCAAAACATAAAAAAAGCCTTGAAAGGTAATGATTAACTGAAGGTGATAACTATGCGACTGCAAGGAAAAATACTCAGTCATGACTACGATGAACGCACCATTACATTAATTGATAAACGCCGTAAACATACCATTTATTTTCAACGCGCAACATACGCGCAATATCAGCGCTTATTAGTTAAAGGTTTTTATATTGCGCTAAAAGCAAAAATTATCGAGAAACGTCGCGGCAAACAAGTTACAGTTCTACAAGTATTAAAAATATCCAAACCACTCCCCTATGGCAGTAAAACAATCTACTCCGTGCATGATATCCAAAAAGAAACCCGGGACTTCATCAATTCACTGTCCAATAAGTTGTTTCTTGATTTTGAAATGAGTATGCATCCCTATCAAAAAAATCCTCGTTTTACCCAGGAAATTATCCAAGCAGGTTATATTTTGGAGCGTGCGGATGGGACGATCATTGAAGAGTTCGACGCTTACATCAAACCGACAAAACACAAAAAACTCTCCAAACGCACCACTAAGTTTTTAGATTTAACCCAAGATGACGTCGATAACGGCATCGATTTTAAGACTTTTTATAATCGTTTAAAACAAATTCTTGAAACGTATAAACCCGCCATTATTGTTTGGGGGAAAAACGACCATCTAGCGCTGAAGGATTCTTATAAAGTCAATCAACTACGTCCCTTGACGAAGATGACTCGCTTTGTTAATCTGCTCAAAATTCATAAAAACTACTTTAATTACAAAAATGACATCGGCTTAAAAAGTGCGTATGAAATGTATGGAAACGTCATTGAAACCCAACGCCACGACGCATTAGAAGATGCTTATATGACCAAACGTGTTTTCGAAGATTTCAAAGCAATGTTAAACAACGAAATTAGGGCTTAATGCCCTTTTTTTATTCCCTTAATTGCAGAGTAACAATTTCATGATATAATAAAATTGTCTCAATAAGGGGGTATTTAAATGAAAGAAACATTAAAAACCTATCATAAAAAAGCATTCAGTAGTCATCCCACGTCGTTTTTTTTCTCACCTGCAACCATTCGATTATTGGGTGAAGGGGCCGATGTTTTTAAAGGCAATGTTCTCACAGGATGTTTAAACAAAGGCTTGTACGCTGGTATTTCAGCGCGAGAAGATTTAGTCATTTCTGTTCAAATCAATTTTTATGTTTCGGAGACTAGCTTTGAAATTGACCTATCAAATATTGAACGACCTCAAGAATCTCTTTATGCCCGACTAATTATTGCGTTAATCAAAAAACTTCAGTATGAAGGCTATAAAGTTGCCAAGGGTCTAAATGTTTCAATTATTTCTTCAAAAAGTCTGCCGAAAAACCTCGGCTTGCATGCAACGTTTGAAGTCCTTATTGCGAAGATATTTTCTCAACAAAACGCTTTTAATCTTAAAAAAGACAAAATGGTTAAGTATACCTACCTTGCTGAAAAAGCGAATGGTGAATTAAACACCTATATTGGGGGGCACCATACGGCAGTTTATGGTAAGGCTAACCATCTTTTATCCCTTGATACACGGACAATGTCTTATGAGCACATCCCGTTCGATAAAGACAACTATTGCTTACTCAGTGTCTTTATCTCAAGACCGAAATTTATTTTGAACGCAGATATTACCGAACGTATTCAGGCCATTAAAAAAGCGACCCAGGCCATACGCCCCGTTCGAACCATTGATGCGCTTAGCGAACTGAGTATTCAAGATTTCATGAAGTTGAAAAAATATATTAAAAATAGCCAACAGTTAAAGTATGTCGAACATGTCATGTTTGAAATGGATAGAGTCAAACAAGGCGTAGATTATCTTAAAAACCATGACTATGTCATGTTTGGCGATATTATGGAACAGTCTCAAAATTCTTTAAGACAACTCTATGAAATTTCCAACCAATATCACAATGATATTATCCGTATCATGTATGACAATGAAGCATTAGGTTCACGCCTTAGTAATATTGGTTATGATCAAATCGTTATTTCCGTATTTGAAAAAGAAAACATGCCAACTACACTCGATGCCTTTCAAGATGATTTTTACAACCAATACAAAAAAACGCTTGAAATTCAGAAACTCAAACTTTCTGACGGGGTTTCAACGTTATAATATTTTCAATCAATTAAAAAGACACCGCCTTGTTGGCGGTGTCTTTACGTTTATATGGTTTTTACAACCGGTAATATCATCGGATTACGTTCGGTTTTAGTGTAGATATAATCATTGAGTAAGCGAATGACATCTCGTTTGATTAAGCCAGTTTTGATGGTGTCGTATTTTTGTAAAATTTCATTTACATGATTGTCGACTTGATTAGACAGTGCTTTGGTTAACTCGGTTTGCTCTTTCATATAGACAAACCCTCTTGAGACAATCACTGAGTTACCAACGACACGACGCTCTTTTTCATTGATGGTAACCACAATATTAAGCAAGCCATCTTCACTAAGAATCTTACGATCTTTAAGTACAATTGAGCCGATGTCGCCAATGCCTTTGCCATCGATATAAATATTTTCAGCAGGCACACTGCCAGCAACTCTTGCACTTTTTGAGGTCAGGGCTAAGACATCCCCATTATCAAGAACAAACTCGTTGCCTTTTTTCACGCCACACGCAATCGCAGTGCGCGCATGGATTTTGAGCATACGATACTCACCGTGAATGGGCATAAAATATTTCGGTTTAATCAGTTTAAGCATTAATTTTAGCTCTTCACTCCCACCATGTCCAGAGGTATGGGTATCAGAGAGTGGTGAATGTGTAATAACATTTGCGCCACGCTTAAAGAGTTGATTAATGGTTTTGTTGATGCCGCCTTGATTTCCAGGAATTGGTGATGAAGAAAAAATGACAGTATCTTTAGGTTGCACCTTGATTTGACGGTGGGTTCCGTTTGCGATCCGTGATAAAGCCGCAAATGGCTCGCCTTGAGACCCGGTACAAAGAATGGTAATCTCATGAGGAGAGAAGTGCCGGAGAGCTCTTGCGCCCACGAAAGTCCCATGTGGAGCTTTTATATAACCAAGTTCCTGACCGACTTCCACGGTACGTTCCATACTACGACCAAATACCGCAATTTTACGTTTGGTTGCGATCGAGGCTTCAATAATTTGTTGGACTCGGTGTATGTTTGAGGCGAATGTCGCTACAACTGCACGTCCTTCAATATTAGAAAAAATCTCTTTAATACTTTCACTGACTGTGGATTCGCTTTTGGTAAACGCATCGACTTCAGCACCAGTAGAGTCACTTAAAAGACATAGAACACCTTCAGAACCAAGTCGCGCCATTTTGGCGTAATCAGCGTCTTTTCCAGTAGGGGTGAAATCGAATTTGAAATCGCCCGTATGAACAATTTTTCCCTGTGGGGTTTTTACAACAATCCCAAAAGAATCAGGGATAGAATGGTTCGTTCTGAAAAAACTGACTGCCAGATGTTTAAATCTGATGATGTCATTTTCAAAAAACTCGTAAAGGTCGTATTTTACCCCCGAGTGTTCTTGCATTTTGTTTTTAATCAGGCCAACGGCAATTCCGTTAGCGTAGATTTTCGGTATTTTTACATGACGTAAAAGCCAGGGAATCCCGCCAATATGATCTTCATGACCATGCGTGATAACCAGGGCTTTAATTTTATCTTGATTTTTTTGAAGATATGTATAATCGGGAATGACGTAATCAATTCCAAGCAAAGAGTCATCTGGGAACATTACACCCGCATCAATGATGACTATCTCATTTTGGTATTCCACGACATACATATTCTTTCCTACTTCACCAAGACCGCCTAATGCAAAAACACCAACTTCATGTTTTTTAAAAATTTGATTTTGCATTTTGCGTCCTCCTAAGAACTAGTTAAACTGTATTGTTTAATCACTTCATTATAGCTTATTTTTAACGATAAATAAACGTTAATGTGTTATAATTTTAACAGTAGGTGATTGTATGCAGTATAAACATGCCATATTTTTTGACATCGATCATACCCTTTACAATCCTAATACGAAAACAATTCCCGCGTCCACCTTGGAAGCCTTAAGGAAATTGCATGCGCGCAATGATACCTTAATCGCGATTGCGACTGGACGCGCTTTTTACATGCTTGATATCATCCGTGAACTTCGCCCGTTTATTGATGCCTACATCACCATAAACGGTCAAGTGATTTATGTGCACGATGAATTAATTCATGATGCCCCGATGGATAAAGATTTAATTGCCAAATCAAAAGCGTTATTCCAAAATGAAAACCTAACCTATGGTTTCATCGGAGAAAAAACGCAAGCGGTTAATCGAATGAATACCTATGTTGAGGCGATGTTTATCAATCAAAATATTCCATTGCCTATCGTTAATGCGGATTATGATCAGCATCATAAAGTATATCAAATGTGGGCATTTGCGGATGATACAACGCTTACTCACATTGAATCACAAATAGATGTCGACTGTATTGTTCCTTGGATTAGCGATGGATTTGATATTATTGCGCCCCAAAAAAACAAATATCATGGCGTAAAACGTCTGATTGAACACTTGAACATTCCCTTATCATCAACGGTCTGTTTTGGGGATGGTGCTAATGATAAAGAAATGCTTGCGGCGATTCCGAATTCATTTGCGATGGCCAATGCCGATGATTCAGTCAAACAACACGCCAAATATATAGCCAAAGCCTATGATGAAGATGGCATTTATGATGCCCTGCGATGGCTGAAATTAATAGATTGAGGGATTATTCATGATTGCAGAAGTACTAGTAGATATCGAACATCATCAAATCGATCAGCGCTTTGATTATGAAGTGCCCTCATCCATCGAATCCTATATTCAAGTCGGACAACGTATAGAAGTGCCTTTTGGTCCGCGAAAAATTACGGGCTTCGTTATGCATTTGAAAACGACAAGCGATATTAAAAACTTAAAAGCGATTCACGCCGTGCGTGATCTTTTTCCATATCTAGATCAGGAACGTGTCGCATTAGGTGAGTATTTATCGAAACGCCATATTCATCCGAAAATTGCCTATTATAACGGGATGTTGCCTTCTGCTTTAGCGATGAAGTATACAACGCTTTTTACGTGTGAAAATCCCGATTTGTTACACGCTTCAATCCGTGAAGCTTTTGTGACGGATAAAACAGTCCCAAGAAACAATTTCAGTGCCGCTCAAATCGCTCATATAAAAAATCACCTTGAAGCAGGTGACCTTACGCAAACACTATCGATGAAACAAAAAACGAATGTTCGTACAGTACAATATATAGTACTAAAAAATCCACAAAAAGTCAAAGGGGTCAAACAACAAGCCATTATCGATTATCTAGAAACACACGGTCCTACTGAAAAAAAACAGTTACTAGAAGCTATCAATACCACAATGTCCCCTGTTAACGCCCTTTTAGAAAAAGAAATTATAGATGTTCTTAGTAAAGAGCGCTATCGTGAAATTGCATCGCTAATGAACGAAAGTGATAAAGCAATTACGTTTACCGAGGAACAATCTAAGATAATTGAATCCATTCAACAGTCTCTTGGTATCTATCATGAACATCTCATTCATGGGGTGACATCCAGTGGTAAAACCGAGGTCTATATTGAATTGGTTAAAACAGTTCTAAACCAAGGAAAACAAGCCATCATCCTCTTGCCGGAAATCGCCTTAACTCCAAAGATTGTTGCCCGTTTTAAAGCTGCGCTTAATGAAAGTATCGCTTTGTTTCATAGTGCGCTTTCTACCGGAGAACAATATGATGAATGGCGGAAAATGCTTAACCAGGAAGTTAATGTTTGTATTGGCACTAGAAGTGCAGCGTTCGCGCCTTTCAACAATCTTGGCATAATCATTGTGGATGAAGAACAAAGTGATTCCTTCGTCCAAAGAGAACGCGCGCCTTATCATACGAAAGAAGTCGTAAGATTTCGTGGCGCGTATCATCATTGCCCGATTGTCTATGGCTCAGCGACCCCTTCGGTGGAAACCTATCACGAAGCGAAAACAGGGGTGATGTCGTTACACGAGATGAAAAAACGCGCATTGGATGCGGCGATGCCCACAATTAAACTGATTGACATGAAGGCAGAGTTCAAATCCGGTAATCCCTCGATATTTTCTAAAGCCCTACAAGAAAAAATTGCACAAACATTAAAGAAAAAAGAACAAATCCTTTTACTAATCAATCGTCGTGGCCATGCGAATTTTGTGATTTGTCGCGACTGCGGAAAACGAATAAAATGTCCGAACTGTGATATTTCTCTAACTTATCATCACCATGATGATAGCTTGAAATGTCATTATTGCTCGCACCATATTAGCGCACCGAAACAATGTCCTTCATGTAACGCCAAACATATTCGCTATATGGGACTTGGTAGTGAGAAAGTCGAGATGTCTTTGCGGAAAACCTTTCCTCAGGCAAAAATATATCGTATGGATAAAGATAATACAACAAAGAAAGGCGCGCATGAAAAGATTATCGATGCTTTTGAAAAAGATGGTGATATCTTAGTCGGCACGCAAATGATTACGAAAGGTCTCGACTTTGAAAACGTTACCCTTGCTGGTGTCTTAAGTGCGGATATGTCCTTATTCATTCCCGATTTCTATGCTGAGAGTGAAACTTATGCAATGCTGACACAAATTGCCGGGCGAGCGGGAAGACGACATAAACAAGGTCATGTGTTTATCCAAGCCTATGATGTCGACCATCCAGTTTTAGATGATGTGAAACGAGGCGATTATCAATCCTTTTTTGACCGTGAAATCGCCTTTCGTAGAGCCGCTCGAGTAGAGCCATTCAAAAAGCTGACGCAAATTCTATGTGTGCATAAACACTATGATGTTGCTCACCGAAAAGCGCTTGAAATCAAACGCTTCTTAAAATCAAAAAAACTTAGTGTCTTAGGACCGAGTGATGCAAGACTGTTAAGACTTAACAATCAATATCGCATTCAACTGCTGGTTCGTCATGATGGCGAAGCTTCAGTGTATGATATACTGAATACAGTGCATCAGCGCTTCAACAATGATGCATTACTCTATTTTACGCACAATCCCAGAATGATGTAGGAGTGATATAATGAATATCGTATTTATGGGGACCCCACAGTTCGCTGTACCCATCGCAAAAATGGTCCATGAAACCTATGGCATTGACTTAATTGTTAGTCAACCAGACAAAGTACAAGGTCGAAAAAAAACCATGGTGTCCCCACCATTAAAGGAATTTGCGGTGGAACACAATATCCCTTGTATTCAGCCACAACGGATTCATGATTCAGTCAATGATATTTTAGCGAAGGCCCCTGATTTGATTATTACGGCCGCATATGGACAAATTCTACCGGAGAAGTTGTTAGTAAAGCCAACGTATGGAGCCATCAATGTGCACGGATCTTTGTTGCCAAAGCTTCGTGGAGGAGCCCCGATTCAACGGGCCATTGAACGTGGCGAAGACTACACAGGTATCACGATTATGTATATGGCCAAACGTATGGACGCCGGTGATATCATCGCAACGAAAAGAATCAGAATTGAAGGTGATGAAACCGCTGCGACATTGTTTGAGAAATTAAGCCAACTTGGTAGCGACCTTTTAGAAGAAGTATTGCCCAGTATTTTTAATAATGAGGTAAAGGCAACTCCACAAAATGAAGAAGAAGTGACCTATGCCTACAACATTCGTCGTGAAGAAGAACGTCTTGACTTTTATGATAGTGCCGAAGTGCTTGAACGTAAAATAAGAGCTTTTTATCCCGAACCCAACACCTATTTTACGGTTAACGATACGGCGATTAAAGTGATTGAGGCAGAAGTTGTTGAAATCAATGAACCTATTGAACCAGGACAAGTTTATGCCCATGATAAAACCGGCATTATTATTCAATGTAAAGAAAAAGGATTGAAACTTACAAAAGTGAAACCCGCTGGTAAAAAAGCAATGGGTGGCGCTGCGTTTTTAAATGGTCAAGGGAAAACGCTTTTACCAATCGGTAAAAAAATCACGTAACAGGCTACAATATGCCATTTTATGGTTTTATATTTCTATTAAAAAATGCTATAATGGGTTATTGAATTATTTCTAACAATTTTTAAAGGAGTTTATAGAATGAAAAGAGCTTTATTTTCAAGAGATGAAATGCTCAAAATGAATGTGGAAACCCTAAAAGAAAGAGGCGTCAGTCTCGAGCAAATCGCTGAGATTGCCTATGCCCAACAATCGAAATGGACTGATGAAATATCGATGAGCGATTGCATCTCGTCAGTCGAAAAAATACTCTCATTACGAGATACGTTCCACATCCTTCAGCTCGGTGCTGAAATAGACCGTTTAACTGAAGAAAACAAAATTCGCGAACCATTACGTGAAATTTTACATAGTGATCTGGGAATGTTTGGAATCGATGAGCTTTTTGGTTTAGAACTTGCCGGAATCTATGGTACGATTGGAAAGACAAACTTTGGTGATATTGATGTTAATAAGCCATCAATTGTCGCTGATTTAAACTACAGTGGAAAGAAAGACAAAACAAAGTGTCATACTTTCTTAGATGATATCGTTGGCGCTATCGGTGCCGCCGCATCAACACGCGTTGCACAAATAACCAACGAGAACGAAGCTAGAAAAGATCCCAAATACAAGGAGATTAAACTCGACTTCGATCTATAGGATGAGGATGTGTTATCATGGCGAAAAGGGAGAGAGACCTGGACGATTTTTTTAAGAAGGCCGATGAAGACCCCAAGGAATTAAAAGAGTATGTAAACTCAATGAAAAAAGGGGAAGACCCAAACAAAACAACACGTCTTGATAAAATCGCCATGTTTTTTAAAAACACGACCGAAAGAATCAAGATGTATTCCACAAAACGGGAATCTTCTCGTAACCCTAATAAACCTTCCAAAATAAGGCGGCGCGCGCGTTTACTTTATAAACTCATCATGAAGCGTGCCAGTGAAAAATTCAACTTCGAAGCCGGAGTTGATATTTTGGATGAAACAAGTGTGCTCTACAGAAGAAACCGTGTTATCAAGAATATTTTGATTGTAACGAACGCCGTGTTCCTGATCTTTACCTTGATTGGGAACCAAAATCCCAACTACATCGTAATCTTTGGATTTGGGGTTATCATGTTCGCCACAAACACCACCTTAAAGCGTATCATTAGAGAACGACCCAGAACCTTACTCAAACAACAAATGGCAATGTATATTGCCAGTGTTTATATTCTTTTAGCCTCATTTGGTGTTTATATCAAATTACGTCTTGGTGTCGATGATTATGCGGATATCTTTGGGTTTTCTATTACGCAGGCAGGATACGTACTTATATACTTCGCTCTTGTTGTAATCGCGCTTTATCAAAATGCCACACTGTTACGCATTCTCTTTAAGTGGGTATTGGTCTTGATGACTGTTATCCATGTTACGATTATGCACCCATTATATGAACACGCTGATTCCATCCAAACACTATATGATTATTTGTTTGTTGAAGAAGTTCAAGTCACCATTGATATTGTACTGAGAACCTTGGTATTAATCATCTTCAATATCGCACTTTACTCTTCAGTTGCTATCGGTCAGATGATGAATAATAAACGGAAAGAAGAGCTCGTCAAACGCCGTGATATGGAAAGCGACTTTAAAGCAGTAGTTGGCGATGTCTTTGATGTCATTAGTGTTTTTAACACCAATAATCAGAATGAAGAAAAGCAAGCAGCGTATCGTGTTGCAGAAATTTCTTCACGTCTAGGAAATATCTTAGGACTGTCACCCAGTGTTTGCAATGAAATATACGATTACTCTAAAATTCATATCGATCGTACAAAAGATTTATCAATCGTCGAATATGAAAATAAAGACGTACTTAATGAAAAAGACTACCAAGTCATCAGAGAAAAAACCATCCTTGGTAGTGTCATCATTAAACGCTTGCAGTTAAACCAAAAAAGTGAAGATATCATCCGTGCCCATTTTGAAAAAACCGCTGACAAAGCATTTGTCGAACGGATGAAACGCATTCAGCGTTCACAAGAAGGCCAAATTATATTACTTGCTGAACTTTATGAGATTCTTAGACAAAGTCGTAACTATAAAACTGCTTTAACCCATAAACGTGCCATTGAACTATTAGAACTTGAGTTTAAAGAATATTTTGAACCTTATATTCTCGATCGATTCTTAAAGTATAGTTCTGAGTTTGAAAATTACTATCAACGCTTCCAACAAAAAACCAGTTAATATTCCAGGGTGCCCTTG
>PWOH01000028.1 GCA_003557505.1 Mollicutes bacterium | reverse complement strand
TTAATTAACTCATAGAAGGTTTCATCTTGGATAATGGCGTTAATAAATAATTTCGCATGGCGTTTCTTTTTAAAGAAAAATTCAATATCCTCGGCATGGTTTTGTATAAACCGTTTACGCATTTTACGCTTACCAAATAAGCGTTTTTTATCATACGATTCTTTAAACGCATCAACTTCTTTATAAAATTTGGTCCGTCTGATTTTTTCACTACGCGTTAATTTAAAGTTCATCTTTTCAATGATGGGATACGTATCCAATGCGTATTTGTAGGTTAAAACAGACTTCAGTTTTTGAGTATTCGCAAACTTATTCTCAAGCTGTTTTAAAAAGCTAAAGGTCAGGGGTTTAAAGGTATCGTGAAACTTCTTATGGACGGTTTCTGGAAACAAGGACTCTTTAATTTTATTGGTGGAAAGATAGCGTGGATAGATTTTATACAGTTCGACATCGGTAATACTTGGAGTGTAGAAGGCCTTGTGCATATTACGCAGTTTATTTAATGTCTTTTCAATTTTCTGATTAACACTGGTGCGATCATTGTTATGGTGGCGCACCGGTGGTAAAGGGTCAATATAGCCTTTCATTTGTTTGTAGAAAGCTTGTTTGTCTTGGGCATCATCCATGAATAACGCGAACTTAGAGGCATAGCCTAAACGGCTTTTAATGACATCTAATGCAACTTTTTTCTCTGAGACAACCAAGACATTTTCACCTTTTTCAATTTGTTTGGCGATTAGCGAGGTGATGGTTTGTGATTTACCGGTTCCCGGTGGTCCCCAAATGACAAGTTTGTCATGGGTGTTGATAAGATCAATCACTTTTTCCTGAGAGTAGTTCAAATCATTGATGTAGGTGAGTGATTGTTCTTTAATATTGCCATTGCCGCTGGTATTGAATGGGATGGATTGAGAGTAGTCATACGGTTTATAAGGATTATCAATCAAGCCTTCAAGCAATTCGTTGTAAGTCTTATTTTCTAAGATTGCGGTGATGTCTTCTTGAAGTTTTGATGAATAGATACGATATTTACCTAAAACTATGTAGCGTTTGAGTGATAGTGATCCTTTTTTGACTTTTTTAAAGTCCGCTTTCAAGGTATCTTCAAACACTTCAAATAGATTACGTTGATCATGGCTACCTTGAATGTGAATGTGGTTTTCTTCTAAAAATGGTAAAAGTTTTGAATTGATAGTTTTGACACTTAACTCTTCACTGGCTGGAATGTTTTTAATGTCTCCAAAGTTGTTAAACTTATTGTTTGCTAGGACAAGATCACGGTTGATCACTACATCTTTTTCTTGGTTAAACGATAAGTAAAAATCATACCCTTTACGTTCAAGGTTGACAGGAAAAAACATGAGTGGGGCTTTAATCTCAAAGCCTTCGCCCTGTAGTTTGCCTTGGACAAAGGGGTAAGCGATATGCAAGTGATAAGAGCCACTTTCTTTGGCTTCACGGTTAATTTCCCGATAAAGCAACGTTAAATGACGATAAAACCGCTCCTCTTCTTGTGTGACAGTCCGTTCTTTAATATAAGTAAGACGTAATGGTTTGGCTCGCCCTTGAATCATAAATGAGCCTAAAGATTCAAGCAGGTGTTCCTGATAGAGATCTACCCCTAAACGCCGTGAGATTTTCCCAGTATATAAGTTACGGTTACGTCTTGATATATTGGTTAAGCGGTCTTTATAATCCGCTAATACTTTTTTAGATTGTTTGGATACATTGACCTCATGAATGGTCGAATTACGATGCTTATAAATTACACGTAAAAAATCCTCGGCATAGCGTTCAATGAACACATCACCCAGGCCTTCAATCGCCTTAAAATCAGTTTTTTTCAACGGTTTTCGTTTGGCCATTTCACGTAAAACCTCGTCACTACAAATAACAGGGGTCCTACCTTCAGGGTCCTTGAAACGATCTTTGAGGCGATCGCGAATCTCGGCCAATTCTTCTAATAATGGGTCTTTTTTAAGCGGCATGCGGTCACGTCCTTACATCGGGTTTTAATTTATACGGTGTTTAATCTATACTATATTTTATCATAAATAACCTTAGTGTGCATTGAAAGCGTGGGACTAAGTTATAAACTTTTGTTTTTTACATGATAAAGAATAATTTAATAGAAAATTTTCCATTCTTTTGCCAGAGTGTTTAACTTAAAGCCAATATGGTATATAATCATTGCGTAATGTTTAGACAAACCACACTGTTTTGGAGGCTTACATGAAATTATTATTGGAGTTAAATAGCACATCTATCATAACGTATTCCACATTTTCTAAGTGTCAAAATATACATGGGTTGAGAGTAGGTGTAAACCAATGAATACCTATGCAATCATAGGCGCCCAATGGGGCGATGAAGGCAAAGGGAAAATTACCGATTATCTTTCTGAGGACGTCGGTTATGTTGTGCGTTATCAAGGTGGAGATAATGCGGGTCACACCATTAAGTTTGATGGGAAAACCTATGCACTCCATCTTATTCCATCGGGAATTTTCCGTAAAAACACGATGAATGTATTGGCCAATGGCATGGTTATTAATCCGCTCGCATTGGTAGAAGAGATGTCGATGTTAAATCAATTATCGGTCTCAACAGATAACTTGTTGATTTCCTCAAGAGCCCACGTAATTATGCCTTACCATCATCAACTGGATATGTTATATGAATCATTAAAGACCGATAAAATCGGTACAACGAAAAAAGGTATTGGGCCAACTTATAGCGACAAGATTGCACGTCGTGGCTTGCGGATGAGTGACTTTGTCAGCGAAGCGCGATTAGAAGCTCATTTGGATGAATCTTTACCTTTTATTAACACCTTACTGAAAACCTATGGATTTGAGACGTTCGATAAGCACTCGCTTCTTCATCAAATGAAACCGATTCAAGACCAACTGGCTCCATTGGTTTGTGATACCTCAAAACGTTTAAACGGTGCCCTTAAAAACAATGACAAAATTCTATTTGAAGGCGCACAGGGAACCTTACTTTGTATTGATCACGGAACATATCCGTTTGTCACCTCTTCTTCACCAACCGCTGCGTCGATTCCACTCAGTGCGGGTATTCCTCCCCAAGCACTTAAGCATGTGATGGGGATCGTCAAAGCATATACTACCAGAGTTGGAGAAGGCGCGTTTCCAACTGAAATATTTGGGGAAAAAGCTGAGAGTATCCGTATAGCTGGTAATGAATTCGGAACTACGACAGGAAGACCACGACGCATTGGATGGCTTGATAGTGTCGCCCTTAGACATGCGAATCGTGTCAATGGGTTTTCGGTTTGGGCCTTAACACTGCTTGATGTGTTAAATGGGGTTGATTCCTTGAAAATTTGTACTCATTATACATTAAATGGGGTTATGATTGATGAACTCCCTGCCAGTGATGAGGATTTGCGACGTGTTGAGCCGGTATATGAAACCATGCAAGGGTTCAGTTTTGATAATAAGAATATTGCGACTTATGAAGATTTACCCGAGGCCGCAAAAGTGTATATTGAAAAACTAGAAGCCTTAACTAAAGTCCCCGTTGGCATTGTATCGATTGGACCCTCACGGGATGAAACCCTGGTTCGCCCTGAAATTATGGGCAAACACTTTGGAGGTGCCTGCGATGATTGATCGTTATACAACAGCGTCCATGAAACCTATTTTCTCTTTACAGTCACGTTATCAAGCGTTTCTTGATGTGGAATGTGCTAGTCTTTACGCTTTTTCTAAGGAAGGCATCATCCCTGCTAGCGTTTATGAAACAATTCGTGACAAGGCACAAATCGATGTTTTGCGTATTGACGCCATTGAAAAAATCAGACATCATGACATCATCGCATTTACTCAGTCGATTACTGAACAGCTCGGTGACGAAAAAAAATGGTTTCATTACGGGCTGACTAGTACTGATGTTGTGGATACTGCAAATGCGGTGCGTTTTAAAAAGGCCAACCAGCTCATCGAAAAGAAACTTGCAACATTCATCGAAACATTAAAACATAAGGCTAAGCATTATAAAATGACGCCTATTGTGGGGCGTACCCACGGCATTCATGCCGATATCACTTCACTTGGTTTAAAGTTTGCGTTGTATGTAGATATTTTCTCTAGGCAACTTGAGCAGTTCAAAACAGCGAGAAAAGCCATTGAAGTCGGTAAAATATCAGGGGCAGTTGGTAATCACGCCAACGTCTCACCTAAGATTCAGGATTTGACTTGTGAAAAACTAGGGATTGCTTCTGCAGCGATTTCAACACAAGTGTTATCCCGTGATCGTCATGCCCAATATATGTCCGTACTAGGGATAATTGGCAGTTCAATCGAACAACTCGCTACTGAAATCAGACATCTCTCCAGAACAGAAGTCGGGGAAGTTGAAGAGTATTTTGCCAAAGGACAAAAAGGCTCCTCCGCAATGCCGCATAAGAAAAACCCTATTGCCAGTGAAAACATGAGCGGATGTGCAAGAATGTTAAGAGGGTATATGCACATGGCCTATGAAAATATCAACTTGTGGCATGAACGCGATATTTCACATTCTTCTGTCGAACGCGTTGGGATGATTGATGCGATTATACTGACCGATTATATGCTTGAACGTTTTAATAAAGTCATTGACGTCTTACAAATCAATGAAGAAAGAATGCATGAAAACATTAATCAAACACAAGGTGTTATCTTTTCACAACGCGTTTTGCATGCATTAATTGACAAGGGACTATCTCGTGAAGATGCCTATGATATCGTTCAAAAACTAGCGCATCAAGCACTAGAAAATAAACAAGACTTTAAAACATTGCTTAAAAAAGATAAGACCATCACAACGATTTTGGATGAAGCAACGATTGATGGGTGTTTCACTTTGGATCATTACTTCAAGGCCGTTGATGAAATCTTTGAACGTCTTGAGATCAAATAACTATTTGCCTGTAAAACATCATTGAATGGCTTTGATTTTTACAGGTTTTGACTTTTTGCACCTTATTCAAGGCATTTAGATTAGTGAATTTCATTAAATATGATAGGATAAATATTGAGGTGATAAGTTATGGATAAAAGACGTTTAATTATCTATCCGATTTTATTGGCAATTACACTTGCCATCGCAACAAGAGGATTTGCAACATTTGGAACTGATGGTTTATTGATTCCTTTTTTAGTAACACTAGGCTATTTCACAATTTTCTTCGTTGTCGCACAGCTTCTAACGAACAACTCGATTGTCGATATCGGTTGGGGATTCGGGTTTGTCCTTGGTTCATGGACAACACTGCTTATAACGGATGAGCCAACACTTCTTTCTTACGCAATAGTAGGTTTTTTAACCCTGTGGGGCTTACGGTTAAGCTTACGTTTACTTCGGCGAAACTGGAAAAAGCCAGAAGATTTCCGCTATGCACAATGGCGAAAAGAATGGGGTGAGCACGCTACACTCATTGCATTTTTCCGAGTCTTCATGATTCAAGGCATCATTAATTTCACAGTTGGTGTCGCAAGTTATACCGTCATCAAGTTCAATACGTTTGCATTTGATGGGATTATTCAATGGGTTGTCATTGCGGGATTTAGTATCTCGTTAATTGGATTATTCTTTGAGGTTGTTGGTGATGAACAATTGCGACGTCATATCAAAAAAGGGAGTAAAACCTTGATGACTAGCGGACTTTGGTCAATTACGAGACACCCTAATTATTTTGGTGAAATCCTTATTTGGATTGGAATCTACATCACTGGAGCCGCACTGATCAATAGTGATATTTCCATCGGCTATTATGGTGCCCTTGTGATCTCACCATTACTGATGACACTCGTTTTAGTAAAAATTTCAACGCCATTACTCGAAAGACATATGGAAAAATATGAAAGCTGGGATGCTTACACCCAGCAAACACCAATGTTATTTCCTGGCACAAAACCTAAAAAATAATTGAATTAAAAAAGGCTTTAAGTGAGCGCTCACTTAAAGCCTTTTTTGTTTGAATTTATATTTTTTGCATCGTATCTAGATGGGTAACATCATTCATATTGATGATTTTAAAGCGTTGTTTAGCCTTATCATATTTCAAGGTCGTAATGGAGGTATTATAAACATCAATGGTGCGGTGCTTTTCGAATGATAATTCTAAAATATTAGCGATGATTGATTTTATAACGCCACCATGACTGACAATCATCACATGTTCTTTATCTTCATTGGCGATGACCTCATGGAGTTGACGCATTGAGCGAACTTCTAGTTCTTTAAATGATTCACCGCCTGGTGCGGGGGTGTTGTACACATCGTTGTTGGCTTTGCGTGCTTCAAGAAAATCTTTGTACTCTTCTTGAACGGTTTCACGGCTTTTCCCTTGCCATTCACCTAAAGAAATTTCTTGAAAATCTTTTTTGATGATTGGATTTAAATCATGATGTTCAACAATTGCTTGTGCGGTTGACCTAGCGCGTTTTAAGTGCGAAGAATATATTACATCGATAGGTTGGTTCTTGAGGCGTTCACCTAAAAGATAGGCTTGTTTAACCCCTGTATCGTTAAGGGGAACATCCATGTTGCCTTGATAGATTCCTGAGATGTTGGCATCTGTTTGGCCGTGTCTTACTAAATAAATCTTCATGTTAATCTCCTTTTTAAGTTAATCCGCTAATGATTCATCGATGCGGATATCCCCGAATTGATAGTAGTTTTCATTTTGCGCAGCACGCCAGGGCGTATGTCCAAAAGCATGTGCGCCGATGCGTCTAATTTGCGTTGATTGCGGTGCTTCTACCTCGCTTAGCGATGATGCATTATAAAAGGCACGCCGACCAATCTCTTTTAACATAACATGCGTTTCAAAGGTGAGTTGTTCAAGACTACCCATCTCGCCAAACGCTTCTTCACCGATGAATTTCAATGATTCATTAAAAGTAATGTAGGTAATATTATTATTGTCTTTAAACGCTTCGTTCGCGATAAGATGTGTGGTTTCTGGCAAGGTTAAATGAATGTCATTATACTGTTTGCCATCATATAAAATAGTATCTAAGAAATAAAGGGGGCCTTCTTGATTATCGTGATATGGGGTGTTCAACAATATATCGATACCGACGGATTGAATCTCACTGGAGTTATGTAAGGAAACCGTATGTAGATTTTCAGCATTATAAAAGGCATAACCCTCAATCACTTCAATGTTTTGACCCAGCTCAATGTGTTCAACGTATGAATTGGCTTCAAACGCACCCCGTGCAATGGTGGTAACACGACGGCCTTCATATTCATCAAGAATGCTTACACGTCCATTTCTTCCCTCATACCCTATAACATGGACAACCCCACCTTGGTGTTCATAAATCACGCCTTGGCTTTGATTAAATTGATAATAAGCAAAAAGTGTAATCAATATACCAAGCACAATAACAATGAACAACACAACTTCAGATACCCCAAACGGTACTTTTTCTTTTTTGGCATATTCACCAATTGGATGGGTAAAATCTTTATTTTGCGATCGCTTATGAAACATGGCTAACCTCCCTTTTATTTCCAGTAACTATATTGTACCAATAAATTAAGGGTTCACGCAAAAAAAAGTCCGAAAAACGGACTTTTATGATAATGTGTGTGCTTTTTCCTCAAAACGCTGTAATTCTTCATCACTATAGAGTTTTTCAACAAATAATGCACTGATAATAAATACTACCAACATCGTTGCGTTAATAATCATCGCAAATTTAAATCCTAGCATGGTAATTTGGAAAAATACGATGGGTAACTTCAGCGAACTCCAAATCATTAAAAAGAATAAAACGTTTGAATAACTAGCGCCTTTTTTAAGCATGACCATCGCCAGTGGAAACGCCGCAATCGTCGGTCCGGCACTAAACGCCCCTAAGAAAAAAGCCAGCGCCATACCTTTGATACCCGACTCTTTGCCCATCAACGCAATCACCGTTTCTCTTGGCACCCAAACATCAAACAACCCAATCATAACAAAGATCGGGGGAACAATAATCAACATACTAATAATGCTATTCCATGTATTTTCTAAGGATCGATATGTATAATTCATGTCAATAATACTTATAACGATTAACATAACAACTGAAATCATCAAAAATTTATTGTTTTTTATAAATTGCATCATGTGTACACCACCATAACAATCAAGACTACAATAATCGCACCAATCAGACTAATAGAGTTTCTGATAATGGCGCTTTTCTTTGAGAAAAAACGGCTTTCAGCAGCAAAATACACAATTCCGACACTCATAACAGTTACCAAAAACCCAGCGACTTGTGGATAGGCTCCACCACTGTCTAATAGTTCTCGTCCTAAAGGAAAGGCTACAAACGGTGGCATAAAAGTAATACTACCAATACTCATGCCTAAAACATAACCTAAAAGCCCGCTTTCTTCACCCAATAAACTTGAAATAAATGATGGTGTCACAATCGCAAGTAAGATTCCAATGAATAAAAAAAGTGGCAATAAAACTGGCATCAGTTTCATAAAACTTTTTGCCCCTTTTTTCAATCCTTGGATGGTTTTGTCTTTGTCTTTCAATAATGAAATCATTGTTAATACTATGGCTAAGCCATAGATAATGTATCCTTCTATTGACATCGAATCACTCCCACTATATTGTACGTATACTATCTATTGAAAGCAATTGATTTGCTTGGAAGTTCAAAAAAGAAACCCTTGTTTGGGTTTCTTGAAAGTTATTTAAGTTCTTCATATATTTTAAATATATTTAAATACTTAATAATACGGCCCAGTGCAAAGAAAAAGCCACTAAAGAATAATCCGATAATCATAAAGAAAAAGAAAAATAGCATCTCTTCTGTCCCATAGACTATTCCAAACACCATCCCGGTAAAAATCAAGGCGATGCCTATGCCATTACATAGATACGTTATACCATCGGTTTCTTTTTCGGCGATGATATCTTTATGTTCTGAAAGTATTGCGTGATATTCTTCGTCACTTAGATCAAGGGGTTTGACTTTATAGTAGCGTTTATCCCCATCAGTTACTACCGTTTGAGTGATGCCTTCTTCATAACGGTCCGCTTCTACTTTGTAGGTAAGACCAATCATTTGAAGACGCTCAATTTTTCGTTTGGTTGACCGTTTTTCTAAACGTCGAAGTTCTCTTTCTTTCATAGCCGCAAGTTCAGCTTTGCTATAACTTTTCTTCATAAAATTCTCCCTATCATTTAGGTAAAGACATTAAATAACATTAATCCGATAATCATCGTAACGAAGTTGGCGAATAGTGCATATAGTAAAGCCGTTAGACGTGAATGTTCTTTGAATGAAATCATATAGACTATGGCTTCGAATAAAAAGATTAAAAATTCCGCAACGATAAAGGTAAAAAAGGCGCCAATCCCACCGTAGTTCAAATGATAATAAAAGACAACGCTGATGGTTAATGTCGATTGGGTGATAAGATTGGTGATTCCTACCGTAAGAAAGGTTGATTTCTTTTTGTACATAAACAGGGCTAAGATTAGAAGCTCTACAGTTAGTGTAATGATTAACCTAACCCCAAAATCCAGTGCCATTAATCCGCGCGGAATATCTTCTTCTATTAAGTCATCATCAAGCAATTGTTGGTCGATCGATGGATCTATGTCACTAAGGTCAATGGTGAAAACAGCGTTATACGATTTTTGCTCTACCACAGGTGTTCTTATGATATTGCCTTCATCAGTCACAATGACAATTTGCATGGAATTGGGTTTAAAAAAATGAAAAAAGTCAAACGTATCGCCATCACGCGTTAGTTCATTTGAACTATAGGGTTCATAAAAAATCGCTGAAGCGTAGCCTTCTTGTGTTCTAAACCCATTAAGTGTTTGTGGATATTCACTTTTATAATAATTACTTATACGATTTGTCCGTTCACTATTTGAATCGTCAAAATCGATGGTAAAGACTTCGTCTCTTGAAAAGCGATAAAAGACATCTAAATCATATTCAAAATCTGCACCTTCAATATGAATGACTGCATTTGAAGATGGTGCATAATTTGCCGATAATTGCGTTGGCAATAAAACAAACAAAAAACAAAGTGCTGTAATAATATAAAATAATTTTTTCATGACCCCTCCCTTTGTTGCATAAAAAAATGTATGACATCTTTATTATCACGTATTCTTACTTCTTTTACAACCCACTATTTAATATCATCATAGCTGCAATAAAAAAGAACAACAAAGGTTGTTCTTTAGTCCTGGTTCTTTCGAATGCCACTTAATAAAACTAATAGAGCTGTTGCCCCTAAAATAGCAATGACGAATCCCTCGATAGTAAATGTTCTGACACTGCCGATGCCTAAGAGTTCATTAGCCACAAATCCCCCGAGTGCTGCGCCAACAAGACCGATTACAATATTTTCCAAGATACCGGTTTGATGGGCTTGTTTGGTAAGAATAGTCGCTATCCATCCGACTAAACCGCCAAATATAATCCACGATAATAACCCCATGTTTGTCCTCCTAACTATTGGTTGTCTTTTATTAAACAATTCAAACGCTGAATTTATTGGCTGAAATTATTTTTTTCTTGTGGCTTTAATAATTTCAGCGGCTCCATCAATGGCATCGTGAATATCCATGATATGCGCTTTTCCATTAGGGATTTTATAGGCTTTTATAATTTTCATGGTAAGGAGTTTCTCTCCTATTTGGGCAAAATCTTCTTCATCATAATCGTAGTCTTCATAGACTTTCCACTCCCGTTTATTATTGATGAGCACGGGACTTTCCTCTTGTGTTTTTCCAATAACACCACTTAAGGCCTCACTGACGTGAAACGCACTGCATGTTGAGAGTGGTGCACCAAGCATCAGCACTTTTCCACCCAAGCGATAGACATTTCCTAAAGGACTATCAAGTCCAAACATGGGACTTAGAGGCTGGTTATTAGTAATTTGTTTAGCATGCACACCCTGTGCACAAAAAGAGGCAACAGGATGATTAGAACGTAAGGTATCCTTCATGGCCATGAACTGTGTGGCTACTTTTCCCATGCCACGCAATGGAGTTGTTTGCGGGTTAAAGGCCGGCATTTTTTCTTTCATTATAGGAATCCACGCATCAGGCACTGGAGGGTTTTCAAATTCTTCAGGATTACTGAGATCGCCGGAATGTGCGGGCATGATTAGTGTCCCTTCACTTAAGGTTTCCAGTAAGGCCTCTAAGACACTTTGGGCGCCCCCTATCACAAACCCTAGTTTGGATAATGCCGTATGAACGACCAAAGTATCATTGGATTGAATACCAATCTTCTTGAAAAATGCTTTTAGATCATCTTTTGTTAATGGCGTTTTGGTAGTTTTAATAATATCTAATTCTGACATTTTATCGCTCTATTCTGTTTGATTTATAACTATTATATCATTACTTTGTATTTCACAAAGTTATTATATGAAAAAAGGGACCTTTCGACCCCTTTAATCATTCTTGTTCGTAGCGATTAATGGTTATTGCTACACTATCTTCATAAGGTGAGTCCTCAGTGATGTAAATATCAAAATAATACGCAGATTCATTGTCGTATTCAGCAGTAATCATATAAGAACCT
>PWOH01000106.1 GCA_003557505.1 Mollicutes bacterium | reverse complement strand
GAAAATGGGCGTTTTTTATAACTGAAATCTCTATTATTTCAAGAGTAATCCGAATTACCACTGGAAACTCAGATAGCGTAAAATATTATGGGTTGATAAGGATATTAACGTAGGATCAAAATGTAAAAAATAAGTGATTGATTATTTCAATTCATTAAAACGGCTAAATAATGAATAAAACCATGTTATAATGCAGTAGAATAAACATACATTTCATTAGTATATGCTAGATTCTTTGATGATTTTTTTATCTAAAACAAGGAGGAAATTATGGAACAAAAAGCAATGAAAAAAAGAGGGAACTTTAAGATTGAGGAATTAGCCTCAATCCCTACATTTGCAATGGCAACACTAAACTATGCAAAAGACACACTTGCATTCTACTGGAACAAAACAGGCCGTTTTGAGTTATACACAATGAATCTTGACACAAAAGAGATTAAGCAAGTCTCTGATGGAGAATTACCCAAAGGGATTCGGGCTGGATACTTGTGGGGAAGAGATGACAGAACCATCTATTTTACAAAGGATAATGATGGTGATGAAAAACACGATATCTACAGCATTGATATTTATACCAAAGCGGTCACTCAACTAACGAAAACACCAGAAGCACAAGAGATTCCCACAGATGTATCACCTGATGGTAAATGGATGATCTTTAATGCAAACCGAAATCATGGACAAATGAATCTATTTCGTATGAATCTTGATACAAAAGAGGTTAACCAACTGACCAATCATTCAAATCCAGCAGGCGGTGGAGAGTTTACTAAAGATGGATCGTTACTAGCTTACGGAACCAACGAAGAACAAAATCTAGTAAACTCAGATATCTATCTAATTAAACCAGATGGCAGTGAACAAAGACGCGCTGTACAGCTCAAAGTGGGATCACAAGATCGTTTTTCTGATTGGTCTGATGATGGCAGTTTCTTTGCTTTTACAACAGACGTCAATGGCAACAACCAAGTGGCGACATACCACATTGAAACAGAAGAAATTAAAATGTATGGCGATGGCTCTCAAGCAGAAAGTGCATCTCGCGTCATTGGTAATCATAAAATTTTAGCAATAGCTAATAAAAATGCCTCCTTATCCCCTATTCTTTATGACGTAAAAACCGGGGAAAAAACAACACTTGAGTTCCCACCTGGAATCTCGATTGGATCAGAACTTATTAATAATGATGAGATTATTATGACAATCAATCGTCCCCTCTCACCATCGACCTTGATACGGTTTAATCTTAATACACAAGAAAGTGAAATCTTATTGGAAACTGATATGGGTACGATTGACAAATCGTTATTCGTTGATGGTGAACATATCTTCTATCCATCGTTAGATGGCACCGAAATTCCAGGGATTGTCTATAAACCAAGAGACTTTAATCCCAACAAAAAATATCCTGCGATTATCATGCCTCATGGCGGACCGACAGCTCAATATTTCTTATACTTTACCCCAAGTGTCCAATACTTTACAGATCTTGGTTATGTGGTGTTCCATCCTAACGTCCGCGGATCGACCGGATATGGCTCTACTTTCCGTGATGCCTGCATCAAAGATTGGGGCGGTAAAGATCATGAAGATTGGATTGCCGGTAGAGAATGGTTAATCAAGCACGCATCAGTTGATCCAAAAAAGGTGGTTATTTATGGTGGATCTTATGGCGGCTACGCGACCTTATGGGCAATGGGGAACTCCCCAGATTTATGGGCAGCGGGGGTTGCCTGGGTACCAGTTAGTGATTTAAAGTCAATGTATGACTTAAGTATGGAACACTTTAAATTTTTCCTTCGCCAACAAATGGGTGACCCAATTAAAGACGGTGATTTATGGGATGAACGTTCACCAGCCACACATATTCAAAATATGAAATCACCACTATTATTGGTTCATGGAAAGAACGATCCACGCTGTCCGGTATCACAATCCCATATCGTGGTTGATAAGTTGAAAAAACACGGATTCAAAGAAGGCAAAGATTTTGAATATGTTGAGTATGATGATGAAGGACATGGTGCTTCTGGCGATATGTCCAGTGCCATCCGTTCACTTAAATTACTCGATGATTTCTTATATCGAAAAATCGAAAGCAAATAATATATCATTTAATAAGAGTAGGCAAAAAATATTGCCTACTCTTTTAATTCATGATTTATTAAACGTTCCTGTAATTGTTTAATGTGTTCAATCAGATAATGAATACTAAATAATTATTTAAACAAGAAAATTTGATAAACTCCCAATAATATTGGCTGTCTATTTGTTTAATAAGTGACAGATAAATAAAAGCGGCATCATTTTCACATTGACAATCGCGTTATGTGAAGATGTGAATGACCCCGCATAGACAGTCAATACCGCCTACCTAATAGTAGATAGTTATCAAGGTAGTGAACGAACATGAGGTTTAAAAGAAGGGAGAATAAAAGAAATGAAAAAATTATTATTTCTACTGACACTCACAACGGTTTTCGTACTTGCTGGTTGTATGAGTGTAGACAATTACGAAAGCAGGTTAGAAGATGAAGGTTGGAGTGTTGAAACCACAACAGTTGAAGACCTTCCTAGTCTAATTGATAGCGAAGAATTTGAAGAAAGATATAATATTTCCGGCATTTTATATGCTTCTAAAGATGGCATTACGAATTTTGGTTTTATCATTGAGTTTACATCTACAAGTGATGCGCAAGAGGCTTATGAAGAATTAGTTGATGAGGACGATGATGAACACGGCGACTACATTCGTCAGACCGGTGCGTTTTTATTCATTGGTGGATCATCTGAGTTTCTAGAAGATCTTGGTGTGGAATAAAAACTTATTTTACACTCCTGCTTAATAGAGGAACTAAACGTAATCAAAAATACGATTTAAGCGTGTAAACATTAAGCACTATCATTTTAGATGATGGTGCTTTTTTATGCGTATTGTGTTTCACATTATTTTTTATTGATTAAGTCTTTAAATATAGTACAATAAATATAGACAGAGTTCATGGGGGGAATAGAAGATGATAAATCGATTAATTATAGGAATTTGTTGCTTGTTAGGTCTTTTAATTTTGACAGGATGTAGCAATCAACATACCAGTGTTGATTTTGATGTTGATATTGTTTCAGTCGACTTAACGTTTAATGGTGAAGTTGTTGTTGCTGAAAGTAAAGATGCAGATGTACATGATTCCATAGTAGATATTGTCAATAACTACTTTGAGGATTTAAGTTATATCGAGATGGATAAAACTGACGATGATTATGATGGGGGACATTGGCATTTTAATATGACAACTGACACTTCAACGCTAAGGATTAACAGTTCTTATAATAAACTCTATGATGATACACTTGGGGTAGCCTTATATGAAGATGATGTTTTCATCGGTTATTTATTGCAAAATGATTATTTGAGTTTGTTAGACGCAATTAATGCAGAACAATTTATTGAATATCATGAGGAGTGATTAAATGAATAGAATTGTGATTGGCTTAATCAGTGGTGCATTACTTGGTATTGTTTGTATCGTTGGTGCAATGTTGCGCGATGTTTCAAGCGATGGTGTTTTTTTGTTTGCATTTTGGTTTAATCGGGTCTTAATGGGACTCGTGATTGGCTTATTGCCTAAAGACAAGTTGAAACTATTATTACTCAAAGGAGCAACTTTAGGCTTATTAGTATCTTTTGCGTTTTATAGTGCGACAGGTTTTCTTGATCTGGTTGGCTTTTTAGCTGGCATTGCTTATGGAATTATTATCGCTTTTGCGATTTATTATTTTGTCGATATATTAGGTGTGATGGCTAAAGACAAGCAGTAGTGGTGGTCAAAGACTTTGATTGCCTTTCTTTATTTTCATTAGGAAAATAACAATTTCTAAACATATGATGAACCAACAAACCAAATAAATATTGAATTTGGACGTTTATAAAGTTATTTGTATGCTAATGTGGTATGATGAACCTAGTAAGAGAAATGAGGAGATACATTATGGAAAAATTAATTTTGGCTTTATTAAGTCTATTTATCTGGCCCATAGGCATCGTATTATTTTTTGTTGTTAAAAATAAGAAGGACGCAAAGTTATATTTAGTTTTAGGGATCATTGGATTAATTTTTTTCTCTGGTGCATTGCTAAGATAAAATGCTTCATGCATGCTCTTTCTAACAAATCTTTTATAGAACATGAACAGTGGAGTGTGCATAAGCACTCTTTTTTTTATTTGTTTTTTACTAAGGGGAAGAGAACAAATATAAGTAAAATATGATAAGTCGAAATGATTTTAAACATTATCATTAGTTGATATACTTATATTGAGTCAATTATTTTTTTTATAGTTCAATAAGTAGTGAAGCACATTTCTTCAGTAAAGCTAGTTTCATGATACCACTAGAACTTCCACCACATTTTGAATCATGGATCAGCAACAAAAATCTTAGTGTATATTCGTTAAAGACTATACACATAATATACGAGGAGTGCATAATATGAAATCAGTGAAGGTCACTGGATATGGTGGCGTTGATAAATTACAAGTGTTTACACATGATATTCCTAAACCTAAAGAAGGCGAAGTCCTTATTAAAGTGAAAGCTTGCGCGATAAACAATACGGAAATTTGGATGCGTGAAGGCGCCTATGGTAGTGGAGCAAAATCGGGATGGCGTCCTGAAGGAGTTACGTTTCCTAGAACACCAGGCTCAGATATAACAGGTGTTGTTCAAAAGGTTGGTCAAGCGGTTGATGAAGATTTAATTGGTCAAAATGTTATCTTATATCCTTTGACATCGAGTGGTGAGGTAGGGCAAGAACATATTGCTGAGGATATGGCTTTTATAGGCTCTGAATATGATGGGGGTTATGCCGAATATGTAGTTTGGCCAGCAGAGTTATGTTTTGCGATGCCCCTTGATGATTATGTAGAAAGTGCAGTGTTTCCAGTTAGTGGTCTCACAGCATGGCATATGGCTGAACAACTTAATATTTTACCGGGTCAAACGATTATGGTGACGGGTGCCAATGGTGGTGTTGGAACCTTTAATGTCCAAATCGCTTCAAAGGTGTTTGGCGCAAAAGTCATTGCTATTGTTGGCGATTTGGCGTTAGCGGATAGATTAAAATCACTAGGTGCGACACGTGTATTATCGTATAAATCCGATAAACTTGCTGAGGAGATAATTACGGTTAACGGTGGGCCGATTGATGGGGTTTTGGATGTCGTTGGTGATGCTTTATTCTCAGTGTCCCTTGAAGTTCTTAAAAAAGGCGGGAAATTTTGTACATCAGGTTCTGCAGGTGGACAACAGACAACGTTAGATTTCAGAACATTGTACTTAAAACACATTGCGCTATATGGCTCAGTTCTCGGAACAAGAGATGAGTTTCAAAAACTGCTTGATGCAGTACGTGAAGGAAAAATCAAGCCAGTCATTGATCGCACATATCCTTTAGAAGAAGCAGGGTCTGCTCAGACATACTTTAAACAAAATGGGAAGATGGGAAAGATTGTGCTTATTCCTTAATAAATTAACTTAACAGCTAAAATAGAATTAATTGTATATTTTTATTGTTTGTCTTCAAAATATGATATAGTTTAGAATACAAATTAGTTTTAAAGGAGTTATCATGATGAAACACAAACGACAATTCAATATATTTCAACAAATTCCCATTATATATAAAGCATCACTCTCTTTCTTGTTCTTAAAATTATTTAAGAAGAAAAATGGTATGAACTTTAAATTAAAGGAACGTATCATGTTAGCCATCACAGAAGTGAATGGTTGTACAATGTGTTCTTATGTTCATGTTAAGCTAGCGACTAAGGCAGGCATTAGTGATAAAGACATCAAGGAAATTCTAGCTGGTGAGTTAGAAGGGATTCCCAAAGAAGATGCTTTAGCGGTATTGTTTGCAAAAAACTATGCAGATAATAAAGAAGAAGTTGATCAAGCATTCTATCAAAAACTGATCGATAATTACGGTAAGCGTAAAGCCCGTGCAATTTTAGGGGTTGCGCATGTCATTACTATGACAAATGGGATGGGAATAAGCCTAGATTTACTTAAAAAGACCTTTACGTTCAAACATGTTAAAGGCTCAAATGTTTTAAACGAACTTTTAGTTCCTTTATTTACGATGATTTTATTTCCGGTATTCTTGGTTTTAAATATATTGGTCGTTCCATTTACCTATTTAAAGCATAAATAACTTATGTAAGTCGCGTAAAAGAGCATTACCCATTTGTGGTAATGCTTTTTATTTTGGAAAATAACTGCTTTTTAATTAGGCGCATACTAAATATTTGCACATATATTAGATAATTATCTAAATTATAGTTGACATTAGACATAATTATAATATAATTAAGGTATAAAACGAGTGAAAGAGGTCTATTATGAAATTATCATTATTAAAACAAAAGGATTTTAGTATTTATATCTTAGGGAAATTCATTAGTATTATTGGTAGTAATATGCAGCAATTTGCCTTATCTTTATATGTATATGCGATTAGTGGCTCTGCAACGATTTTTGCGACGATGTTGTCGGTTTCTATTTTACCGAGATTATTGTTCTCACCTTTTGCGGGTGTATTTGGGGATTGGTTTGATCGTAAAAAAATGATTGTACGTCTGGATTTTCTTAATGCAGTGTTATTGGTAGTATTTGCAGCATTGTTTATCACTAATAATGGGTTTAATATTGCGATGATTTTCACGTTAGTAATTTTACTTGAAGTTACTGAAGTATTCTATGGCGCAGCTTCAAGTGCTATTATTCCAAGCCTTGTCTCTAAAGAAGAGATGCCTCAGGCACAAAGTCTAAGAAGTATGGCGTTTAGTTTAGGCCAACTTGTCTCTCCGGTTATTGGGGCAGCATTGTATGGCTTCTTTGGATTATTTATTGTGCTTGTGATTAATGGGATTAGTTTCTTCCTTACAGGAATAATGGAAATGTTTATTCATGTGCCCAAGCATCATCAAAGGCCAGAAAAATTCAATACCAAAACGTTTGTCAATGATTTTAAAGCGGGATTAAGTGTGATTGGCAATGATCGCTTCTTAAAGGCTATCATTTTAATTGGAGTGGTTGTGAATTTTGTCTTTGCCCCGATTTTCAGTGTTGGGATATTGGTGCTGATAATTGATTTACTGTCGGCAAGTGAATTTCAATATGGTTTATTTCAATCGGTGATTATGTTGGCGATGGTTATTGGCCCAATTTTAACGGCGAACTATTTGAAAAAACGTGAAATTTCTAAGGTGTGTTTCAATGGCTTATTCGCATCATCTGTATTGATTATGTTGATGGCATTGTTGTTTAGTGATTTTATATTTATGACCTTTAATTCAATGATGACACCATTTGTCTTACTGCTTGTGATGGCTTTTATATTAGGGTTTATGATTAGTATGGTGAATATTACTGTGGGAACTATGTTTGCACAAGTCGTGCCACTCCATTTAATGGGTAGAGCCTCAGCAGTAATGAGTTTATTTATTACAATAGCGATTCCTATTGGTCAAGTGCTCTTTGGGATCATGTTTGATGCACTCAGTGCAAGCTATGTTATAATGTTAGGAGCAATCTTAATTTTTATTACACTTATTATCTTACGGAAACCATTAATGGCTTCAACTAAAGTAGAAGTCAAAAATACAGAGGAGGGGGCGTTAGCGTATGAAGTTTAACATCGATATTAAACAATCTTATCTGTATGATTATCTCCAGTTTCCCAGAATGTTTTATGTGGATGAAAATCCTGAAAATGAAGATTCTATGTTTTATATCGCTTTACAGAAAGACCCAGCGTATTTAGAGGATATTCAGTCGATAAAGAAATTGCTCTCTCCTTATGAAGATGCATTTACTAAATTTTATGGCAACGATGAACTGGGGAATTATGATTTTTCTTATCTTATAGAAATCGCTTTTCCCTTAGTAGGGTTTGAAACATTAGAATCATACTTTGACTATATTTTGAGCCATGATGCTGAGATTATTAAAGCAGAGTTGATTAAGGCATTACTCATTAGTGATGCGGATTCTGATTCGGAAAAATCCGATGATTTAACCCAACGCGCTCAAATGCTTTGTAACGACCAAAATGCCCTCATCCGTGTCTTAAAAGAAGTGCCTACTGATGAGCAGTATCGTTGGGAGTTGTTAATGAATATTACCAACCCACAAACCGCCATTAGGCAATTCCATGAGATTCTTCAAAACATTTATCATGTATTTGACACATATTATCTTGAGAAAAAAACTAAACTTGAGGCTGTTAAATCAACGTTGGAAAATGCGCTTAATCAAGGCTATGAAGCATTTGGATCGTTGTGTAATCACGTTGTGCCTGAAGAATATCTCAAAGCTGAGGGTAATACTTTTTTGATATCCGTTGTCAGTCCCTATCAAATGACGATTCGTAGTCTCTTCGATAAACCGTTATTTATATGGGGCCTTAAAATGGAAGAAGGGTTTAATCATCTTAGAACAATGCGTGAAGATGCGATTGAAAAGCGTGCGCATGTATTCAAGTTATTAGGCGATAAAACGCGCTATAATGTGTTGTGTTTAATCGCATCAGGTGAATCTTCGACTAAAAACATTGCCAATCAACTCGATGTATCGAGTGCGACTATTTCTTATCATATCAATGCCTTTTTAGCCTACGATCTGATTAAGCTGAGTAATCAAAAGAAGCGGAAGTATGAACTGAATCGTACGGCACTTGATAAGGTGTGGTCCAGTTTCTTAGATGATTTGTCCTAGTAGTTTTATATTAACTCTGCACTTACGCTGATATTATCTCAGTGCTAAGTGTAGAGTTTTTATAATGTCATATTTTGATTAAAACAGCGAAAAACTTTTCTCTGAATTTTAATTTTATTGTTCAAAACGTTCGGTGTCTGTGGTATAATTCTTAAAGTTTGAAAGCAGGTGACAACATGGAAAAAAAGAAATCTTCATTATTCTCTTTAAGCTGGCCGATTTACGTCGAACTGCTTTTTATAATGTTTTTAGGGGTTGCCGATACCCTCATGCTCAGTCAATATAGTGATCTGTCTGTAGCTGCGGTCGGGAATGGAAAAGAAGTATCACGATTATTTATTGTAATATTAAACGTAGCTTCAGTCGGTGTTGGGGTTGTTGTGAGTCAATACCTAGGTGCGAATGATTTAGCCCAAGCGAAAAAGGCCATGAAGACTGGAATTTTTGGAAATGTCTTGGTTGCGTTTATCTTGGTCTTAATCATTCAATTTTTTGGATCGACGATCTTTCGTTTGATTAATACCGGTCCTGAAATTTTTAATGATTCCCTTTTATATTTACGGGTTGTTTCCCTTGGGTTCTTGTTTTTAGCGGCCACGCAAGCGGCAGGCTTTGGTTTTAAAGCGTTTGGACATCCTAAAGTTGTGATGTATATTGTGGCCGCGATGAACATTTTAAATGTTTTACTCAATTACTTATTGATTTTTGGGGTTGGCCCATTTCCAGAACTCGGGGTTGCAGGAGCTGCTTATGCGACGTTTGCGAGTAAGGCGTTTGCGTTCTTTGTGACATTATTTTACTTGTGGCGTTATTTGAAAATTGTGCCGTTTTTCCTTCGCTTTAAGCCACTTAAAAAATACTATCTAAAAATTATGAAAATCGGGCTTCCTTCTGCGGGTGAACACTTTGTACATCGTTTTTCATTGGTCGTTATTTTAGGATTTTTAAATACCATAGGAACCTCAGCACTCACCGCACACATTTATGTTCAAAATATGATGATGCCTGTGGTAATATTCTCCTTGGCTGTTGCACAGGGGAATCAAGTGATTATTGGGTGGAATGTTGGCGCGCGTGACTTTGATAACGCTCATACACAGACCTTGCAGACATTAAGAATTGCGATTGTGTTCGTCTTAGTTGCTTCCACAGCGATGTTTTTAAATTCTCACAGAATTTTAGGCGTGTTCACGGATAATCCAGAGGTGATTCAGATGGGAAGACGCGCACTGTTTATCGGGATTTTCCTTGAAGTTGGTAGAATGTCCAATATAGTTGTAATTCACGCACTTAGAGCGGCAGGAGATGTCATATTCCCTGTGGTCATTGCGATGTTTAGTATGCTTTCGATCATGATTGGTGTTTCTTACGTACTTGGTGTTAGATGGGAATTAGGGCTGGTTGGAATCTTCATTGGACTTGCTTCGGATGAATTGATTAGAGGAACGCTTGTCTTTATTCGATGGATCAAAGGCTCCTGGCGAGGAAAAGCGGTAGTTGAAGGATAAACTATAAGCACGTCACTGATAAAAGGTGATGTGCTTTTTTTGTATGCTTAGCGTTACCTTTAACGAAAATAGTGTTCTCTTATATTTACATTTTAAATAAGTGATTTTATTTGACAATTATTTAAAAATGTACGAAAATAAATTGTATACAATAAAATTGTTTGAGGTGAACCATATGAGTGAACATTTAAAGTTAGAAAATCAAGTTTGTTTTAAGCATTATGTGATATCCAAGGAAATTATCAGACGATATCGTCCTTTTTTAAAGCCGCTTGACTTAACCTATACAGGGTATATTACAATGTTAGTCTTGTGGGAGGAAGATGAGATAAGCGTAAAACAACTCTCAGAAAAACTATATCTTGATTCAGGAACATTAACGCCATTATTGAAAAAACTTGAAAATAAAGGCTATTTAAAACGTAAACGTAACGCTTCTGATGAACGCGTAGTGATGGTAAAGTTAACGAAAAAAGGTAGAGATTTAAAAGAACAAGCACAATCCGTTCCTGGTGATTTAACGCGAAGTATTTTCCCGGATGATTTGGATGAAGAGGAAGCTAGAAAACACATCCAAGCACTTGATGAAGTTATGAGATTACTTGTTAGAAAATAGAAAAAGGCCAAATGGCCTTTTTTTTAGTGTTCTTAATTGTGTAAAATCAAATTAAGTGCGTTTCAATTGTATACAATATTAAAAAGCGCTATAATCTAGTTACAAAATTTTTTTAGGAGGTTTTTTATGAGTAAAAAATTCTTACTTGCACTTAGTTTGTTTCTATTTTTATTTACGTTAGCAGCATGTAGCAGAACTGTTGATGAACCAGATCAAGATGATAATGGACAGCAAGATGTGATTGAAGATGATAATGATGTTGACGATGATACTGACATCGATGATGATACGGATTCAGATGATAATGATGTTGATGATGATGCAGATCCAGATGATAGTGTTGATGATGAAGAAGAACTTTCTGACATCCCAACCACTGCGATTGAAGCCGATGACTTTGATGTGTTAGTGGCTGCGCTCGTTGAAGCGGGCTTAGTCTCAGCCTTAGAAGCGGAAGGTCCCTTTACCGTATTTGCGCCAAATGATCAAGCGTTCGCTGATTTACTCGAAGCCCTTGATTTAACTCAAGAAGAATTATTAGACTTAGAAAACTTAGCGGATATTTTACTTTATCACGTAGTGGCGGGTGAGTTTAGTGCCGAAGACGTTATAGCACTGACTGAGGATGGACCGGCTGAAGTGGAAACCTTAAATGGTGAAACGATTACCTTGAGTGTCGTTGATGGTAGTGTCTTCGTCAATGACAGTGAAGTTATCCTTGCGGATGTCTTCG
>PWOH01000030.1 GCA_003557505.1 Mollicutes bacterium | reverse complement strand
TATGAGTCAAAATAAATTAAAAAGAGAAATTACGCTGTTTGGAGGCGTCTCCATCCTTAGTGGTATCATGGTCGGATCAGGAATCTTCTTTATTGGATCTTATGTGTTCATTAGAACGGATTATTCAATTGGACTATCTTTACTAGCATGGCTACTTGGTGGAATCATCACGCTGTTTTACGGGTTGATTTACGCTGAGTTAGGGACAATGATGCCTGAAGCCGGGGGTTATTATATTTACCTTAAAAAAGCGTTTGGTAAACCAATCGCTTTCATGAGCGGATTCACTAACTTCATATTGGCTTCTAGTGGTAGTATCGCTGCACTAGCCATTGCTTTTTCATTGGTGCTTCACAATATTTTATCAACGCTCTTTGGATTCGGCATCCCTGGGTTAGTACAAATTCTTATTGCTGCGACAATGATTGTATTACTCAGTTTGTTTAACTTCTTAAATGTTCGAATCTCTACGAACTTACTGAAAGTATTTCTTGTATTAAAAGCCATTCCTATCTTTGTAGTATTGGCTTCAGGGCTGTTCTTTGGAACACAAAGTGTTGATTTAAGTCTTTCACTGAATGGCGCATCAATTTTTAGTTTCTTAGCAACCATGGGATTTGCGGTCATCGCAACATTCTGGGCTTATGAAGGATGGACAAACCTTAATAACGTTGCCGGAGAAATTAAAAATCCTTCAAGAAATCTTCCTTTATCTTTAATCATCAGTATTTTATCAATTACCGCACTCTATGTTTTATATAACTATTCACTTGTTAATGTCTTATCAATCAATGACATTCAAGGCATGATTGCAACAGGAGAGATTTATTTAGGGATTCCAGCTGCGATGGCAGTGATGGGGTCGGCGGGAATGTATTTAGTGATGGTGACAATGTTAATCTCTATCTTCGGAGCGCTTAACGCAACGATTATGGCATTTCCACGTGTTTATTATGCGATGAGTAAAGATGGCGTATTGTTTGAGAAGTTCTCTGAAGTGCACCCAAAACATAAAACACCAACCTTCGCAATCGCAGGATCGGGTGCAATGGCGATTATCCTCTTAGTATTTGGTCTTGATGATCTAATCTCTTTAATTGCCTTTGGTGCATTGGTATTTAATACCTTGATTTTCATCGGACTATTCATATTCAGAGTTAGAGAACCTGAAAAAGAACGTCCATACAAAGTATGGCTCTACCCATATTTACCAGCGTTCACAATTCTTATCACCATCGGATTATTAGTCGCAATGTTTGTTGAAAGTATTGTGCCTTCATTAATCGGGACTGGTATAATCGTCGCTTCGCTTCCTGTTTATTACATTATCGAAAGAATGAAACTCAATAAACAATAACACTAAAAGACCACATTTGTGGTCTTTTTTTCGTAAATAGTGCTATAATCTAAAGCATTGAGAGAGGATGATTTTATGAAAAAATTTAATGAAGAAGTTGTGGTTATTACCGGTGCTGCCCAGGGCATAGGTGCCAGTAGCGCAAAACTATTCATCGAAGCGGGAGCCAGCGTTGTTTTAACCGATATTCTCGCGGAAAAAGGTGAAGCCTTAGCTAAAAAACTTGGACAAAACGCCGTGTTTATGAAACTCGATGTTACAAAACGTAGTGATTGGGAAAACGTCGTTCAACAAACCATTAAAACATTCGGCAACATTAGTGTGCTAGTGAATAATGCCGGTATTGTAATGCAACAACCCTTTGAAACGGCCAAAGACGAAGATTTCCATAAAACATACATGGTCAATCAGTTTGGGGTTTATCTTGGCATGCATGTTGTTTATCCTTCCATGAAACAACTCAAAAAAGGCGCCATTATCAATGTCTCATCTACCTCAGGATTCAGAGGGAAAGCTGGATTAATGGCTTACAATGGCTCAAAATTCGCAGTCAGAGGCATGAGTAAAAGTGCAGCATTAGAGTTTGCGCCTGATAATATTCGTGTCAACTCAGTCCATCCAGGCTTTATTCATACCCCAATGACTGATGATAATATCAGTGAAGCCTACAAACAAAAGGCCATTGAAGATACCCCACTAAAGCGTGGCGGCGACGCAGAAGAAGTTGCTAAAATGATTGTTTTTCTCGCCAGTGATGATGCCAGTTTCTCAACAGGCAGTGAGTTCATTGTCGATGGGGGAAGGCTTGCGTAATGATATGAAAAAGGAAACACTGAATAACTCAGCGTTTCCTTTTTTTATGATTGTTTGACCGCAATCGCATCAATTTCAATCGTGACATCTTTAGGGAGTCTAGCAACCTCTACAGCGGCTCTGGCAGGTTTGTGATCGCCAAAGAATTCTCCGTAAACTTCATTCATGGCCGCAAAATCGTTTATGTCCTTAAGAAAGATTCCGCAGCGAATAATATCGGTTTTTTCTAATCCCGCCGCCTTAACTATCGCTAAAACATTATCCAGCGACTGTTTAGTTAAATCTTTGATGTCGTCACTGGGAGTTTTTAGGGTTTTTGGATCAAGAGGGAGTTGTCCACTGACATAAAGAGTCCCTTGATGCATGGTGCCTTGAGAGTACGCACCAATTGCGGCTGGTGCTTGATCAGTTTGTATAAACTTCATTGTTTCACTCCTAACAATTATTTGTCATCACTTTGATTCCAATACACACCGAAAGTCTTTAAGACTATAAATAGCCAACTGAGTACAAATAATACCCAAAATAGCCAACGTAAAGATTCTAATGAGGCGTAAAAATATATCCCGAGCAATATCCCCATAGAAAGCAAACAAATTTTTAGGATACCAATATCCATAATTGTGTAACGTTTTGTGACTTGTTGGATTTTATCGAAAAAATACTTCATATGTATCACCTCATCTTATTATAGCATAACGTATAAAAAAGACGACCCATCTTAGGGCCGTCTTTTTATACATATTATTTGAATTGTTTGTAGTATTCTGCGACTTGGT
>PWOH01000045.1 GCA_003557505.1 Mollicutes bacterium | reverse complement strand
GGTCAGGATACGCTGCATCCGGGTCATAAGCACCAAGTTCTTCATACATTTCTCCACCTAAGGTGAATTGATAATCCGCAAATACAGCGATGTCACTTTTCTCAACAAAACCTGCTAAATCATCTGCGTCATATATATCATTATAAATACCATCAATCGCCCAGTCCATAGAAGCTTCGACGATAACTTTCGATTCTGTAAATGTACATGTTTGACTCAATGTGCCTTCACACTCAAATGATGGCTTTTCATCATCATCAAAATCATCCCAGCTCAGCACAGGTGATAAATTGACAAGTTGTTCCATTTTATCTAAGAAATCGTCAAAATCATCAAAGGTAAATGCAATGGTGTAATAACGCGTGACATCATCAACTTCCATATCGCGTACTTCGATAAAATCAGGTGCATTTTCTTCTAGCCAAGTTTGGATTGCTGGCAATCCACCAACAATATGTTTATCGTTAATAACAGCCCCAGTATCCTTGTTTTGATCTGGGTCATCTGGATTTTCAATCGGTTCAGTACTTAATGTGTCATCAAGGACGCGCAATTGATAAATACGCTCACCTGAACCATCTAAATCCATAGTGGTTTCTACAGCCACTTCACCGTTCCAACACCCTGCAAGTGTTAAGGCAAATACAAATACTAATGCTAATAATGATACTCTTTTTTTCATACAATCCTCCAATGTTTTTTAGTTTTATTTTTTGTTAATCTTGATCACCTAAGTAAAATACAAAACGATTCAATGTTAATGCAATTAAGGTAATAACAAGTGTGATTAATAACAATATCCAAGCCATCGCCGATGCTTGCCCCATATTGTTATCATTAATCATTTTGTCAAACAAGTAATAACCATAGTAATATGTTGAACGTCCTGGACCACCTTGTGTCATAATGTAGGCAATGGCGAAGACTTGAAACCCAGCAATAATGCCCATGATGAAATTAAAAAATATCGATGGCGTCATTAATGGTAATGTAATTTTAATGATTTGTTGAAACCCATTGGCCCCATCTATTTCTGCAGCTTCATAATAATCTTTTGGAATATCTTGCATTTGAGCAAGATAAATAATCATCGAACCCCCAGCTGTCCATAAACCCATTAATATCAATGTTAACTTTGATAAATCGGCATCTCTATACCACCCAAGTGGTTCCATATTAAACAAGTTGTAAATAGGAGATAACACTTGATTAATCAAACCAAAATTCGGTTGAAACAACCATAGCCACAATAAACTCATGGCAACAATGCTAACCACATTAGGTAAGTAGAATAAAGTTCGATAAATACCAATCCCACGTATTTTAGAGTTCAGCAATAGGGCTAAAATAATACCGACAAAAAGACCTAATGGCACTGATAAAAACACATGATATAATGTGTTCCATAAACTTGTCCAAAAAATAGAATCATTAAACATCAGTGCACGATAATTAGCTAATCCAATCCATTCTGGTGTGCCAACCATTCTATATCTTGTAAAACTTAAAAATAACGATGCTAAGATTGGGAAGGCACCAAATATAACAAGACCGATCAACCAAGGTGATGCAAAAATATAGCCCAATTTCTTCTCTTGTTTTCTTAAGCCCGATAAAGAGCTTGTTTTATTTTTTTTTGACACTAAAATCACCCTGTCTTATGAACCACTAATTTGAACGTTCGTAGTTTTCTTGTTTTTCTATGTATAAATTTCTAGCTCTTGTTAAAACTTCTTCAGCGCTGATGGCGCCCGATAGACCTTCTGTAAAAAACTGATCCCAATCTGTTGCATGCCAATTTGGTGCGTAAGGTACATAAACTTTATCTACTGCATATTCTAATTCATTAACAAACGCTTCTAAGATTTCATTACCCTCAGCATAAGCCTCCATCGCTGGAATATGACTCATCAACCAACCCATGGTATCTGCTAATTCAACTTGAGTATCATAATCAAGCAAGTATTTTAAAAATGCCCATGTACCAGCTTTTTTATCTTCATCGCCGTTATCATACATCTCAATAGAGAATCCACTACCCCAGTTCACTCGCACACCGTCTTCATCTGGTAAAGGAATATGAGTGACACCATAATTGATGTTGTCTCCCAGTGGACGTAGGGTTTCATAAAGTCCGTCACTGGCAACCATCATGGCCACACGGCCAGCAGCAAACGGATTGATACCAAGCATTTGATTGGCTTCTCCAAATGCATCTAAAGCGCTTCTTGGATATTCTTCGTTAAAATCATACATCCATTCTAATATTTCTAAATGACGTTCGGTGTTAAGGGTTGGGTTTAAATCTTCATCAAAGAAATCTAACCCGTCGGTCCATAAATACTGATGATACGTCCCCTCACCAAACGATGGGTCAAACCCTAAAACTTCAATGGTATTGCCATCGACTTTGTCAAGCTGTTTGGCAACTTCATAAAGCTCATCCCATGTCGTTGGTACGTCATCTTCAGATAACCCTGCTGCTTCAAACAAATCTAAGTTATAAAACAACATGCGGGTCGTTGCTGAGAATGGCAAGGCATATAAATCACCATCATAGGTGGCAAACTCTAATTGGTTTTCTAAGAAAACCGTTGGATCTAGTGTCTCAACGCCAGCTTCTATATCCGCTTCAATTAAGTCGCTAATGTTATAAAGCGCTTGGTTTTCAGCTCTCAATATAACATTATCTAAGGTGTGATACCCTAAATCCGGTGCATTATTGGATGCGATGGCGATGTTAACACGGTCCCAATAATCCCAAAAGTTAATCCCGGTTCCTCTAACCACATACTCATCTTGTGATTCATTAAACTCTCTAATGATGCGTCTTAACCCTGAATAAGAGTCACTACCAACAGGTGATTGATGCCAAAATTCAATTTCAATGCGGTCACTATACTCATCAGATCCACAAGCACTTAACGTGATTGTGACCAACAAGATCATGCTTAGCAACATAATTTTTTTCATTATATTTCCTCCTTTTTATCCTTTTATTCCTGTAAATGTGATACCTTCAATAAAATATTTTTGAGCAATAAAGAATAACACAATCGTTGGTAACATAACTAATATCGCTGCGGCCATCATCAAATCATATCTTCCTGTAAACTGTGTTTGAAAACCGCGTAAACCTAAAGCCAAAGTCCAGTGGTCAGGATTTGATAAATAAATTAACGGCCCAAAGTAATCATTCCAAACAAACATAAACGTTAAAAGCGAAACTGTGATTAAAGCTGGTCGTGTGAGTGGCAGCATGATGTAAAAGAATATCTTAAAATGACCAGCACCATCAACGATTGCACTTTCAGTAAGTTCTTTAGGTATGCCTTTAAAAAATTGTCTTAATAAGAAAATATAGAAAGCCGCCCCACCGCCGAAAAAGTATGGAACAATAAGGGGGAGTCTTGTTCCTAACCATCCAATTAAATCATATAAAATATAGGAGGGAATTAAGATTACTTGTGCTGGAATCATCATCGTTGCAAGCATGACAACAAATAGCACATCTCGACCTGGCCATTGTAATTTAGCAAAGGCATAGGCAGATAAGGTGGCACTAAACAGCGTGCCAAGGACAGCGAAAAACACTAAAATTAACGAGTTTTTCAGATACATGAAAAACGGGACGGTGGTTACGGCAACTCTAAAATTTTCCCATTGTGGATCTTTTGGTAAGAGCACTTCAATCCCTTGGAGTAACTCAGCGGGTGTTTTAAGTGCGGTAAAGAACATCCATAAAAACGGAAACATGAAGACAAAGGCAAGCAAGATAAGTACAGCATGGATCAATGTGTTCTTAATCAAACGACGTTGTTTGAGCGTTAGTTTAGGATCACGGTGTTCTTTAAACGTGTTATCAGATTGCATATTATGCCTCCTTATCTTCATCACTAACAGAAATATCTTTTAAACGAATGAATCTTGGATGATACACCTCAACATTGTCATAATGATGTTCCATCTCATATGAATTAACGTTATAACTGACTAAAATGTCGTCAGGTTTTGATAAATGCGGATGGGCTTTCGCGTTGTATGTATAGGCACTTCTTCCTAGTGTTTTTGGTTCTTCACATGTATAAACAATACGCGGTTCACTAAATGGGCCTGAAGGGGTATCACCTATCGCATAGGCTACATACTGAGAATCAACATTATATTGGAAAACAGCGATGAATTTACCTTTGTTTTTGCCAGTTTCAATTGGTGTTACACTCATTTCACAAGAAATATGTTCAAGGATAGAAGTGGCATCTTCTAACCGAGTTGACCAGTGATTATTTGCATAATATTCCCATGTGTCGATGTATTCAAATGTATCTGGAAGTACACGGGCAACTTTTAATGTTCGATGGCCTTTGATGGTTTGATAACCATAAATATACACATAACCATCTGAGTTTTGGTAACCACTTTCATGGCTGAAATTTAAAATCGCAGCCCCAAACACCCATTCCTCATCTTTTTTATATCGATAAAGTGGTGTTGGTTTTTGACTATGCTGATCAAAATCGATTTCACCATTTTTGATGGGTGCTTTAATCAACGAAACACCTTCTAAAGCAAATTGAAGACCTTCAGGTTTATTTAAATCAGGTCTAACAATCATCGGTAAAAAATATATATAACTGCCTAGAACAACCCCATCTTGAAGCCAAAACCAACTGTTTATAAACTCCTTACTTAGTTCACTTGTTGCGAAAACAGTAATATCTTGAAGTTGGTGTTTGTGATTATAAAAAACAACTTTATTTGCACCAAAGATCACTTCACTTGCATCCGAAGCTTCATAATGATTACCAACACCCTGTTTTGCAGGGACATGCAATTTAACATATCGACATGTTTTATGAATGTTGATGTGTGTGAATGATTCTGATGTGTTGGCTTTATCAACTGTAAATCGACCAATTTTAAACCATTTTTCTTGATCAAGCGATACACTCACATCCACCTGATTAAAGCCACGGTTTAAAATATACGCATCAAACGGTTCTTCAGGACGGTAATTAAAAATGTCAATGGCACTAATGTGTTGGGTTTGGTTAATATCAAATATAAGTTCTACCACATCTGGGTTATAACCAGATAGATAACATTGATGAACGTCTTTAGTATGATTCACTAAGTTCTGTGCTGTTGTACCTGAATAGGCCAAGTCATTTTGCGGCTCAAAAAAAGCTTTTATATGCTGTTTATGATTGGTATTAATTCTAAAATCAATGTTTTTATGACGGCTGCCATTACCATCCATGTACGCAACCGTATTAGCAGGCATTAAAACTGGTTTGAACCGCTTTTTAGTTTTAGGATCAGAGTTACTGATTAATGTATCACCAAACACAAATGCTGTTTTAGCATCTTGTTGATCATAACCATCCACGCCATTTTTTAGATTAAAAGAAAAAATGCCATCGCTACCAGTCCATCCAGAAAAGCGATTAAAGGGTTTTCGCCATGTTTCATCTTTTTCAGCAACATATCCAATGCCTAAATAAACGGTCACTGTTTCAGGTTTTTTTGTATAAAACCTAATATATCTTGCTGTAACATTATTAAAATTGCGGGTGTTATCTAAACGCTTCCATGTGCTTATATGATAGTATTCTATTTTGTCTACTTGGTCATGATCTATTCTACCAAGTGGTAAATATTGTTCTAAATCAAATTCATTATCTTGATAAGGTTCTAATTTAGCGTTTAAAATGATGTCATTCGTTTTCATGTCCACACCTCATATAATCTTAGTTAAGAAGTTCAAGCTTAGAATAGCACATTAAGTAATCGTTTTCATTATTTTTTTAGGCAAGCGCAAGATTATATAGTTTATTAGCATTTTATCATGGTAATAAAAAGACCCTGTCATGCAGGGTCTAATCTGTTTTTACTTCAGTCATGATGATGAATCGAGGGTAATAGACACGAGCATTTTGTAAAGCACTAACGCGATGACCATTAACGTTATATGAAATCACATATGATCCCTCTTGGCTCAATAAAGGATGCATTTTAGCATTATAAGTAAAGGCATGATTGAGTGTATATGGTTCTTTAGCCACATAAATCTCTTTAAACTCATCAAATGGTCCATACGGTGTATCAGATACAGCATATACCACAGTTCCTGAAATGGTGTCATACATCGAAACAAGCATATACTGACCAGCATATATCCCACTTGGTATATACGTGACACTCAATTCAGCAGATACACCTTTAATCCCTTGGTGTGTTTTTCTAATATCTGGTTGGAATGTTTCACCATCATAAAATTCATATTGATTAAAATTTTCAATATGTTCTGGTTTGACGCGTGCCACACTTAAATGTCTACCGTTTAAGTCTTTATAACCGTAAATATAAATATAGGGGTCATCAACCTCTGGGTGATTACTCATGTTCAGCGTACCAGCACCAAAGAACACTTCTGCGCCATCCTCAGTTCTTATTTGGAGTGGTGAATCCATGTAAATTGCTTGTGTATAGTCCAACACGCCATCAACAATCGGTGTTTTTGATAACCCAACTTTATGCACTTTAAAATCGGTTTCTGGATTATCTTTTATTAAAATGGGGAAATTATACAACATATCATCTATCACAACCGAGTCTTGTAGCCACAAAAGACCACTTTCTTCTAATTCATCACGGTCATCTAAATAACCTTTTGCACTAATTTCAGCATGCAAATAATGACCTGCTTGGTTAAATGTCTTGATTTTGCCTAAACCGAATGTCGTGATGTTTTCTTCATAGTTATCAATCAATTTAAAAACAAGAAACCGGGCTTCAATGCCTTCTAAATCGATGTATGATGCTTCATTGATTTGTTGGGAACTTGAAAGACCCTGATCAGCTTGGTCTAGAGTAAAAAGTCCTAAAGAAGTTAAAACATCTTGATGATTTCCTGCGAAGAGTTCAAAGGTTTTAACACCAAATGAAGGGGTGTGATTATCGTTCCAGAGATACACACGATCAATAGGTGTCGATTCCTTAAAATCTAATTGAATTTCATCGTGGGTCTGATCGCCACGCCAAATATGACCATATGCACGAGAGGTCAACATCGCTTGCGGGTATGGGAAAACATCTAAACCATCACCATTGCCTAAATTAGAAGGATGAAAGCCAATGTAATGATCTGGTACATAGACACTTGTTGGTCGTCCATCTTGATCTTGTGAATAATAAAAACTCATCCCTTCATCAAACGGTAAACTGGGGTCATAATACCCAAGCGTACTGTTAACAATGGTATCATTATAGCGCAAGAAATTATGTTCATAGACATCACCGATAAAAGTATCACTAAAAATAAACCCAATATTTTCTGAATAGCTATTGATATGTCGTCTAGCATGCGAAAGATTATAAGAAAAAATACCATCAGCACCTGTCCAACCATGCATGCGGAAAAAAGGATCTGTATATTCAATGGATGGTTCAATCATAAACCCTTCGTCTAAATGGAAACGGACATCATTTAAACCAAAAAATAATCCTGATTGATTGCCCTCTTCTGGAATAGAAGAAAATATTAGACGCACATATTCTGCTTGAACTGATAAATCAATGCTTTTGAAATCACCTAAAACAATGTCTTCATGTATACGCTTAAAACTACGGCCTGAGTTTGAAACTTCGATATGAATTGATTGTATCGCCACATCTTGATCTTCAATAAAATTGGTAATCTCGAGATGAGAGATTGGGTAATTACCTGGCATTTTAAAAGTCATGCGAAAGGTACTTCTTTCTGGGTCTGATAGTACAATTGGTGCCTCGTCAACTTGTTTACAGGGATTAATAAATGCATTGACAAAACCATGAACACGTGCATTTTCGATGATCAATTCTGTAGGCTTAATCACATCTCCAACATGTGTGGTTCTTATGTTGCACGCTTCAATATTTGGTGTTTCAATCGGATAATTCAACGGCTCAGGTTCTTGATCACTGCGACATCCATACAAAACCAATATACCAATAAGAAAGACTCCCATGATTAATGATTTATTTCTCATCTTTATTCACCTGATAAACTAAAAATGCATCAGTTAGTGCTTTTGTTTTTTTCATTAAATCATGTTTATCCGTACTAGCATGTGAGAAACCAAGTTTAAATTCAAATCTATAAAATCCACCTAATTGAGTGGCAAAATTTGTTTCCCAGTAATTGTTCATCAACCACGCATGTTGATTATCCTGATTCGAGTGATTGCCATCATGAATTTTCATTAATCCAGGGGCTAAATCACCAAGATATAGTAATGGTGTATCTGGCATAGCTACGTGAAGATTTAAATTCTTACCTTGAAGCGCATAACCATTTTGTGTTGTATAAAATTGAGCTTGTGTTTTATCAAGTTGATCAATGCGTGGTCTAATGATGGTACCAGCTTTATCGATATAAAGGGTTTCTTGATGTCCGGTGGTAAATGGCAAACTTAAATATACACTTTCTGGTTGCCAGACCGTATCTTTTTGGAAAATCAACGATACATCTAGTTGTGGTAAGTTTTTATAAGCTTTCATTTCTAAGATACAATGTTTCAGTCCCTTTAATTGATATTTAAATTGTACCCTTAACATTTCAGGACCTTTATCCAAAACACGCACATTGATTAACGTGCCAAAAGAACGTTGCGAGCGCATTAACTTACGGTTGCGACCATATTGGCGTCGTAAATCTTGCATATCAGGCACATCAAAATCATAGGTGTATTCAACTGGTGTGGTTTCATATATTGGCACAAACATCGCTTGGGTGTCATCACGTCTAATATTCGTGTTTGTTTTCTTATCCTTGATTGTGTGAATGCCTTGTTCAAAATCCCAAGCCACATAGATGTGTGGTGTTTCAAAATAATAGTTAGTAGCATTTACTGTGTTATCTAAATACGGAGACACGTAATCGTAAGTTTCATCACGGGTAAAAAGTGGATCAAGTGGCATATGTGGTTTCTTTTTTTGAGATGGTCTTATCTCCAAGGTTTTACTTTCAAATGCTTCTAGTTCAACCACAACATTTATTTGTCGCCTTTTTTGTTCATCAACACGTATTTCCTGATACTTTACCGGTTGATTGGTTGTTGAGTCAACCACATCATACCCTTCATCAATCATAAAAGCTTCCCACCAGTTGGTATATAGATGTGCTATTTGAGTTTTTGCTTCTGGATAGGGGTTTTTGATTTTATAAAGCATTGGACGCCCAGCTGCTTTAGCCATCTCACCATCATTGAATGTGATATCATCAAGCAGTGTATCCGCCAACAAACTCGCTTGTGAAGCAAAATGTTTGTTTCGGTCTTCTAGTTTTTTAGTCATATGATTCCATGGTTCACTCACAGATGTAAAATAACCCCAAGTATGTTCTGAAAACATCATTAAATTGTACTCAAGGTCTTCTAACGTTTTTTGATTAACCGCATGACCTTCTACATGTAAATGACGAATTTGGTGATATTTTCTTTGTGCTTCTTTGTAGAGCTGTACCGCACCTGGTGTAGAGGCAAAACCATCACTCCACCAATCATTCCAGTCACCTTTGAACGTTGGAATGTCTAAATTTTTCTTTTTTAAGATATCAAAGAAATCATTAATTCCAATCATTTCAATTTCAATCTCATCACCATATTTATGATTAAATGCTTGAATACTTTCCATAATATGGGGGTTAGGGGGCGCATTGTCAACAAGCAATCCCTTAGTCATCATTGGTAAGAAATCATAGCGATAGCCTTGAGCGTTCATTGAGGAAAGATAATCATCAATCCATGTTTTAACATAAGATAGTTGTTCATCTGTGATGATGGCCTCCGTTATATATTTACCATCCTTATAAACTGGTTTAACATCCGGCATCAATCGTGATACATTTCCATGATTATACACCTCGCCGTGCCACACCAACACTTTATTACCCTCTTCAGTTTCCCAATAAAAGGGCATGTGTTTCTTCTCAAAGGGTACAAATCCATGGTGATTATGAATACAAGTATAAAAATGCTTGATTCCTGCATCGTATAATGCATCAGCATAACCCCAGGACCAACCATTAATATCCATAGATATCGCTGAATCTAGGCGAACATTGTGTTCATCAGCAAAATGTCTTGCCTTTTTTAAGTATTTTCTTAATATGGTATCATCCACTAAATCGGTTAGATTTAAATAGTTACCCGCCAATTGAATGTGTCCACGATTGATAGCCTTAATTAGACGCTCTAACCAATCTTTATTCGTTGCTTCTATAAATTTTTCGATGATCCAATGCGTCTCATTGTTCCACACAAAGCCTTCCCACGCTTTTTTTCCTTCAGCAATGGTTTCAGAAATCTTAATGGCTTGTTTTAAATAATCAACATGATACTTAGTAATCTTTTCTTGTCTATCGGTATAACCGATATCAGTGTGCGTTTGGTGCATTAAATAAATTTTCATGATTCCCACCTACTTTATCTGTTTTTTTCTCTAAACTTTTTAGGCGATATGCCAACATTTTTTTTAAAAAGACTATAAAAATTGATTTCATTTTGATACCCGCATTCAAGCGCAATATCTTTTACAGCCTTTTTAGTGGTGATTAAATAATGCTTAGCCAAATCTAATCTAAAGCGTGTGATGTATTCATAAGGTGGCAAGCCCACCTCTTTTTTAAATAATCGAGAGAAATGGTAAACACTATATCCTACAAATTCGCTTAAATCTTCTAAAGAAATTTTACTGGATATGTTTTGCTCGACATAAAACAACGCTTGTATGATCGCATAATTTTGTGGATTCTCAATTTCTGTCCCATAATATTTACGCGCATATATTTCAACTAATATTGCTTCTAAATTAAGTGAAATATATGCATCATTTTCAACATCGTATGCTGTTAATTCTTTTAAACGAACGAAGAACATTACGATGTTGGAAAAATCCATGATGGAGCGCCCGGATTTCTTTTTATCAATGATGATATTCATGTAATCTGGTGCAAGTTTTCCATCAAACGACACCATATATAACTCTGCGCTTGAAGATGACATTTTGATAGGTGTATGTTTTTTAACAACTAGTAAGTCGTTTTTAGTTAAAGTGAATATTTCTTTATCAACCGTGATAAAAACCGATCCTTTGGTTATATAGAAAAAGTAATAACAAGTCTCAGAATCAAAGGTTGCTGAGTATTCACCTGTGATGTTAATCTGATGAAAATGGGTATAATAAAACAAGCTTTCCTTCGCAAAGCCTTCAGGCATGGCGGTTTTTTCCAATAAAATTTGAACATTTGGACTATCAAACATAATATCACCATCTTTCATAACGCTTACATTAATTGTATTTGAAATTATTGATTATTACAATATTTAGACAATACACGGCAAGATTTATTAGTTTATCGCATGTTTTTAAAGTGTTAATTTATAGAAAACGGTTGTATAATGAATGTAAATTTGAAAGGATGATGACATGGTAATTGGAATTGATGGTGGCGGTACCAAAACCAAATTAATGCTTCTAGACGAACAAAATAACATCATGGATGTGATTAATGTTGGCCCTTCTTCAATAAGAACTGTCCCTTTTGAAACAAGCATACAAACTTTAGTTGATGGTCTAAAAAAAATTATCACACCTCAGCTGATTGTGACATCTATTTTTGCGGGGCTTGGTGATGTAACTGGTGAAGAAGATGCAAAACGTGTTGTTGATGCTTTGAAAGCTAGTTTTCCACGTTTAAACGACATTAAAATTACCGTTAAAAACGATGTTTATAATGCTCATGCAGGCGCTTTAAACGGTGAGG
>PWOH01000148.1 GCA_003557505.1 Mollicutes bacterium | reverse complement strand
ATATAAATCGATTCTTACAAGTTTTCACAAATTTTAAATTCTTCACTATCGCGATAGGCGAATTCAGAGACTTAGCTCATTTTTTTTATCATTTTTTTGAAATTTTATCTCAAATAAAAAACCGGAAATTCATATACGGCTATTCTAAGCCATCTGAACTTCCGGGACGCGGATATGCTTGGTGGAGTTGAGGGGATTTGAACCCCTGTCCAAAATAGCTGCGACTTAAAGTTCTACATGCTTAGTCTGTTGCTTTATCTTACCATGTACCCCTCAACAGACAAAGGTGAACATGGCGAGCCTTATTTGAATTCCTAAGCGACGCTAAGACGGTGCTTCACTTATATAGCCTGCTAAATTGTCTATGAGCTTAGAACCGCAGGCAATTCTAAGTCATAGTCGGGCTTATTTCTTAAGCCGCGAAAGCTTGTTGTTGGTTTCCGGTTATTAGACCGTTGCGTTTTTACTTGCGCGACCAAGGCATGCACTTCAAGGGCTCACTACTCTGTCGAATCCATAACAACCCCATGTATAATATATTATAGCATTATTTCCCTTGATTTACAAGATATCAAATAATGATGTTAATCCCATAAATAAGAGCAATACCGCAACAATTTTATTAAAATTCTTATTATTGATGAATCTGACAATCGTCATACCAACAAGACTGCCTGCTAGGACAAACGGAACAAATGAGAAGGTGTAGATAACAATATCAGATGTATAGGCTCCGTTAATGATAAACGTTAGGACACTCCCAGTATTGATCGCCATGAAGAATAACATGAGCGTCATACGAAACTGGGATTTTTGGTAGGTAGTATTTGACAGATAAATCAGTACGGGAATCCCCCCAACCCCGATTAAGGTGTTGAGTATTCCTGATAAACTTCCAATGGCTGGAAAGTAACGTTTAACGTGTTGAATTTTGTAAGGAAAATCAAACAACTTGTTGATGGCAGTAATGATCAGTAAGACACCTAAAGAAATGGCGAAGAAACGATCATTGATAGTGGCTAAAAAGAATCCTGTGATAAACGCAAACAAGAACCCTGGAATCATTAACCATCTGATTTCATAGAGATTTTGTTTGGTTAGATTACGTTCACGACTTAAAATAAAAACATTTAAAAGAAGATTTAAACTGACGACAATCACTCTGACTTGAGCAGGTAAGAAGAAAAACGCTGTCAATAAAGGAACCGCGAATATCGCGGTCCCAAATCCACTGATACCTTTTATAAAGGCACTAAATAACATTACGAGACCACCTAAGATAATAATTTCTATCATTAGCGGTCTTTCAATGCTTTCTCAACACGACGTTGCATGTCTTTTTCTTTTAAGGATTGACGCTTATCGAATTTCTTCTTTCCTTTTGCGAGGCCTATCTTTAGTTTGCATAAGCCTTCTTTAAGATAAACTTCTAGGGGTATCATGGTGGCGTTTTGTTGTTTGATGGTCGTTTCAAGTTTGGTGATTTCTCTCTTGTGCATGAGGATTTTACGTTCACGGGTTTCATCATGGTTAAAGATGGCCCCTTGTTTGAACTTGGCGATGTGCATATTAATCACAAAGGCTTCACCGTTTTTAAGGCGTACGTAGGCATCTTGAATGCTCACTTTGCCTTGACGGATTGATTTAATTTCAGTCCCTTTTAAGACAACACCAACCTCGTAGGTTTCTTCAATGAAATAATTGTGGGTCGCTTTTTTATTGCGGGCGATCACTTTCACTTGGAATCATCCTCCACAATTTTAAAATCAATTTCCCCTTCAAAGACATTGACGCTTTCGACTTTGATCTTCAAGGTATCGCCCATGCGATAAATTTTACGTTTGTGTTTTCCAATCAACATTAATAAATCTTCATTAAAGAAGTAATAATCATCATCAAGGTTAGTGATATGGATTAGCCCTTCAATGGTATTAGGCAAGGCAACATAGATCCCAAAGCTTGTGACACTACTGATATGGCCTTCAAAGACTTCATCAATATGTTGGCTCATGTACTCGGCTTTTTTCATATCCAATACGTCACGCTCAAGCATGATGGCATTGCGTTCTTTTTTAGAAGATTGTGAGGCGATATCATCCATAATATCATCGTAATGTCGGACCGTATCAGCGTCCGCATTTTTATTAAAAAGATATTCTCTTAACAGACGATGAACAATTAAATCCGGGTACCGTCTAATGGGGGATGTGAAGTGCGTATAATGTTTAAATGCGAGGCCAAAATGGCCTAGGTTATGTTTATCATAAACTGCCTTTTGCATACTTCGTAACATCATGGTATTGATGCCTTTTTCACTGGCAGTATTTTCAACCTTTTGCAGGAGTTTTTGGAGTTCTGAGTGGGCGATGGTTTTCTTACCTTTCACTCTAAATCCTAAGGCATTCGCCATGGTTAGGAGTTTTTGAAGTTTTTCTTCTTTAGGTTCTTCATGGACACGGTATATAAAGGGAAGTTCCATCCAGTATATATGTTCTGCGACGGTTTGGTTCGCAATTAACATGAATTCTTCAATGATTTTTTCACTCTCACCGCGTTCTTCTAAGCGAACGTTTTTAGCGCGTCCACTCTCATCTAAATCGATGATGGGTTCATCGGTCTCAAAATGAAGACTACCTTTTTGGGTGCGGCGGTCTCTGAGTGTTTTCGCAAGGGAAAACATTTGTGTGATTGTTTCTAATAAGAAGTCATTGTCTTTTTCTAAGGCAGAATCACCATCGAGAATCTTGTTGACTTTTGTGTAAGTCATGCGGGCTTTGGAGTTAATCACACTTGGGAAAATACGGTGGTGTTTCACAATCCCTTGTTTATCGATTTCCATCTCACAGCTGATCGCAAAACGATCAACATCAGGCATGAGTGAACATAGATTATTAGAAAGATTTTCTGGTAACATCGGAATCACGCGGTCAACCAAATACACACTGGTTCCACGGTTATACGCTTCTTTATCGAGAATAGAACCTTCACTCACGTAATGCGATACATCAGCGATATGAACCCCTAGATGCATATTGCCATTATCAAGTGGTTTTACCTCAATCGCATCATCAAAGTCTTTGGCATCTTCGCCATCAATGGTGAAAATTAAACGATCACGTAAGTCTTCACGGTTATCAAAATCATCTTCCAATGTTTTAAACCGTGCTGCTGATTTAAGCACTTCTTCTGGAAATATAGGATCGATGTTATGACTTAATATTTTACTTAAAATATCAACGCCTGATTCATTCATATTGCCAATGACTTGCGTCACTTTACAAACCATTTGATCTTTAAAGGCATAGTTAATAATTTTCGCTTTGACTTTATCGTGGGGCTTCGCCCCGTTTAAATGATCATCTTTGATGAGGATATCCGCTTTAATCGCTTTATCATCACTGATTAAATAATGGTTTTTTCCACGTCTAACAACTGTTCCGATTATATGGGTATAGTTACGTTCTAAAATGCGTTCTACGGTCCCTTCTTTGCGGAATCCTTTAGGACTCTTAGTGACATTCACTAAGACTTTATCACCATTCATGGCGTCTTTAAGTTTGGTTTTGTGGATATAGATATCATCTTCATCAGAATCATCAATCAACAAAAACGCAAAGCCTTTGTCTTTCACGTCTAAAATCCCCGTATAATACGAGGTGTATTTGAGTAACGTATACTTGTTGCGTTGGTTGGGAATGATGCGGGCTTCCTCATCAAGCGTGTTAATGATTTTCGCCAGCTCTTTATATTCATCCGCATCGTCAATATTTAACGCTTCTGCTAAATCACGAATTGAATAGCGTTTCCCATTTTGTTCATCTAAGAACTTTATTATGGCATCTTTCATGTGGTTTGCCTCCTTGTTATAGAAAAAAAGAACACTATAAAGTGTCCTTAAATCATTGCCCAGATAGCAAGCGCGATAAATAATATCGCTGTTGTGAGTGTCGCACGGGATAAGAACAATTCAATCCCACGTTCTTTTTGGTGAGAAAACAGTTCTGATTTCTCTCCGCTAAACGCGTTCGCGGCATTGTCTTTCGATGACTGGATCACGACCAGGGTGATCAAGAACACGGCAACAATCAGTAATAAAATGTCTTGTGGTCTCATTGGGGCTTCCCTCCTAGAAGGATAACATGATGCAAGCATCACATATCTGAATGATTGGTACACTTTAGGTACATATGTAGTTGTCGATGGTTTTCTTGAGAAAACCGACCAATACCATTATAGAGTCTATGGGGTGTAAAATCAAGTATAAAGATACAATTTGTAATGAATATTAATATAAAACTCCCTTCGCATGAAATTGCGAAGGGAGTCATTCATTAAATACATGAATCTAGCTTATTTCAGGTTGTAAAATACACCTTTTCCACGGTAGATTGCTGTATCACCAAGCTCATCTTCAATGCGAAGTAATTGGTTGTATTTCGCAATACGGTCAGTACGTGAGAGTGAACCTGTTTTGATTTGTCCGGTATTTGCGGCAACCGCAATATCAGCGATAGTAGTATCTTCTGTTTCACCACTACGGTGTGAGATGACTGCTGTATAGCCTGCACGTTTCGCCATTTCGATGGCTTCAAAGGTTTCAGTAAGCGTTCCGATTTGGTTAACTTTAACCAAGATTGAGTTTGCAATTCCACCTTCAATGGCTTTACGGAGTTTTTCTGTATTGGTAACAAGTAAATCATCACCAACAAGTTGAACTTTGTCTCCGAGTTTATCGGTTAAGGTTTTCCATCCTTGCCAGTCATTTTCATCAAGACCATCTTCGATAGATACAATTGGATATTTCTTGATGAGTTCACCATAGAAGTCTGATAATTGTTCAGCGTTCATTTCTTTGCCTTCACCGGCAAGGTTATAAACTTTTTTGTCTTTGTCGTAGAATTCACTTGAAGCAACGTCCATTGCAAGCACGACATCTTCTTTTGGCTTATATCCAGCTTTTTCAATACTTTCAATGATAACCTCAAGGGCTTCTTCATTTGATTTCAAGTTTGGCGCAAAGCCACCCTCATCACCAACTGCAGTGTTATACCCTTTAGATTTAAGCACTGATTTTAAGGCATGGAATACTTCTGCACCCATACGAAGCGCTTCTTTGAATGTTGGTGCACTAACAGGCATGATCATGAACTCTTGGAAGTCCACATTGTTGTCTGCGTGTGATCCACCATTGATGATGTTCATCATTGGTGTTGGCAGTTCACGTGCTGAGAATCCACCAAGGTAAGTATAAAGTGGTTGTCCACTATAATCCGCACCGGCTTTCGCCACGGCCATTGAAACACCTAAAATAGCGTTCGCACCGAGTTTTCCTTTGTTTGATGTCCCATCAATATCACGCATGATTGAATCAATGAGGACTTGTTGGGTTACGTCAATACCAACAAGTTCTGGAGCAATCACTTCGTTGACATTTTCAACGGCTTTTTCTACCCCTTTGCCGAGGTAACGATTTTTATCGCCATCGCGAAGTTCAACCGCTTCGTGTTCTCCTGTTGAGGCACCACTTGGTACAATCGCATGTCCATAAGCGCCTGAATCTGTGAATACCTCTACTTCAACAGTAGGGTTCCCACGTGAATCGAGTACTTCTCTTGCATATAAATCTGTAATGTAAGGCATATTATCTCTCCTTTAGGATTTTAGGTTTTATTTGCGCTTGATGAGGGATTTTCCACTCATCGCACTTGGTTGTTTGACTTCAAGATACTCAAGCATCGTCGGGGCAATATCCCCTAGAACACCGCCATCACGAATGGTAATGTCTTTATCAGTGATGGTAATTGGAACGAGTGATGTCGTATGCGCGGTATGAGAACCACCTTCATCATCTAACATCTTCTCAGCATTCCCATGATCGGCAGTAATAATGGCAACGCCACCTTTTTCGATGACTTTACGGGCTACAACCCCAACACATTCATCGGTGACTTCTACTGATTTAATGGCCGCCTCAATATCACCGGTATGACCGACCATATCACAGTTGGCATAATTTAAAACAATGGTATCTACCGTATCATTTTCAAGTTCTGCCATGACTTTATCAGTTACTTCATATGCGCTCATTTCTGGTTTCATATCATAAGTCGCAACTTTTGGTGAAGGCACTAAGATACGTTTGGAATTTTCAATTTCCTTATCTTCTCCACCGTCAAAGAAGAACGTGACATGCGCATATTTTTCCGTTTCTGCGATTCTAAGTTGTTTTAAACCAGCCTTAGAAACTGCTTCTCCATACATATCATCCAGTTTTTGAAGATCAAACGCAATGGTGCCTTTGATATTTGGTGAATAATGCATGGTTGAGACAAAGTGTAAATTGGTTGGGTCAACCGCATTTTCAATGCCGGTTTCTTTAGGGTTGGTTAGTGCCGTAGATAGCTGAATGGCACGATCAGGTCTGAAGTTCATGAAAATGATGGCATCATTCTCTTTAATCGTCCCCTCAGGATCAATGTTAAACGGTAAGACGAATTCATCCGTAACGCCTTCATCATAAGACGCCTGAATGCCTTCTTTAGCACTGGATGCTTTTTTTCCTTCCGCTCTGAGTAAAATATCATAGGCTTTTTGGGTACGTTCCCAGTTTTTATCGCGGTCCATCGCATAATAACGGCCATGTACAGAGGCGATTGAACCTTTGCCGACTTTGTTCATGTAGGCTTCTAATTCATCCGTGTACGTGATGGCACTGGAAGGTGGTACGTCTCGACCATCTAAGAAAGCATGAACATACACTTCTTTGATGCCTTCTTTTTTGGCCAAATCGATCATCGCTTTGTAGTGATCGATGTGCGAGTGCACGCCTCCATCTGAGACTAACCCCATAATATGGAGTTTTGAATCATTGTCATTGACGTGTTTGATTGCGCCTTGATAGGCTTCGTTTTCATAAAAGCTACCGTCTTCGATTGCTTTGTGAATACGGGTCAGTGATTGATACACAACACGTCCGGCCCCTAAATTCATGTGACCGACTTCACTGTTTCCCATTTGTCCATCCGGTAACCCCACAGCCAGTCCACTGGCTTCGATTGTGTTGGTCGGATAAGTTTTCATCAGTTCATCAAGGTTCGGTTTTTTCGCTAGTGTTACCGCGTTTCCAGGGCTTGCTTTGGCAAGGCCCAAACCGTCCATAATGATCAGAACTGTTGGTCGTTTCATAAAATCAACTCCTCACAAATAGATTATAACAATTTTAAGGCGGTTTTCATAGTAAAAGGGCCATATCGTAAGCGTTTACTTATTTATATTTACCGTTTTATTTTTACTAACATTTATGTATAATTGTAAGTATGAAAGGTGGGACACTATGAAAAAAAATCTACTTAAGAAATTTCATGAATACTTCAAGAAAAATGAAGGCCGAATCAATCACTACGCCATCCCTGATTTATGGCAGGTTTGGGGTTATGACAATGATTCGGCTTCACTCACCACGGACGGACAAGTCATTACCGATCCTGATCATTTTTTCAAAACCTTAATTGAAGAAGTATTTTTAAAGGATGCTCCCAATACAACCGCATCCCTCTCTATGCAACACAACCTAAACACTAGTGGCGACTGGCTAAAAGACAGTGCCATATATTCATCACTGATTCGTACTTCCAGTGCATGGGACCATGATCGCAGTGGGTTCTTAGAAAATAGTAATCGTGATGGCATCAAAGAAACCGGAACTTTCCTTAAAACATTGGCATTACTGCCTTTTTTAAAGAAAATGGGCATCAACGCGCTTTACTTACTGCCAATCATGACGTTTTCCAAATCGCATAAAAAAGGCGATATGGGGAGTCCTTATGGCGTCCAAGATTTCTTCGCACTCGATGAGGCACTCCAAGATGATTTAACGAAAGATGCCTTCACAATCGACGAAGAATTTAGACTGCTCGTTGAAGCGGCGCACAGTCTTGATATGCGGGTTTTAATCGACATTATCCCCAGAACTAACGCCATTGATTCACACTTTATCAAAGAACATCCGGAATGGTTCTATTGGGTCAAGGCTGATCAGTTAAATGATTATGGCCCACCCTATATTGAAGGGATCCCGTCAACGACGACACCAAAAGAAAAATACATGAAAAAGGTCTATGAAAATAAAAATATCTATAAGCATATTGATAAGTTTGACTTTGACCCTAAGACAAAAGACCCTGAACTTTATGAAAAAATCAAAGATTCAGACAACCTTTTAGATGCCATTGAAAAACATTATAACCTTACCGTGGCCCCAGCATTTTCTGATCATATCAACGATGCGCAACCACCATGGACCGACATTACCTTTTTCAGATTATTCTTTGATCATCCCTCAGTCGCAAAGCCATACATCAAAAAAGATACGCCACCATACATCTTATTTGACTCGATTAAATGTAATCTCTACCCTGGTCAAAAACCAAACAAAGAACTTTGGAAAACCATCGCCAATATTATTCCTTATTATCAAAAAACGTTTGGGATTGATGGGGCCCGTATTGATATGGGCCATGCCCTTCCTAAAGACTTATTGGCAATGATTATACAGAATGCGCGCGCTGTTGACCCTGATTTTGGGTTTATTGCGGAAGAACTCGATAATGCCAATGCACAAGATGCCAAAGACAAAGGGTACAACATGATTATTGGCAATGGCTTTTTTGCTCAACCTCGTGTCTTTGACGGGTCTGCTAAAAAGTTCTTTTATCAAGCCGCTGATTTAGAACTGCCTTTATTCGCAGCCCCAGAAACACATGATACACCAAGAATTGCGGCAAGAGATGGTAAAGAAGCGTTATCAAAAACCTTAGCCGTACTCAACATGTTTACCCCTAACGGTGTTCCTTTTATCAATAGTGGGCTTGAAATATTTGAATCACAAGCAATGAATCTAGGACTGGATTCTACGCCTTTAGAAGCGAAACGTCTCTCTTATAATGACCCGTTCTTTGGGAAACTTGCATTGTTTGACCGTTATCAACTGCATTATACCTATGAACTTCGTTATGTGATTCCCGCTATTCTCAATCAAGTAAACCCGATTCGAGAAAAACTCAAACCCGCCTTGTTTGATCGCAAAAAACTACATACTTACGAAAGTGATAATCCGTTTTTCGTAGGGCTTATCTATATGCAAGGCAAGAAAATAACGATGGTGTTTGGGAACCTCAACCCTTTCCACGTTGAACAAGCCCATATCGACATCACCCCAATCCGCCGGAAAACAAAAAACACGAAAACTAAAGGGAAACTCTTATTTTCTACCCATGAAGCGCCACGTCTATTTGCGCAATTCGTCTCTGAAGATGTCATTGACATCCACTTAGGCCCTGGCGAAGTGAAAATCGTTGAGCTCTAAGACCCTTTTACTCAATGGATCCCCTAATAAAAAAGGCATATCCATGACCTTAGCTGAGGCTTTGTTTAAAGACACTTCATACATTACACTTCACGCCTATGATTTAACCATCCAAAGTTGTGATGACTGTAAAGTCTGTCACCACAAACCTACGTGCAAATATAATCAAGACGACTTAAGGGTAGTCCTTGAACATTTAGAGCACTGTGAAACTTTGATTATCGTAAGTCCCGTTTATTTCGGAGCCATGAGTGACAAACTTTTAAGCATTATCAACCGGTTCCAACAGCTTTTCGAACAAAAATTTACGCATAAAATAAAGCGTCCCCCACTTACAAACCTTTATGTCGTCTCTACAGCGGGTGCTGACAATGAAAGAATGTTTGAAGGGATAAAACTCACCACATCAATTCTATCTTCCCTGTTTGATGCCAAAATCGCAAAAGTATTTACTTTCCAAGGGTCCGATGGCATTAAAAATCCCCTTAAACATTATCAAACACAATTAAGTATCTACAGGAATCAACGCTAAAAAAAACACTCGCGAGAGTGTTTTTTATTGCTTATCATGCAGTAATGTCAAGGGTGAATGAAACATGACTCGGTTGTAAATCATGGATATGACATAGATTTGCAGGGGCCATTTGAGAATCATGGCGATAATTCTCACAGGCAACACCGCAAACATACCGGTATTATACATGATGTAAAGCTGGATGGAGTTAAAGGTAAAGGCAATAACCGATGTAATGATGATAATGACTGATAATTTGACCATATTGAGTTTCTTAGGGAGAAAGAAAAACAGTCCACCCAAAAACCCCCAAGTCATTGCGGATAAGGTAAAGAAATTAAATGAGAAAGCCCAAGGTGAGGTTAACACATACACCCAGTCCACCGCAAAACCAATCATTAATCCAAACAAGGGGCCTAGAAACATTCCCCCTAAAAATAAGGGTATGTCATAAAACGATAATCTAAATTCTGCGGTTTGAATCGCAAAATGTTTTAAGGCAACCCCCATTGACGCAAAAAATCCAGCCAGTATCAACATCCGTAGTCGATGTGATTGTTTCATACAAAAAACCTCCTAAAATAAATTTCAAGAGGTCCACAAAAATTACCAAATAATGGGTTGAATCATCATTAGTAAGATCAGCGGACGCGCCTTACCACCGCCACAGTTGTGTTCGTTTACACCCGACATCCCATGGTGCAACACTTCACGCGGTAAAGCTACTCTGATGATAATTATATTGTATCAGTTTTACTAGATTATTCAAGTATTATGGAAAAGTCAACAGGCTGACGATTATGATCCTTTAAAAACTGATTAGCCTTAGAAAAATGTTGGCACCCAAAAAAGGAATGCCTGGCACTTAAAGGCGAAGGATGTGATGATTCCAATACTAAATGTTTATTGGTATTGATCAATCGTTTTTTAGACCTGGCATGCGCACCCCATAAGAGAAAGACAATGGGACTTTCGTGTTGATTTAATGATTCAATAACGCTGTCTGTGAACCATCCCCAACCAATATCTTGATGCGATGTGGGAGAAGAATCTTCAACACTCAGTGTCGTATTTAACAGTAAAACCCCTTGTGTTGCCCATGCACTAAGATCGCCATGATTAGGTGTTTCAATATTAAGATCTCGTGATAATTCTTGGTATATGTTTCGGAGTGATGGGGGAATACGTACCCCTTTATTGACACTGAAAGCCAGACCGTTGGCTTGGTCCTGTTGGTGATAAGGATCCTGACCTAATATGACAATTTTAACCGTGTCAAAAGGGGTTAATTTAAGTGCCCTAAACAGTTCATCCTTGGGTGGATAGACTGAACTCGTTTCGTAGGCATGTTTAAGACGTTGCATCAATGTTTTAAATGATTGGCTCTTTTTAACTGGGGCTAAAACATCTTCCCATGATTTCATACTATCACCTACTTCTATGATAAAAGAAAAGGCACTCGACGTCGAGTGCCTTTTGAATAAATTACTTGTTAGAAAGTTTAGCTTGTGCGGCAGCCACGATTGCGACTGGTACACGGAATGGTGAACAAGACACATAGTTAAGGCCTGTTCTGTGGAAGAAATCAATACTGCTTGGATCGCCACCGTGCTCACCACAAATACCAACGATTAAGTTTTTCTTGGTGCTCTTACCGCGTGTAGTTGCGATTTCAACAAGCTGTCCGACACCATTTTGATCAATTGATTGGAATGGGTCGTGTGCAATGATTTTTTCTTTTTCGTATTCTGTTAAGAACTTACCAGCATCATCACGGCTGAAGCCGAAAGTCATTTGGGTAAGGTCATTGGTTCCGTAGCTGAAGAAGTCCGCTTCTTTAGCCACTTCATCGGCAACTAATGCAGCACGTGGCGTTTCAATCATTGTACCAACAAGGTAATCTAATTCTACACCCGCTTCTTTGATGAGTGCATCAGCGGTTTTAACGATGTATGATTTTAAGTATGTGAACTCTTCAACCGTTGAGATAAGT
>PWOH01000005.1 GCA_003557505.1 Mollicutes bacterium | reverse complement strand
TTAGTTCACTTGAGTTTCTGAAGACATCACGGTTTGACCCATAAGCTTCTTCGAAGTACTCACTTCCAAATAGAAATTCAATTTTGGCTAAATCCGTCGCATATTGTGTGCCAATACGCTCAACCGCAACTTCAAAGAACTCATCAGTGCTAACAGTGAAATCATTTAGTGTAGCAATTATGCTTTTATCACTATTGCTTTCATAGATTAATTCGTTTGATTGCATTTCATAACGTAGTGATAATTTCTCATCATGAATTTTTAAGCCGTTATCAGTATGTAAATTACGCATCACTTGATCAATTTGTTCATCAGTAATAAGGATATCAACATATTCATCTTTCAAGTCTTCTTTGTCTTCATCACTTAAATCTTCAAACGAAGGCACTTCTTCAACATCTACTAAGTAGAAGAAGAAGCGTTAATCATTAATGTTTTGTGAAGTGATGTGGTAAGGGACGTCTTGATGCTTTAATTTTTCAAACAATAACGCTGCAATATCGACATAAACATCTTCCTGACGATCTTCAGCCATTTCCATTAGATTCATTTGATTGAAAGCGAAAGCACTGTACTCAAGGTCGATAATACCTTGCTTATCAAGGGCTTCATCAATATCATCGTTGTGACGGTTCAAGTAGTTATAAATTTTAACAAAGTACTCAAGTACTTCATCATCATCCAAAATCTCGGTATTATCTTCATCATACTCATCAGTTGAAACATCTTCAATGGGTGTATCACCAGTATAAAGAGCAAAGCCACCCTCAAAGTTTTCAATCAGATTGAAATGATTGAACACAGCACGCATCTCTTGACGATCAAAGAAACGAAGTGGAATCGCAACCGCGTCCCCTTGTTTATAATCGTTATAGAAATTTTCTAAATCATCATCAGAGATACTAAAGGCACTGCCTTCTTCCCCTTGACGGAATTGTTCTTTGGTGTAATTCAACTGTGCGAGATATAGACGAACAAAGGCATCAACACTGTCTTCATCTTCAGGGTCATACCCTTCAAGCATAACGACATCGTTGAAGTCTTGTTCCAACTCAATTTTTTCACCTTCAGTTAGACGATCAATTTCTTCTTGATCGCTTGTTCCATAAGTTAACTCAAGAATGTAATCTGTAATTTCACTTTCGGTAATGTCATCCATGTAGTCTGCGAGTAGTTTTGCATCTATATGGTTGAACAAATGCACGTATCCATCACGTGCTTTGATACGGTTGTATAGCATTTCATTGGTGATTTCTACGTTGCCAAATGTCATGAACACTTCATCTGGATTAGAAATTGTGGGGCTTTCTTCGTCTCCTGTAAGCATGCTGCAAGCTACAGAAGCAATAATAACCACCAGTATGATACTGAATATTCCTATTGCTCGTTTCACAATTACACTTTCCATGGTTTATCAATCACTCCTTAATTAAATACGCAATATATATATTATCACTTAATCATTTATAACACAACTGGAAAAATCAACAAATAACCACCTTACATACTACATTTAAAGCAATCTCAAATGCACACGTATTGCAATGCATGAAATATGTTGTATAATATTTGTGAATTGGAGGGAAGTTCATGGAAATTACAATACTCGCCAGTGGGTCTAAAGGGAATGCTACCTTTATTCGAACAGAGCATACATCACTGCTTATTGATGCTGGTGTGACGTACCGACAAATTAAGTTACGCATGCAAGAAAAATCGCCCATGCTTCAAAACCTAGACGGCGTGTTATTAACACATGAACATTCCGATCACACCAAGGGACTTTATCAAACCATCAAAAACACGAATGCACCGTTATATACTTCAAAAGAAACCTATAGTGCAATCAAGAATACCTTGTTAGTTCCTCATGAATATGTACCGATTATTGCGGATCGTTCCCTGATGTTTTCCGATTTAATCATCACCCCGATTAAAACCTCACATGATGTAGCGTATTCTCTTGGCTTTATCATTCAAAACGCTACCAAAAGACTAGTATATATTACCGATACCGGCTTTCTACAAGAAGATGAGTTTCACAAAATTGAAAATGCCGATGCCTACATCATGGAAGCGAATTACGATGTCGCCATGCTTTTTGATTCCCCTAGACCTTATTACTTGAAAAAGCGTATTGATTCGGTGAAAGGGCATTTGTCAAATGCCGATAGTGCATATTATTTAACACAACTAATCGGTGAAAACACCAAAACCATTGTGTTGGCCCATCCATCCCAAGAATGCAATACGGAAAGTTGTGCGCTCAATACCCTACATGATGTCTTTAAAGCCTATGACAAAAATCCCGATAATTATGATATTCATATAGCGAAACAACACGAACCAATTCCAACCATCAAATTATAGATAAAAAAGGAGTTTTATTAATGTCAGAAACTAATCATGAAGCCATTATCAAAGAAGTTACCGCTAGTGTATTGAAGGTGAATGAAGACCAGGTAAGCCTTGATTATCGTCTGATGGGTGGTATGTCCAATTTTACCTATGTCATCAAAGTGAACGGCGATAAATATACCTTCCGTATTCCAGGGAAAAAAGCTGAAAAGTTCGTAGACAGGTCTATCGAAACATACCATATCGATTTGGTTGAACCAACTGGCCTTAACAATGAAACCATTTATCTGGATGAAGAAACAGGCATAAAAATTGCCAAATACATTGAAGGGACCCCTTTGCATCAAACAACGACGCTTAATTATCTTGAAGAGGCAGCTCAAACATTGCGGTCTTTACATCAATCAGGGCTTAAAAGCGACTATAACTATGCGCCCTTCAAACGTATTGAACAATACGAAGCTTATTTAAAGGAATTTGATTATGCGCATGATTCTAAATACTTTGAACTAAAAGAAACACTATTTTCTTACCAAGAGTTCCTCTCACAGTTCGAACAAACCTTTACACACGGCGATGCGCAAATTTCAAACTTCGTTGTTACTGAGCAAGGCCTTAGATTGATGGACTGGGAGTTTTCCGGTCAAAACGATCCGTTCTTCGATTTAGCACAATTCGGAAATAAAGACTTTGATCACGCCATCGCTTTACTCCCTATTTACTTACAAAGAACCCCAAAACATGAAGATTTCAAAAGACTTTACTTATGGCGGGCTGATTTATGTTTACAGTGGCACAATGTGGCAATTTACAAACACTTAATTGGCTTAAGTGATGATTTAAAGATTCCTTTTGATAAAGTAGGCGCCATGTATTTAGAAAAAGCCGCAAATCTACTCGCTAAATTGTAATAATTGCGATATTTTACAAACTAAAGAAAACACTTTCACATGTAAGTGTTTTCTTTTTTATAAAGCCGGATTTGCTGTTGTGTATTACTTGACTTTATATTATAATTTAGTTGTATGACAAGATTACACTGTCAATCAATTTTATTATGGAGGTAGTTGCGATGGCGACAAAAAAAGTATTTCAGTCCATGGATGGTAACCAGGCTGCTGCGCATGCATCATATGCGTTTACAGAAGTAGCGGGAATTTATCCAATCACCCCATCATCCCCAATGGCTGAGCATACCGATTTATGGGCATCTCAAGGGAAAAAGAATCTCTTTGGAATGCCTGTAAAAGTAATTCAAATGCAATCGGAAGCAGGTGCTGCTGGTACGGTTCACGGTTCACTGCAAGCCGGTGCACTGACAACCACTTATACAGCGTCACAGGGGCTTTTACTTAAAATGCCCAACATGTATAAAATAGCGGGAGAGTTGCTTCCGGGTGTTATTCACGTAGCGGCACGTTCTGTGGCGGTACAAGCCTTAAGTATTTTTGGTGACCACCAAGATGTTATGGCGACAAGACAAACAGGTTTTGCAATGTTAGCAAGCGGTTCAGTCCAACAAACAATGGACTTGGCTGGTGTGGCACATTTAGCCGCAATCAAATCGAGCATTCCGTTCTTACACTTCTTTGATGGGTTTAGAACATCCAATGAAGTAAACAAGATTGAAGTTATGCCTTATGAGGTATTTGATCGTTTACTTGATCGCGATGCTGTGCGCAAGTTCAAACGTCGTGCACTTAACTCATCGAATCCGGTAACGCGTGGTTCTGCTCAAAATGACGATGTCTACATGCAAGCCCGTGAAATGCAGGATATCTTCTATAAAGATGTTCCTGATGTAGTCGCAGATTACATGAAAGAAATCTCTAAAGAAACAGGTAGAGACTATGCACCGTTTACTTATTATGGTGCCAAAGATGCCGAAGAAGTCATCGTAGCGATGGGGTCTGTTACAGAAGCCATCAAAGAAACCGTTGATTATCTTCAAGACAAAGAAAACCGTAAAGTCGGGCTTTTAAATGTTCATCTTTATCGTCCGTTCTCTACAAAGTATTTCCTGGATGCAATGCCAAAGAGTGTTAAGCGTATTGCAGTTCTTGATCGTACGAAAGAAAATGGTTCACTCGGCGAGCCTCTATATTTAGATATTAAAAGTGTTTATTATGGTGAAGAAAACGCGCCGAAAATTGTTGGTGGACGTTATGGACTTTCTAGTAAAGATACCACGCCGACACAAATCAAAGCCGTTTACGATAACTTACAAGAAACGCTTAAAACAAACTTTACTATTGGTATCGTTGACGATGTCAACAATACTTCACTTGAACTCAAAGACGAAATCAGTGCGATTGATCCTTCAACAACTGAACTCTTATTCTTTGGCTTCGGTAGTGATGGTACGGTTGGGGCCTCAAAAAACACCATTAAAATTATTGGGGAAAATACCGACCTTTACGCCCAAGCATATTCAAGCTATGACTCGAAAAAATCAGGTGGCGTAACCCGTATGCACCTACGTTTCAGTGAACAACCGATTCGTAGTACGTATTTGGTTAATAACCCTCACTTCGTTTCATGTTCTAAAGATTCTTATCTTTTCAAATATGAAATGCTTGATGGCATCCGTGAAAATGGAACCTTTTTACTAAACACCATTAAAACGCCAGAAGAAATTGAAGCGTTCCTGCCAAATAGTTATAAACGTAAATTAGCAGAAACAAACTCAAAACTCTATATCATCAATGCCGTTGAACAAGCTGAAAAAATTGGACTTGGTGAGCGCATCAATACCATTATGCAATCAGCGTTCTTCGCACTGAATGAACATATCGTTCCTTATGACCGTGCCAAGAAACTCATGAAAGAATATGCGAAAAAAGAGTATGGTCGTAAAGGTGAAGAAATCGTTGAGAAGAACTATAAAGCAATTGAGTCAGGTAAAGAAGGACTTATTGAGGTACCAGTTAAATCAGAATGGAAATCACTTAAAGATGATCCCAAACCTGAGGAAGCTGCTAAACCTAAATATGTTACTGATATCGCTGAACCAGTAAACTCAATCAAAGGTTACGATTTACCAACTAGCGCTTTTGAAGACTATGCAGATGGAACGATGCAACAAGGTTCAACTGCTTATGAAAAGCGTGGTATTGCGAACTATGTGCCTGAATGGATTGAAGAAAACTGTATCCAATGTAATCAATGTGCCTTTGCGTGTCCACACGCTGTTATCCGTCCTGCACTGCTTACCGAAGAAGAGATGGAAAACGCACCAGATGACATGGCAACCCTTGATGCACGTGGAAAAGGTCTTGAAGGACTTAAGTACAGAATTCAAATTTCAACCATGGATTGTACAGGCTGTGGGGTTTGTGTCAGCGTATGTCCTGCCAAACCTGAAAAAGCACTAGCGATGAGCCCAATCGGTGAAGAAATCGAAAAAGGCGAAGTTGAAAAAGCGAAATACATCTTTGATGAGGTTACACCAAAAGATAACCTTGTCCAAAAAACAAACGCGAAAAACTCACAATTTGCCAAACCACTCTTTGAATTCAGTGGTGCCTGTGCAGGGTGTGGTGAAACACCATATGTCAAACTCGTTACCCAATTATTCGGTGATCGTATGATGATTGCGAATGCAACAGGGTGTTCATCAATCTATGGTGGGTCTTTCCCAGCAACACCATACACTAAAAATGCCGATGGTCGCGGACCGGCTTGGGCAAACTCGTTATTTGAAGATAATGCTGAGTTTGGTTACGGAATGCATCATGCCGAAGAAGTTCAACGTTTAAAACTTCAAAACACATTCTTAGAAAACAAAGACAATCTACCTAAAGACCTTGTTGAACTTATGGAAGAATGGGTAGAAAACAAGTATGACGGTGATAAAACCGTTGAACTTTCCAAGAAAATCCGTCCGTTAATTAACAATATCGAAGGTGACTTGAAAGAAGAGTTCATCTCGCTTGCACCGTATATTGTTAAGCAATCCAACTGGATTATCGGTGGAGACGGATGGGCTTATGATATCGGATTTGGTGGCCTTGACCATGTCATTGCCAACAAAGACAACGTCAACATTCTTGTCCTTGATACAGAGGTTTATTCAAATACAGGTGGTCAATCATCAAAAGCGGCTGCTGCAGGATCAATCGCTCAGTTTACCGCAGCCGGTAAAGCCGGTAAGAAAAAGGACCTTGCAGCCATGGCAATGAGTTATGGTCATGTATATGTTGCGCAGGTATCACATGGTGCCAACCAACAACAAGTCCTCAAAGCGATTCGCGAAGCCGAAGCATATAACGGCCCATCAATTGTTGTGGCATACTCACCATGTATTGCCCACAAGATTAAAGGTGGTCTTGGGAACTCCGCAATGCAAGCCCGCTTGGCAACGGAATCAGGATACTGGCCAACCTTCCGTTATGACCCAACACTCGAGGAAAAAGGCAAGAATCCATTCCAACTTGATTCAAAAGCCCCAAAATGGGATAAATATGATGAGTTCCTCATGAATGAAGCACGATATGCACAATTAAAAGATATCAACCCAGATAAGGCTGAGTCGTTACTTTCCGCAAACAAACGAGATGCGCAACGTCGTTATCAGATGTATAAGCGTTACGAAGCGATGGACTTCTCAACCTCTATCGAAGAATAAGCATCATTTTAAAGGGCATCCACAATTGTGTATGCCCTTTATTTAAGAATTATTATAGGAGCCCTTGAAATAATAGCGTTTACACTATATAATATATTGTTAATAAGCGAAAGAGTGATGCGTATGATACTTGCAATGAATCCTAATGTAGATCTTAATTATATTCTTCAAAGTTTGGGACTAACTATCCTTTTTGTTGGCTTGATTGGTTTTGAACGTCAACGTCGCAATAAAATTGCTGGGTTAACCACCCATTTATTGGTTGCAATAGGTGCTTCAGGCCTTACAATTGGCCAGCAAATGATGGTGCAAGACGCTATCGCTTTTGTTCAATCGAACCCTGATATGCTTGAATATATGGATATCACGATTGAACGTCAACGTGTTGTCGCACAAATTGTCTCAGGAATCGGGTTCTTAGGAACAGGAGCCATCCTTAAAACCAATGGCTATATCAGTGGACTGACAACAGCCTCAACGCTATGGATCAGTGCCATCATCGGCATTATTTTTGGCTATGGAATGTATACGCTAGGTATTTCTTTGTCCCTTATGACACTCTTTGTGCTGACAATTATCAAAAATGTTATTCGTCACAATGTTGAAGAGTTCCATTAATAACACAATAGTTCACCACACTCAAACACTCCTAAGTCAATTGGCTTAGGGGTGTTTTTTATACTAAAAAAGACACTCACACGAGTGCCTTTAAGCGATTATTGTGCTGCAGTTTTTCCTGCGATTCTCCCCATGACCATACATTCAGTAATCGCCATACTGCCAAGACGACTTTTCCCATGAATACCGCCACTTGCTTCACCAGCCGCATAGAGATTTTTCAGCGGGTGCCCGTTACGATCGAGTACTTGTGAAGCAGGGTTAATTCGCAGTCCTCCCATCGTATGATGGACTCTTGTAGACATGCGCATTCCGTAAAATGGCGGGGTATCAATCGTTGTTTTATCTGTTAAATCTTTTCCGAGTGGATCAGGTTTCTTTTGTTTGATTAGTTCATTGTATTGTTGCACAGACTCTTTGAGGTAAGTGACACGTATCCCGTAATGAAGCGCTAAATCATCGAGTGTTTTGAAAGAACGAACAATTTTTTTCTTCAAAAGTTTCGAAATATCCCATTCACTGTCTTTAATGATTTTATCATCAGTAAGCCCTAATGCAAATCGACCGATATTCAACATTGCATCGCTAACAATTTTACGATCCGCAGTTTCATCAACTATTCGTTTTGCGGTTTTTGGATCAATTAAGATGCCTTTAGGAAGTGCAATATAATCTCCATAAAGTGGACCAAGTCCAAACCCTTTCTCATCGACTGAAGTCCAAGGTCCAAGCTGAATTTCTTCCATATGAATCAGTTGGCCTCCGATTTTTTCAATAGAATTGATAACTTCACCGGTAGCGGTGGGAAGATTAGTGCTTTCAATGTTCCAAGGTAAGTTACTATGTTTAGCGATTAAATCTTTATCACTTCCGAATCCGCCACTTGTAATGATAAGACTTTTGTTGATGCTGATTGTGACTTGTTTATTTTTGCTATTGTGTGAAGGACGGTAGTTTTGTCTGACGATGATTGCTTTAGCGATTCCATCTTCAAAGATTACATCGTCAAACATTGTTTTAAAATAAAAAGTTACCCCTTGTTTTTTTGCGTGTTGATAAAGAACATCAACAATGTCACGACCGGATTTGTTTTTCGGTGTCAAACAGCGTGGGACGCTGTGACCGCCGAAAATATCGACGCGGTCCATATACTTAACTCCCAATGTTTTACTCCACTCATAAACTTCGTTAGATTGGGATGCGACTATTTCAACTAATTCTGGATCATTAATATGTCCACCAGCTCGAAGCATGTCGGTTTTTAATAACTCAACGGAATCTTTAACTGAGCGTGACTGTTGTAAATCACTGTTTACCACACCAATACCTCCATCAGAAATCAGTGAATTTCCACCAGGAGAAGGTAGTTTTTCAACAAGACAGACACTTACATTGGCGTTGATCGCTTCAATAGCTGCACTTAGTCCTGCAATTCCTGAACCTACGATGACTACATCAAACGTATTTAAATTTTTCATTATTGTGTTCCTCCCTTTTTACAACTCTAATTTTACCACTAAAATAGCTGTCATACTACTAAAAGTGTTTATAAGTAAGAAATCTAGTCATATCACTCGCAAAAAAACACTAAATCATATAAAATAGTGTGTGAGTTTAAGGAGGTAGTTTTATGCCAATATTAAAAATTGAAAATCTTCATGCCCAAGTGGATGATATTAAAATCCTCAAAGGTGTGAATCTAGAAATAAAAGGTGGTCAAACCCATGCCATCATGGGACCAAACGGAACCGGAAAGTCAACGCTTGCGAGTGTAATTATGGGACACCCACGTTACGAAGTGACTGAAGGTTCGATTACTTTAGATGGAGAAAATCTATTGGATATGTCTACAGATGAACGCGCTCGTGCCGGGTTATTCTTAGGCATGCAAGCCCCACAAGAAGTTCCAGGGGTTACGAACAGCGACTTTATCAAGACTGCAATGAACGCACGATTAAAAGAAGGCGAAAACGTGTCGCTTTTCAAATTCATTCGTGAATTCGACCAAGCCGTTGCTAAACTTAAAATGCGTGAAGATTTACCGCATCGCTATTTAAATGACGGGTTTTCTGGTGGAGAGAAGAAACGTAATGAAATTCTTCAAATGCGTATGCTTAAACCTAGTATCGCTATTTTAGATGAAATTGACAGTGGACTTGATATTGATGCATTAAAAACTGTTGGAGAAAACGTGACTGAAATGCAATCTGAAGATCGTGGTTTCTTACTCATTACGCACTATCAACGACTGCTCGATTATATTAAAGCTGACACTGTGCATGTCATGATGCAAGGTCGCATTGTCAAAAGTGGAGACGCTGAACTTGTTAAACGTATTGATCAGGACGGATATGACTGGATTAAAGACGAAGTCGGCATTGAAGATGAGCGTGTCGTACCTGAAGCTGAAAAAGAAGAACAAACCATGCTCGGTTCATGCGCGACACGTGAAGCGCTGGAAAAATAATGAATCTTCAAGAAAAACAACGCGTGTTTCCTGAAAAAATCCGTCCATTAATCAGTGAACTCACGAATGTAATTGTTGTCAAAGATGGTGTCATTGAAAAAAACACAGTCTCGGATGCAGCTTTGAGTATCGAAGCACAGCCGCTTGACGAACAACTGACAAAAGCTTTTGATGATCATGATCCTGTCATTAAAGAAAACTTGAAATCGGCGAGTTTCTCACTGTTAATCACAGTAAAGAAAGACTGTACAATCAAAGAACCTATCAATTTATTTATTATACAAGATAAGACCACCAATGTCGTCAATGTGTCGATGGTGGCAGAAGCTGGCTCTAGTGCGCAAATTCGTGAATATATTTATACCGACACTTCACAAACAGTGAACTATTTATCAAGAAGTTATCTTCATCCATCGAGTCAACTCGATTATATCGGTATTGTCAATCTTGATAAAGATTCACTCTCGGCTATCAATCGTCAAGTCATCGTGATGGATAATGCTAAGGCATTGCTTAAAACTGCACAACTTGGCGATGGAAAAACATCTCAAAAAGTTGATGTTGATCTAAATGGACCGTTTGCTTATGGTGAAGTGAAGACCATTGCGATTGCATCGGAGGAACAAGAAGTTATCATCCATACTCATGTCGAACACAAAGCCAAAAACACGCAAGGTGAAATTGAACACTATGGTGTTGCGGCAAACGAAAGTTTCCTTGTTTTCGAGGGAACCGGTAAAATTCATAAAGGCATGAAACAAAGTATTGCCCACCAAAGCAATAATGGGGTTGTCTTAGGACGTTATGCTCGTTTGGATGCCAATCCATTACTGTTGATTGATGAATACGATGTCGAAGCGTCACATGGTGCCGCTATCGGACGAATCGATGAAGAACAGCTATATTATTTAATGAGTCGTGGACTCAGTGAAAAAGATGCTCAACGCTTGATTATCAATGGCTTTTTAGCCCCACTTAAAGATTTAATGGAAAATGAAAATCTTAAAGACTATATTCAAGGATTACTAGAAACTAAGACCGGAAGGTGATTGTTTTGACGCGCATGAATTTAAAAAAAGACTTCCCTGTATTCAAAGATAACAACCTTGTTTATCTAGATACCGCAGCCTCTTCACTGACCCCGAAATGCGTCATTGATGCAGTCAGTGAATACTACCTTAAATATCCGGTTAACGTCCATCGCGGTGTTTATCGTCTCTCGTTTGAGGCCACAAGGAAGTATGAAGCAGCGCGTGAAAATATCGCTCAATTTATCAATGCCAGATTTGAAGAAATTATCTTTACTCGCGGTGCCTCAAGTGCACTGAATCTCGTTGCTTTAAGTTATGGGATGAAACATATTAATGCCGGTGATGAAATCATTGTCAGTGAACTTGAACATCACTCTAGCGTATTACCTTGGCAAAATGTTGCCAATCAAAAAGGCGCAGTATTGAAGTATGTGCCGCTTGATCAAGAAGGCCGTATCACAGTAGAAAATTTCAAACAGGTCTTAAGTAATAAAACCAAAGTGGTTGCATTGACACATGTCAGTAATGTCATGGGTTATGTGACACCGCTCGAATCCATTATTAAACTTGCCCATGAAAAAGGTGCGATTGTTACCGTTGATGCTGCACAAAGTGCACCACATATGGCACTCGATGTCAAAGTCTTAGATGCGGATTTCTTATCATTTTCAGGCCATAAAATGCTGGGGCCAACCGGGGTTGGTGTCTTGTATGGCAAGTACGAATTGTTTGAATCAATGGATCCTCTTGAATATGGTGGCGATATGATTGATGAGGTTAACAAAACCCATTCGACTTATAAGAACCCGCCTTATAAATTTGGAACCGGGACGCCACCAATCG
>PWOH01000071.1 GCA_003557505.1 Mollicutes bacterium | reverse complement strand
TATACATCCCGTGAACAGTCCCAATTGAAATAGCTAGGCAATCTACCCCGGTTTTTTCAATAAATTCACGGGCTTCATCAGGTTCTGTATAGATGGTTTCACCTTCATCTTCATTGGAGTGTCCACCCAATTCAAGACTGCCAAGTTCCGCTTCAACACTAACATTACGCACGTGAGCATACTCAACAACTTGTTTTGTATTTGCGATATTTTCTTCAAATGACAGTGCTGAGCCATCATACATTACTGAGGTAAAACCAGCATCTATCGCTTTTTTGATGATATCAATATCTTTTGTGTGATCAAGATGTATGGCGATATCTGTTTCAAGGTTAACACTAATGGTTCTAACCAAGTTCACAACTTCTTTTAATGACATGTTTTCTAAATATTTCTGACCGAAAGCGATAATCGCAGGTTTTCTTGTTTCTCTAATGGCTTCAAGCGTTCCTTTAATAGTTTCGTAGTTGTATACATTGAAGGCCCCAAGGGCATAACGTCCCTTTTTTGCGTCTTCTAATAGTGGTGTCATTGGACGAATCATTACGCACGCACCTGCTTTAACCAAGCTTTAAATTCTTCATTTTCAAGGACTTCTTCATTCATAATAAAACGGGCTTTCTTGCCATCTAGGAAACGACGCATATCTTCCATTAACAAGTAAGGTGAATTGGTTAGGACTTCTGTGGTTGTCCCGGCAATATGGGTAGTCAAGGTGACGTTATCTAACGTTTTCCAGCGGCTATCTTCTGGCAATGGTTCTTCATCAAATACATCCAAGCCTGCACCAGCAATGCGTTTTTCTTTTAATGCTTCAAAGAGCGCGTCTTGATCAAAGAGACCACTACGGCCGGTATTAACAATATAGGCAGTCTTTTTCATCATATTGAGATGTTCTTTGTCTACCCAGCCTTTTGTGGCATCCACAAGCCGTAAGTTAACGTTTAGGAAATCACTATCTTTAAAGAGGGTTGCTTTATCCACAGGGGTGCAGCCGGCTTCTTTAATTGTTTCAGGCTCTGTGAAAGCATCATAGACTAGCACTTCACAGTCCCAACCTGAAAGTTTTTGTGCCACAAGACTTCCGATATACCCAAAACCAGCAATACCAATTTTTTTGCCTTTGAGTTGTGGCACAAAATCACTGTTCGAAAACTCTTTTTGCCAACCACCATTCATTATAGACTGGTGAGCACGGGCGATATTTCGAGATTCTGCAAGTAATAAGCCTACCGTAAAATCACTGACGGCCTCAGCGTTACGGCCCATGACATTAAAAGCTAAAATGCCGCGTTTGGTCGCTTCATCTAAATTAATGTTTTCCTTGCCTGCTCTTGATAGTCCGACCATACGTAAATTAGGCATCGCATCCATGAGTTGAGTACTCACCGGAACAAACAACCCTGTTAAGACACTGGCATCTAAGCCATTTTCTTTAATGACTTCAGGGACGACTTCTACTTCCGGTCCTGCTTGTTCTACTTTTAAACGACGTTTTTGTAATGTTGGATAATCTGTTTCCCAATCTCCCATTTCCATAGATGGGAAATAATCTTTTAAGTATTGTTCGTAAGCTCCTTTGAAAAGCGTACTTGGAATCATCGGGTCTCCTGCTAAAAATGTTTTCATTCAATAAAACCTCCACTTTTGTTTGATTTATGTTCATTTTTGTTGGTTACGCTTTCATTATAAACAAAAAACAACGTTTTTGTCAACGTTGTTTTGTTTGTTTTTGTGCTTTTGTGTTTTATCTTGTGAAATAATGTGCGTATTTTGCGGCTAGTCTGATTGCTTCAACCATACTGATTTCATTCGCTTTATTTTGGCCTGCAATATCCATAGCAGTTCCATGATCGACCGATGTTCTTAAAAACGGCATGCCGTTAGTAATTGAAATCGTACGATGGAAATCATAGGTTTTTGTGGCAATGTGTCCTTGGTCGTGGTAAAGCGAAAGAATCGCTGCCCATCTTCCATCAAGGCCTAAGGCAAAGATACTATCTGCAGGCACAGGTCCAATAACGTCAAACCCTTCCGCTTGCATCTCTTCAATGGCGGGGATAATTTCATCCATTTCTTCACGCCCAAATAGTCCGTTTTCTCCGGAATGCGGATTCAATCCGGCAACTGCGATGGTGCCTTTGACACCCAAACGGCCAAGTGCTTCATGAGAACGTTTGATATAGTCTTTTACACGATCTTTTTTCACGAGATCAATCGCCTGGGAAAGCGATACGTGACGTGAAAGGAAAAAGACGCGAAGCTTTTCAATCTCAAACATCGTTAAAGGGTCATTGGTATTTGAAAGCGAAGCAAGCATTTCAGTATGTCCGATAAACGGAACATCCGCAGCTTTCAATGATTCTTTGTTGATGGGAGTAGTCGCAATGGCATCAAGTTGATTTAAATCCGATAGTTCAACGGATTTTTTGATATATTCATAGGCGGCTTGACCACACATCGCTTGTACTTCACCTATTTTCAATTTATCGCCTTCGATATTGTTTAAATCCACATAATCGACAAAACCTTTTTGGAATTTGCCTTCTCTGGGGTTCGTGACTTTGTTGAGTGTTAAATTCAGTCCGCATAAATCAATTGTAGTTTGTAAAACTGCAGTATCTCCTATCAATACTGGGGCTGATTCCTTATAAATCGTGTCTTTAGTCAATGATTTCAATGCGATTTCTGGTCCGATACCAGCGGGATCTCCAATGGGTATCCCAATTACGGGTCTATCCATAATTATTTACCTCCTGAAAGTAATTTTTAATTTTTATATAAGCATCATCGTCGCCGATCATTCCACCTTTGGTAATGATTTGTCGACCATCCATCTCGCCACCGACGATTTTGCCATGCACACACAGTGGCATCACCTGAGATAAGAGATGAATCCCATCCGCGTTGACGTAATCAAGGAAACTCAATGCGGTATCGCCACCACTGGCCATGATTCCTTGAATATCACTATGTTTACGCAGCAAATTCGTTAACAACATTGCGAGATTGTTGTTGATTTTCTTTGAAACATCATCAACACTGATGCCATGGTGTTTCG
>PWOH01000133.1 GCA_003557505.1 Mollicutes bacterium | reverse complement strand
GCTAATGTTTCTATTGCCTCACTGTATAACTGTGTAAACTTTTGTTTGGTGTTTTTCCCTTTTAAATATTTTTTACGTCGCTTTAATTCGCGTTCTCTTGATAACTCGCCCTTTACAAACATCGCGTTCTTCCTCTCTTATGTTAGATTGGTTATGGTAATATTTTCTATAATGAAGGCGTCAATATTGATGCCAAAATTATCAAAATACTGTGCTAATCGTTCTTGTACTACGGTTTTCAATGTTTTCATTAAGTCATTTTTATTAGTATCATCCCATGTTTTTGTGCCTAAGGCTTCACTAAAGGTATCTGTGACTTTATCTAAGACCATCGTCTTAATTTTTTCTGGGGAAACATCCTCTTCAGAATGCATCAATTTATTAATATAACGTAAAGGATTGGCTAAAGTAAATGATAGGGTTCCATTAGCCCCTAAACTCTCGGTGCCTTCTTGGGTTGTGATTGAAATGCGGTTACGGGTCCCCCACTTTGTTGATTGAACTAAGGCATTGGTTTTGGCATAAAAAATAGCATGCACATTCCGATCAAGTTTGTATTGATGCACGTTACGAATAATTTCACTCGTTCCGTTGGCTTCAATCAATACAACTTCATAGCCTTTGGGAATGTCAATCATGCTTTTTTTCTTAAATGGACCCTTTGTTGCTTTTACAATCAAATTGTCTGAATATTCAGTTAGTTTAATATTTGGTTTACGTCTTATCATCGTAATGCCCCCCAATATAATAATGCCCTGTATCCCCTATCTATAACTTTACTGTATTTTAGGGAAAAAGTAAAGATTTGAAAAAGAAGGTACGAAAAATACGCCCTACATTTGTAAAGCGCATTCCCCTTATCCCATAATTGTTCCTTAAACCGCAATGCCTTATATCTAACCCCTACAAAGAAAGTTTACCAAAATACTTTGTGCTTGTAAATACGCTCAGAATTTGTTGTTTGTCGGGGGATTATGACAGTTTTTCTCGTTCAAGTCCGTAACATACAAAAAATATTGTCGGTTGTTATATTATATCTTAGGTGTTTGCCAATTATATTAAAGAACAACAATCAAAAATTTTATAATATTTTATTATTTAATACCCTTTTTTATTGAATAATCCCCCTTTTTCCCTTAAAACTTAAATAAAGGAAAAACATAAACGTTTGGTCCTACACTTAAAGCGTATCTAAAAGAACAAGACTATCACTTAACCGTATTGCAGCTTTACTGAAAGATGAATACGAAGCCTATGTGATATCAAACGGCTATTATATTGGTGTCCTTGATATGCAAGATACTTTAAAGCAGTTGTTTCCTCAGTAGTAATTTGATAAATCCTTTGTCCTTGGAAAAAATAATAATTGGTTCTGTCATTTCAATGGCTAAGGTTAATCTAACATTATTAATGTTTTCTATTGACTAATCCGTTAATATTCTGTACTACAAATACGCAATATTAAGGATTCACTATGGGTTGTGAGTTGATTTCAAAAAAGAACGGGACGATTAAACGTCTCGTTCTTTTTTTTAGGAATAACTTCTATATAAAAACAGGATAAACAAAACGAAGTCCATAGGAAACGCAATAAAGACTATACTTAATAAATACTTAATGAAATGGTTTATCATTATCACCCAGTAATGAAGTAAATAATGGCTTTATCATCGTACATTCTTATATTCTTATTATAGAGAACGCATGGATAATTTCATTGATTGCCTATTGTTATAAAAAAAATACAAGCACACGTTTTAAACAGTGTGCTTGTATGACTCATAAATAAACATCGGGTTTTATGTTTAACGTTTCAATATATTCTAGATCTTTTTCAATGGAGCTATGTAGTATTTTAATATTATCATGGGTTAAGGTTTTATATTTTTCATAAGGTTTTTTATACGCTAAAAACATGCCTTCAGGTGTACTGCTTAAATAAACATGTGGGGTGCCTTGTTCGGTTGATACTTTGTGAATAAGATTTATGGCTTGATTGATTACTTGTTTGTTATAAGTCCCGTTGGCATCTATGTAGACTTTCGTTGGTTCAGGAGATTCAATCTGTGTCATCTTGATGCCTTTTAGATGCGGTCTGCCTTTATAAGCCACAAAAAAGTTTGAATTCAAGGTTTGTTTTAAGTGGATGAATACCCCACTAAAGACATTGGATGAGGCATTCCCAGAACTAACAACGAAGTTGGTATTGAGGCGAGTAAATGCGATATTATCTTCAGTTTTCCCACTGATTGCTTGTTTAACACGCACAGAGGCACCGCGGGTAAAAAGTCCACTGGCTTTATTAATATCTTTATAGACTTTATGAGGATACGCTTCATGGGTTAAGAGACTATCGCCTTCTTGATTGTATAGATCGATTATTTTAGGGTATAAGGTTTCGTAAGTTGGTTTTTCTGGGACATATAACTTGATAATCAAAAAAGCAATCCCTATCACAGTAAAGATAATCGATAAGTAAGGGATTAAGAATAGTAAAGGATCAGCCATATACACTAAAACACCATAAGCAATACTTGCAAGTATCACGATAAGGCTTGCGATTTTATAGGTAATAGCATGCACTGTCTTTTGTTTATCCTTCAACGCTTCTTGAAAGGCTCTTATTATAGCATTACTTTGTGATTGTAAAATCATGAGGATCTCCTTTGATGATGTATTAGTTGTACGATTCTGTTAGTCATTAAATTGTTGACGTAAGGAATTATGTGTTTGATAGGAAATGTATTTTTCCTTTTGAAGCCTGCCTACTACAATACCAGGATGAATAGATTCATTTTCAGCTAATGCAATAATTGCGGACGATGAATAGTCATTATTCGCGATGAATGGTTGAAAGCGTTCTGGGGTTATTAGAAAGTTTTTCGCAAACTGATCGGCAGCATCTTCTAGTGCAGTCTTTTGATCGGAAAAATGTAGTTTTTTCCCATGTCCATTAATGATATGGCCAATCTCATGGAAGAAAGAAAACCAAAAGGTGTCCGTATATTTACGATAGTCATTAACAAGTAAAATAACACTATTATCTTTTAGCCATTTTGTCGCACCAGACACATTGGCATTTTTCAAACGTGAAAGAAAGACAAAACGAATGCCACATTCACTAAGTTTATCTTGTAAG
>PWOH01000128.1 GCA_003557505.1 Mollicutes bacterium | reverse complement strand
AGTTTAATCATAAGTGCCTCCTTCAGTCCCTTCTATAATAGTTTATAGTAAAATTATCCCCTTGGCAATAAGATTATAGATTTGCTTTAAAGTGCGTATCTATTTACTTTGACACTCGAACTAATTATACTAAATATAGTTACGCATAATATTCAAACACGACAACCATGCGGATTAAGTGAAGGAATTTTTTTATCATCACATTCCCCTCAAATAATCACCTCTAAACAGATCGTATTTTATAGGGGGATGGTTTCATAGTTATCAAAAAAAGGAGCGAAATGAATCGCTCCTTTTTGTTTTACTTAAGATATTTACTTAATATATTGATAATTTCATCGGTTTTTTCTTCCTGGGTTCCATCTTCAAAAGAGTCACGAACACAGGTTTCAATATGATTTTTCAAAATGACAAGGTTTGCCTTTTTAAGTAAAGACATTGTCGCCATAATCTGGTTGGCAATATCAACACAATAGCGATTGTCTTCTGTCATTTTAACCACAGATTCAATTTGGCCTTTAGCGGTTTTTAAAAGGTTTAAGGCTTGCTCATTATCATGCTTCATATTGGACCTCCAAACTGACATCAAGATTTTTGCGTTTCAGACGCAATGAATTATAAATGACATTTAAAGAACTTACAGACATAGCCGCAGCCCCAATCATTGGATGCAGAAGTCCAAACATCGCAAACGGGATGGCCACAGCGTTATAAAACCATGCCCAGAAATAGTTCTCTTTAATTTTACGGAAAATGCCTTGCGAGAGTTTAATCGAGGCAATAATGAGTGCTAACTCATCACGGATCAAGGTAACATCGGCTGCCTCAATGGCAACGTCTGTCCCCGTTCCCAGCGCAATCCCAACATTGGCTTGTTTCAGTGCAGGGGCATCGTTGATGCCATCGCCAACCATTGCTACGAGGCCATATTTGGCTTGCAGTCGCTTGACTTCATCGACTTTACCATCAGGCAATACGCCCGCAATCACCGATGAAATACCGGCTTTTTTGGCAATAGCGTTGGCAGTACGTTCATTATCACCGGTAATCATTGCAGTTTTAATACCAAGATGCTCAATGGCACGAATCACTGCAGGCGCATCTTCTTTTAGTTCATCAGAGACCGCAATGAGCCCGAGCATTTTTTGTTCCGTTGCTAAAATCATGACGGTTTTGGCTTCGTTTTCGAGTGTAGTAATCGTTTCGTTTTGTGCTGTATAATCAATGTTTTGATCGTCCATCAACCGACGGTTCCCAATATAATAAGTAGTCTTCTCAATAGTTGCTTTAACCCCGCGGCCACTTAAGGCTTCAAAATCTTTAACGGACTTAAGCGTGATGTTTTTATCGCTAGCTGAACTTACAATCGCTTGTCCAAGCGGATGTTCTGATCCTTCTTCCATTGAAGCCGCTATGCGTAAAAACTCTGTTTCACTGATGGTTTCAGGATGAATATCGGTGACTACAGGTTTTCCATATGTTAGAGTTCCGGTTTTATCAAACGCAATCATTTTAATGTCTTTAAGGGTTTGGACTGCTTCACCATTACGAATTAATATGCCTTTATCGGCACCAAGTCCACTGCCAACCATCAACGCGGTTGGGGTTCCCAATCCTAAAGCACATGGACAGGCAATAACGAGCACTGCAGTCGCAGTCACAAAGGCTAAGACAAGGGGAGATTGATCAGGCATAACCCATGGCAAGAAACTCATTGTCTCCATAATCGCCACATGGAAGTCAGTAAAAATTAAAAACGAAGAGAAGGTTAACACAGTAATCACCATAATAGCCGGTACAAAATAGCCGGTTACACGGTCCGCAAATTCTTGAATGGGCACTTTTGAACCTTGTGCCTGTTCAACTAGGGTAATCACTTGGGAAAGGAACGTATCTTTGCCAATCTTGGTGACTTCGACTTTAATGGAGCCTTGTTTATTGATCGTCGCCCCAATGACTTCATCACCTTGTTGGCGTTTAACGGGCATCGATTCACCTGTTGCAATCGATTCATCAATCATGGTAGATCCTTCTTTGATAATACCGTCTGTAGGGATTTTTTCTCCAGGGCGAATCACCATGATGTCACCTTCGGAGAGCTCTTTGGTTGTCACTTCAATTTCTTCACCATCAACGATAATACGGGCCGTTTTCGCCCCGAGTTCCACGAGTTTCTTAATGGCTTGTGAGGCTTTTCCTTTGGCACGGCTTTCTAGATATTTCCCAATTAAATGGAAAGTCATGATGGTTGTGGCCATCTCAATAAAGGTGGTAATAGGCATAAAGATACCTAATAACCCAATCAAATATGGGGGCATTGACCCCAGCGACACTAAGACATCCATATTCGGTGAAAGATTCTTCAGGGATTTGAAACTGCCTCTATGCACGTGGGCGCCTAGATAAAAGACGACCGGCGCACCTAAGAGTGCGGTAATGATTGTATATCCGGGAATCGTAAGGAAAAACATATGAATTACCATAAGACTCATCACAATCGCCGTGATTACAGACGCAGTAAGCATGCGTTTTTTGGCCGCACGCATCTTGATGACATCAGGAGCTTCGGAATCATCAATTTCTTCTTCTAAGGTAAAATCATAGCCCACCCCTTGGACCGCTTTTTTCATCTCCGAAATACGCAGTTTCTCAGGGTTATATTTTAAGGTCGCTTTGTGCGTTGCTAAATTGACACTAACGTCTTCGGTGCCTTCAAGTTTTTTTAAGGCTTTCTCAACATTATTGACACACGTCGCACACGTCATCCCCTCAACGCGCAACGAAATTCGTTGAAAAGACTCATCCAATAAAGAAGCGCCGTAACCGGCACTTTCAATCGCTTCAATTACGCCCTGGGTATCAATAACTGATTCATCATATTCAACATCAGCGATATCGTTAACAACGTTGACATTGATGGTTTTGACGCCTTGTGTATGTTCGAGGACGGAATTGATGCTGTTGGCACATGAAGCACAACTCATACCAGTAATTTTAAAGGTATGTCGCATTAGTTATCACGGTTTACAGTATAACCAAGTTTTTCAATGCTTTGGACAATCGCTGCTTCTTCCAACGCATTTTCATCATATGATAGAGATACTTTATCGCTAGTGTGATTAACCTCTAAATCAGTAACACTATCTAATTTAGAAAGAACATTTTTTACACTATTCTCACAGCCACCACAGCTCATTCCAGTAACTTTCAATAATAATTTTTTCATGACAATTCCTCCTCTT
>PWOH01000142.1 GCA_003557505.1 Mollicutes bacterium | reverse complement strand
TACTGTAACCCTTTATGAGAATGGTTTTAAAGGTGTATGGCTTCCAAGCAACATCGAAGCAACCATTAATATTGAGTATGGCGAATATAGTGTGGAAGCCGACATCGCAACGTTTGATGATAGTGGAACATGTTTGACAGAACCCTTACAATTAACGAAGTAAAGGAGGATAAAACGTGGGCACTTTAAAAGTCCTAAACTTTAAAGTTGAAGGCATGCATTGTGGATCATGCATCAATCACATTGAAAATGTCGTTAAACCACTCGGCGCTATAACCGTCGATATTAATCTTACCAGACATTTTGGCCGTATTACCTTTGACGATGATGATTTACTTGGTGATGTTTTCATCGATGCCATCAACAATGCCGGATACATTGCTGAAAAACTTGCGGTCATGAAACAAACAGATTTGCAATAAAGAAGAGCCTAAACGGCTCTTTTTTATACTGAAAGTAAGACTATTTATAAAACTTACTGATAACATTGACTTTTAGCGAATATGTTCATATACTATACAACGTACGACAAATTATTATAGAATTATTCTAAATAACAATATAAAGAAGAAAGGAACGTACTTCATGAAAAAATTATGGTTGTTTCTTTCTGTGAGTATCACTGTTTTAATGTTGAACGCTTGTACACTTGGCGTGAACTCAAGTGAAGATAGCATTACGATATTCTCAGAAAGACACTACGATACTGATCAAATGTTATTTGATCTCTTCACCGAACAAACCGGTATTGAAGTGAATGTGATTGATGGTAATGCTGATCAATTGATCAATCGTTTGGAAAATGAAGGTGAGGATACGAGCGCTGATGTGTTAATTATCGCTGATGCTGGAAGATTGCATCGCGCAAAAAGTCGTGATTTATTACAACCGGTTGAAAGTGACACACTATTTAACAATATTCCGTCAAACTATCGTGATGCCGATAATTACTGGTTTGGTCTAACGAAAAGGGCCCGTGTCCTTGTTTATCATCCTGATCGTGTAGATGCCAGTGAACTTTCTACTTATGAAGCCTTGACTGACACACAATTTGAAGGTCGTATTGTCACACGGACTAGTACCAATATCTATAACCAAAGCCTTATGGCTTCCTTTATTGAAATCATGGGCGAAGAAGCCGCGAAGAATTTTGCGACTGGTCTTGTGAATAATTTTGCAAGAACCCCTTCTGGTAATGATCGCGATCAAGCCAAAGCGGTTGTGCAAGGCATTGCCGATATCGCGATTATGAATACTTACTATATTGGTCGTATGATGAACTCAAGTGATTCATTCGAACAAGAAGTCGCTGATACCGTAGAAGTATTTTTCCCTAACCAAGAAACGACTGGGACGCATGTCAATATATCCGCTGCAGGTGTTACAAAGCATGCCAGTAATCTTGAAGGAGCGATTCAGTTTATTGAGTTCTTAAGTGGTGAAGAAGCGCAAAGCAGCTTTGCGAATGCGAACTTTGAATATCCTGTTAATGAAGCCGTTGAAGTTCATGAACTATTAAGTTCTTGGGGAGAGTTTAAAGCGCAGGATATTAATTTAAGTGTACTCGGAGAAAACTCATATCAAGCGACGATCATCATGGATGAAGTCGGCTGGGAATAAAGTAGGCTAATATATGTTAAGCAGACTGAGACGCAACGTAAATATTTTCAGTGTTGTTAGCGTCATTGCTGCTGTGCTTATTGTGGTGCCAATGCTGAATATCATTACTGAGATATTCAGCACCCCCACACCAGCATGGATACACATTCGCGACAATTTACTGAGAGGATACATCGTAAATACACTAATACTTGTCGGCTTTGTTGCCGTCTTTTCTGCGTTGTTGGGACTATTTGGTGCTTATATGGTGACACGCTTTGAATTCAAAGGCCGTAAATTACTCAGTTGGTTTTTGATTTTACCGCTTGCCATGCCTTCTTACATCGCGGCGTATGCTTATGCTGATATGTTTAGCTATACTGGGACCATCGCCCGTTTTTTTAGACGACTTAATCTACCAATTATTATTAATATGATGAACATGGAAGGGGCCATTTTCATTTTTACGTTAACACTTTTCCCTTATGTTTATATGTTGACAAGAAGTGCATTAAGTAAACAATCTGCCGCATTTAGTGAAAATGCTCGTTTGCTTGGTGCCAATAAAATACGCACGTTTATGCGTGTTGTCTTACCCTTATTACGCCCGGCATTGGTTGCTGGGACACTGTTAGTTGTCCTTGAAACGCTCAATGACTATGGGGTTGTTGCCTATTACAATGTCAGAGTCTTTAGTTTCGCTATATTTAATACATGGGAAAACTTAGGCGATACCCAAGCTGCCATTCGGTTAAGTGGTGTATTGATGTTGTTGGTATTTGCAATTATTTTTATTGAACGTATGATCCGTGGAAAACGTCAATACAGTATTCATGTTAAAGGCCGCCCCATTCCTCGTATTCCTTTAAAAGGGTGGCAACGCTTTGTTTTACCATCAATCCTTTGGATTATTATGATTCTCGCATTTTTCTTACCATTGGCTCAATTGATTTATTATGCGACCTTAACATTTACCGATGTGTTTAATATGGGCTTTATTTTCTTGATAATCAATTCCCTGACCTTGGCAATTACCGCGACGTTATTAACGGTAATCATTGCGCTTATGCTTGCCAATTACAACCGTGGCACACAAAATAATTTCAAAAAAGGACTCCTTAAAATTACCAACTTAGGCTATGCGATTCCCGGTGCGGTTATTGCGATTGCGGTTATGATCTTCTTTATCGATATTGACCATGCCTTGTTTCCGCTATATCGCTTGATTGATGAAAACAGTCCAAGACTCGTCTTATCAAGTACATTGATCATGTTGACATTCGCATTTGTCTTAAGATTTATGGCCATTGGTTATAATAGTATTGAAGCTTCCTATGACAAAGTAGGAACCAAATTTACAGAAGCATCGTATTCACTAAAAGCTTCTAAACTAAAAACACTGCTACAAGTTGACATCCCTATGATTAAACACGGTCTAATCAGTGCAGCGATTATTGTATTTATCGATGTCATTAAAGAGCTTCCGCTTACCTTAATATTACGTCCAACCAATTATAATACCCTCGCCAGTGAAGTGTTTCGCTTCGCAAGAGAAGAAATGCTGCAAGAAAGTGCAGTCCCTGCACTTGTGTTAATTTTTATCTCCAGCACATTAATCTATATTCTTACGCACTATAAAAAGAAAGAGGTGCCCATTAATGTACGTTAATATTGAAAGTCTGGACTTTGCCTATACAAAGCGCAATCCTGTCCTTAAAAACATTAGCTTTTCAATGGAAGAAGGCGAAGTAGTCGCAATTTTGGGAAGTAGTGGTTCAGGAAAAAGCACACTGCTAAGATTGGTCAGTGGCTTAGAGATTCCTACCAAAGGTAAAATCGAAGTGAATGCTGAGACCCTTTGTAATGCCAATACTTTTATTGAGTGTGAAAAACGTCAAGTGGGCATGGTATTTCAAGACTATGCGCTTTTTCCCCATATGAATGTCTTTAAAAACATTGCTTTTGGCATTAAAAATTACTCAAAAGAAGCGAAAAAACAACGGGTTCTTGAAATGCTCAAACTCATTAATATGGAAGAAAAAATTTATGCGTACCCTCATGAGTTATCTGGCGGTCAACAACAACGTATCGCTTTGGCACGTGCTTTAGCACCAAGCCCTGATGTGTTATTATTAGATGAACCTTTCTCAAACCTTGATGCGGATTTAAAGCTTAAAATCCGCCACGAACTTCGTTCAATCATGAAAATGACTGATATGACCGCAATCTTTGTTACTCATGATTATGATGATGCCAAAGATATTGCCGATAGAATTGTCTATTTAGAAAACGGACGTATTGTTCATGAAGAAACCATAAAACCCGATTAAAGATGTCAAAAGACATCTTTTTTCATGTTATAATGCGCTTGTGGAGGTGGTTTAATGCATATTAAATCCATTGAAAAATTTGATTTTGATCAACTTAAAACGTTATACAAAGATGCGGGGTGGAAGGCCTACTTAAAAGACGATACTGCCTTTAGAACGATGTTTCACGCATCATATGACGTTTATGGTGCTTATGATAATTCTCAATTAGTTGGTGTAATTCGGGCGATTAGTGATAAAGCCCATATCCTATATATCCAAGATTTGTTAGTATTAACATCCCATCGTCGCCGTGGGATTGGGAAAGCACTCTTAAACCATATGGTCGCCGCAAACCAAAAAATTCGTCAGAAAGTCTTAATCACGGATTTGGATGACTTAAATGCCCAGGCATTTTATGAAGCCTGTGGTTTCAAAAAAGCCACTGACAATTCCGTAAAATGCTATATTCGCTTTGATTAAAGAAAAACGCCATTGATAGTGCGTTTTTCTTTTCAAATGTGTTAGAATTAAGCTTATAAAGGGGTTGATGAAATGACGAAAAAAACTTTTTGGATTTCGATTATATTTGGCTTTGTGATTTTACTACTGTTTATCTTAGCCTCACATATAATCAGTGTGGGTGAAAGACTACGTAGTATTCACATGGCGGTTGAGTATGCGTTTTATGTCGTTGCGTTTATTATAGTCTATATCTTAGTACTCAATCCGCTACGTATTATTATGATTGCACCGACTTTTTCCATCGATGCTCTCGATGAAGACAAAAATAAACGGACGTATCGTCGTGCCGCTAAAACAATTTTAAAGCTTGATTATCTGACGGATACCGAACGTAATTTACTCAATGAACATATTAAAGACGGGGAAAATATTCGGGATGCGATTCACACCGTGTTTAAAGGTTCGATTAAAAAAGAAATCGATAAAACCATTGTAGAACACTCACAAACCGTTGTCTTAACCACGGCGATTTCCCAAAACGGTAACCTCGATATGTTGGCGGTTATTTTTACGAATATCCGGATGATTAAAACCATCACCAAAAAGTGTGGCTTTAGACCTTCCTATATGCATTTGGCAAAACTAAGTCTTAATGTCGCCGTGACTGCGATGATTGCCGAAGGCTTAGAGGACATTGATATCAATGAGGCCTTGCCTTCTCGTGTAGGTGATACCGTACGAGATATCCCGATTGTAAGAGGAATGACCAACAGCGTCTTCCAAGGAATTTCCAATGGAATGTTAACGTGTCGAATCGGCATTGTAACACGGAAGTACCTCTTTCAGGAAAACAAACTGTATTCAACCAGACGCATCCGTATGGAAGCCTATAAAGAAAGTTTTCGTCTCATGCCCAAAATTGTAACTGGTGGCCTTGCGAATTTCCCTAAAGGCATCGTTAATTATATGGTCAAACCATTCTTCAAAAATCCATTTACTAAGAAAGGAACCGAAAATGAATGATAAAACCCTAATATTATATGCCCGATTGATACTTTATCGTGGCTTAAATCTCCGTGAAGGGGAAGATTTAGTCATCAACGCCCCTATTACGGCACAAGATTTTGTTCGTGCCTTAACACAAGAAGCTTATAAAACCTTTAAAAGTGGCACAGTCCATGTTAACTGGCAAGACCCTGTCCTTTCTCGATTGGCTTATGCTTATGCAAAAGAGGACGTCTTAGAAGATGTCCCAGAATATATCGTCGATCGCTTAAAAGACACCGTAGGAAGAAAAGCCGCTTTTCTAACGGTATCATCGAGTTTCCCAGGCTTAATGAACGGTCTTGATCAAAAACGGATTCAAAAAGCAAACCGTGCGATGGGGAAAAAACTTAAACCCCATCAAGAACAAATAGCCCGCACCTGCAAATGGTCTGTAGCCGCTTATCCATCAATACAATGGGCCAAAAAAGTCTACCCGGACTTGGATGATTCTGATGCGTTACTGCAATTACACGAAGATCTTATTACCATTATGCGTCTTGATGAGGAAAAACCGATCGACTCTTGGACCAATCATTTAAATACCCTCGAACAAAAGCGTCGTAAACTCAATGAATATCGTTTCCGTCGTTTGGAATATTCTTCCGATGAAACGGATTTAACCGTAGAACTTCCCGAAAAACATCTTTGGGTCAGTGGTGCCCAAAAGCGCGGTGACGATATATTTATTCCCAATATGCCAACAGAAGAAGTCTTTACGGCCCCACTAAAAACTGGAGTGAACGGAAAACTAAAAGTCACACGACCGCTCAACGTAAGAGGGACGTTATTACAACCTTTTACCCTGCATTTCAAATATGGTGAAGTGGTTAAAATCGATAGTCCAGAAAAAGATAAAATTGAAAAAATCATTGCACTAGATAAAGGGGCAAGATTCCTAGGTGAAGTTGCGCTGGTTCCTAAAGAAAGTCCTATTAATCAACTTGATAAAGTCTATTACAACACCTTGTTGGATGAAAATGCCACGTGCCATTTCGCCCTTGGTAATGCATATCCAATGAGTGTAAAAGATAAAGGTCAATCTGCGAGTGAAATTGCAGAACGCAACAACATCAATCGTTCATTGATTCATATCGATTTTATGGTCGGCTCCAATGATTTAACTATCACAGGGATTACAGAAGATGGTCAACGTATTCCGATCTTTGAAGATGGAACGTGGAGTGAAAATTTTAGCTAATAAAAAGGATGGCCGCGGCCATCCTTTTTTATGTCAGATAATAATACAGGAGTTCAATCGTACTTTTAACTGCATCATAATGCGTGCGTTCCATGCCGTGAGAAGCATGTACACCAGGCCCAACAAGCGCCCCTTTAAAATCATTACCGCCGCGTAATGCTGCGGAAACATCCGATCCATAGAATGGATAAATATCTACGGCATGATTGATGTTTTTATCTTTTGCGATATTTTTAAAGGCAGACACTAAGTCATAATCATAAGGCCCACTGGAATCTTTGGCACAAATACTGACGTCATATTCAGTGCAGCCAAGGTCTTCACCAATACAGCCCATATCCACTGCGATAAATTCGTCCATTTCAGGAATCCAGGCAGCGCCATGGCCAACCTCCTCATAAGTGGAAATCACAATTTTTACCGTGTGTTTTGGCAAAGTCTTACTTTCTTTAAAGGCTTTGATAAGCCCAAACATACTCGCAACATTAATCTTGTCATCTAAAAATCTTGATTTAACAAAGCCACTATTTGTAACCGTTGTCTTTGGATCAAAGAAAATGAAATCTCCGGTGTCAATCCCGAGTTTTAAGACATCCTCTTTTGATTTGACGCGTTCATCTATTCTTACGGTCATATGATCAGGATTGCGGAGTTTGTCTTTCGCTTCTTTATGGACATGAACTGCTGGTGCGGTTGATAAGAATGTTCCACTGTAATCTTTACCCTCGCGAGTTCTTATGGTACAGTATTCACCGTCCATAGTCGGCCAAGAAGGCCCACCTATTGCGGTAAAACGTAGTTCACCTTCAGACGTGATGCTGCGGACCATGGCCCCAAGGGTATCCACATGGACACTCAGTCCAACCGTTTTATCATCCTGACCTTCCAATGTCATTATCAGATTGCCTTTTTTGGTTTTCATTGTCGGGAGTCCAAACGCATCAGCTTCCTGTTTGATCCGTTCAACAATTTCTTTTGTATACCCGCTAGGTGAAGGGATTTTTAAAATTTCTTCAGCCAAGCTTAGTACATACGATTTATCAATGTTCATAAAATCACCTCAAAATCTATTGTAGCATACATTTTGCGTTATTTGCGCATTTCATTGTCTGGCCTTGCGTGTTATAATATTTATGGTGATTATTATGCATATTGTCTATGGTGGTAGTTTCAATCCCCCTACAAAAGCACACTTTCAAGTCTATTTCTATCTCAAACGTAAACTGCCGCTCACAACGTTTACGTTTTTACCTGTTGGGACTGTTTACGGGAAAGACGATTTGACCTTTAATGATCATCGCTATAATATGTTAAAAATCATGACAAAGGGTTATGATGATATTAATGTTTCCCCCATTGAATTAAACGATCCCCATTTCAAAGGCACCTATCAATCCTTAAAACGCCTCAAAAATAGTAAACGGTTAGCCTTTGTGATCGGTGCAGACAACTTAAAAACCTTGCATCGCTGGAAGAATATTCATAAGATGCTGACAGAGTTTGAGTGTATTGTGCTGAATCGTGACCATAAAGATTTAGCGTCTTACATTGAACGCGATTGGTTTCTCAGCTATTATAAACACCGTTTCATTATGTTTAATGATTTTGATTATCCTGTAAGTGCGAGTGAATATCGTAAAACGCATAATGATGATTTGATTGTCCCAGATGTGATAGAATACATCAGAAAACACAATTTGTACCGAGGTGATAACCATGTATTATAATGATTTCTTGAAAGTTGCGGCGATTACGCCCAAATTAAAAGTCGCAAACCCAAAGTACAACGTCGATGAGATGTTGCGTCTGCTTAAACAAACCAATGCATCCTTAGCAGTGTTTCCTGAACTTGGTGTCACGGCTTATACGTGTAACGATTTGTTTTTTCAAAACTCGTTGTTAAAAGAGACCAAACGTGAAATCAAACGTTTGCTTGAAAATAATCCTTTTGAAGGCATTGTTATCTTTGGTGCCCCATTAGAAATTGAAGGTATTTTATATAATGTCGCCTTTGTAGTCAAAGGTCATAATATCCTCGGTATTGTGCCCAAATTTTATTTACCGAATACGCAGGAGTTTTATGAAAAACGCTGGTTCACAAGCGCTTATGATATTGTTAAACGCACAAAAATGATTCGCTATTTAAAACAAGTTGTTCCTTTTGGCTCCATCATTTTCAAAGAAAGTGAAACAAACCTTTCTTTTGGTGTCGAGATTTGTGAAGATATGTGGGCGCCAATTAGTCCTGGGAACCTCCTTGCATTAAATGGGGCGCAAATGATTGTTAACCTTAGTGCTTCCAATGAATATCTCAATAAACGCAGTGTCAGAAGAAGAACGATTATTGAACACTCAAGACGTAATGCCGGTGCTTATATTTACTGTAGTGCAGGGGTCAATGAATCGACGAGTGAAACGGTCTTTTCCGGTCATAACCTTATTGCGCAAAATGGCGATAAAATTATTGAAACCGAACACTTTTCACGTGAGTCAGAGATTATTTATGGAGATATCGATTTATCGAAAATTGCTTATATTCGCAAAAGTAATTCAAGTTTCCGAGATACCATCAACAAACATCCTATCGATGTGGTAGAAGTTGATTTTGAACTGCCTCAATCGAGTGACTACACCTTTGAAAAGCCTTTCGACAAATTACCCTTTGTACCGAAGAAAGATAAAGCTCAAGCCTTCGAGAAAATCGCCGCACTTCAAGAAAACGCCTTAATCAAACGCTTGAATCATATTGGTTCAGAGTCGATTATTATTGGAGTTTCCGGTGGCTTAGATTCAACGTTGGCGCTTTTAATTGCTGTGCGTGTGGCGGATGCGATTCAGATGGACCGTAAACAAATCATCGGTGTGACCATGCCGGCCCTCGGAACTTCGGACAAAACGAAAAATCAAGCCCATGAACTCATGAAAGATTTAGGCGTAACCATCAAAGAAATTGATTTAAAACACCATATCAATGAACACTTTGAACTTATTGGTCATGATGGCAAGACGACGGATAAAGCCTATGAGAATGCCCAGGCTAGAGCGCGTACGATGGTGTTGATGAACCTTGCGAACATGCATAACGGGATTGTCCTTGGAACAGGCGACATGAGTGAAATTGCCCTTGGCTTTACGACTTACAGTGGTGATCAAATGAGCATGTATAACATCAACGCTGGTATTCCTAAAACGTTGGTGCGATTCATGGTGAAAAAATACGCTGAAACAAAATTTGAAGAAAATCTCGATAAAATAATCGATGATGTGTTAAAAACCCCAATCTCACCTGAGCTGATTCTTGATCAAGTCACTGAAGAAGAGATTGGAAAATACGATATAAACGACTTTATCATGCATCGTTTCTTACGATTCGGTGATGATGAAGCGCGTATACAATGGTTGATTGAAACGGCGTTTGACTTATCTAAATCAGAGAGTGAACATTATGTCACAAACTTCTTCAAACGTTTCTACAGCCAACAATTCAAACGTCAGGCTGCGCCTGATGGTCCGAAAATTCTTGATATATCGCTGTCACCACGTAGTGATTTCAGAATGCCTTCGGACGTCGATAAACGAAATTAAGGATTGATTATTATGAAAAAACATGTCGTTATTGGCATGAGTGGGGGCGTTGATTCTTCAGTTGCCGCTTACTTACTTAAACAACAAGGTTATAAAGTTACAGGATTATTTATGCTTAATTGGGACAGTGCTGCCAATCAAGATATTTTAGGAAACCCTGATCTTAAAAATGACATTTGCCCACAAGAAAGAGATTATCAAGATGCATTGAATGTTGCCAATCACATTGGGATTCCTTTAGAACGTGTTGATTTCATCGAAGAATATTGGAACGATGTATTTACCTATTTTCTTGATGAATATAAAAAAGGAAGAACGCCCAATCCTGATATCATGTGCAACAAATACATCAAATTCGCGACTTTCGCCGAACATGCCGAAAATCTTGGGGCTGACTATATTGCGATGGGCCATTATGCCAGAGTCCGTCGTAACGGAAACGTTGAACTGTTAAGAGGCGTTGATTCCAACAAGGATCAAACCTATTTTCTTTCACAGTTAAGTGAAAAACAACTAGAAAATGTTTTATTTCCAATTGGGGATTTACCTAAAAAAGAAGTCCGTCGCATTGCCAAAGACGCCGATTTACCAACGGCAGACAAAAAAGACTCTACCGGAATCTGTTTTATTGGTGAGAGAGACTTTGATAAGTTTCTACGTAACTACCTCCCCGCTCAAAGTGGTGACATTCGTACAACCGATGGTGTAAAAATCGGTGAACATGTCGGGCTGATGCACTATACCATCGGACAACGTAAAGGATTAGGCATTGGTGGACACCAAGATTTTGATAATGCCCCATGGTTTGTGGTGGGTAAAGACTTAAAATCTAACACTTTATATGCCGGACAAGGCTATCATCACGAGCAACTATATTCTACGCATTGCCTCTTGGAAGATGTAAATATCATCGATAAAACCAAAGATTTAAACAACGTAAACCTCACCGCTAAATTCCGCTATCGACAAGCTGACCAAGCCATCAAGGTAAAAATAGAAGACAACCAGTATGTTTTATACTTTGATGCGCCGATTCGAGCGGTAACCCCTGGACAAGCAGCTGTCCTTTATGATGGGGACGTATGTTTAGGCGGTGGCCTTATCAAAACGGTATATAAAAATGACAAAATTTTACCATATTAGACGGAGGGAACTATGAAAAGAGGGATTGCGCTCGCCGGTGGTGGAGCAAGAGGCGCCTATGAAATGGGCGCACTCAAAGCACTTAAAGAAATGGGATATTTAGACGATATTGATGTCATTAGTGGTGTCAGTGTCGGATCACTAAACGCATGTATTTTAGCAATGGAAGCTTTCGAAGAAGGAGAAAAACTTTGGTTGAGTGACCGTAGTGAAGCCTTTTTTACCAAGCCCCCATCATTTTTTAAAAAACTCCTTAATGAAAATATCAAACTTTTAGATAAAGGCATATATGCGACCGATGAACTGGAAAAAACAATCGATGAAATGATTGATTTTGACAAAGTAAGAAAGAAACATGTTTTAGTAGGACTTAGTCATATGGGTGAAAAAGACTCAAACATTTTTGATTTCTTCACGGCTAACGTCAAGCACTATTTTAAACAAGAATCGCGCATGAAATATGTCTCGCTCTCAACGTTAAGCAATAAAGAGATTAAAAAAACGTTACTGGCGAGTTGTGCGATACCCATTATGTTTAAACCGGTTATTATGGACGGTAAAAAATATTATGATGGTGGGGTCTTTGAAAGACTGCCCTACTCACCCCTTGTAGAAATGGGGTGCGATGAAATTATCGCGATTGATCTGTTTAGACTGAATTTCAAACGTAAAAAACAAATCGAAAATTCTACAATTATTAATATTCATCCTAAAATAGACTTACACGGAATTCTTGATTTTTCAGAGGAATTAAATGAAGAGCGGTTTAATTATGGGTATGCGGATGCAAAAAATGCCATGAAGAAATATGAAGCATCGAAAATTGCTACTAATAAAGCTTCGAGTTAATCTCGAGGCTTTTTTTATTTGACATTCAGACCCTAAAAAATTAAAATAGTTTTATCTATGTAAAGGAAGTGATTTGATGCCGTGCAGACGTTGTCAAGTTGTTCAGGATATCCCTGTCAAACAAGTCAAAACATACACCTATTAACCAACTGCCCACCATGAAATGCCATTTGAAAATTACCTCAATGAGAAAAACTATGCGTTTGAAAAACATAACAATTATTATTTAATTGATGTTCCTGATTTTCAAGTCTATATTAATGAATTGAATGCCTTGTTCAACTCCTTGGAAAAACGGGATATTAAAATATTACCTTTTGACAAAGCCTCCGGACTTCAGTTTAATCAAGTCCATGCATTGCGTAGCTTAAAACAATGGACATTATATTTTAATGGTGAACCTTTAAGGCAAATCATTAAAGAACGACGTATTAAAGTATTGTTTCAACCGATATATGATTTTAAAACCAATACTATTATCGGCCATGAGGGATTGATTCGTGGCTTAGATAATG
>PWOH01000080.1 GCA_003557505.1 Mollicutes bacterium | reverse complement strand
TGGAGCCGATTATGTCGGAGAAGATGACCTAATCAACAAAGTAATGGACGGATGGACAGACTTCGATACTGTAGTCGCAACACCGGACATGATGGCAAAAGTCGGTAAATTAGGACGTACGCTTGGACCAAAAGGTCTTATGCCAAACCCGAAAACCGGAACTGTCACAATGGATGTTAAAAAAGCTGTTGAAGAGATCAAAGCTGGTAAAGTTGAATACCGCGTTGATAAAGTCGGCAACTTACACATCACGGTTGGAAAACGTTCATTCTCAGATGTAAAACTCTTTGAAAATGTTAAAGCATTCTATGATACTGTCGTCAGCTTGCGTCCGCAAACTGTAAAAGGCGGCTATATTAAGAATATCGCGATTGCAACCACTATGAGCCCTGGCGTCAAAGTTGACCCAAGCTCAATTGCATAATCACTTATAATTTAATCGAATAATAACCCTTTGTCGAAGACCTCAGGTGCACACGCTTAAATATCCTGAGCAGATAAAAGATGCTAAAAACAATGCCTCTTTTGTCGTCCGATAAAAGAGGTTTTCATTTGACAACACTGGGAGGTGTAAACGTTGGCTAGAAAAGCTATCGAGATTAAAAAGACACAAGTGGCAGAACTAGTAGAAAGAATGCAAGCAGCAAACTCTTTCGTACTCCTGGACTACTTAGGACTTTCAGTTGATGAAGTCACTGAACTTCGCTCGAAACTTCGCGAAAACGGATGTGATATGTCGGTAATTAAAAACAATATCATCAGACGTGCCGCTGAAGAAGTAGGCTACAAAAGTATGCTAGATACAGTGACTGGTCCAAACGCTGTGGCGTTCTCACACGAAGACAGTGTCAGTGCCGCAAAAGTCATCTACGAATTTGCAAAAGAACATAAGCATTTAGAATTAAAAGTTGGCGTTGTCGATGGTGAATACATGGACAATGACAAGATTCAAACAATTGCGACCATTCCAACAAGAGAAGAGCTTCTCACTATGTTCGCAGGCGGATTACTACAACCTATCAAAGAATTCGCAATCGCAGTACAGCTACATGCTGAAAATTTAGAAAATGATAACGGATAATAAGGAGGAAATTATCATGGCAAAACTTACAACTCAAGATATTATTGAAGCGTTAAAAGAAAAATCACTACTTGAACTTAAAGAACTTGTAGATGCAATGAAAGAAGAATTCGGTGTTGATCCTAGCGCGGTTGCTGTTGCAACGGCTGGTGCAGGTGAAGAAGATGCAGCGCCTTCTGAAGTAACAGTTACTCTTACTGATGCTGGTGCTAAGAAAATTGGTGTCATCAAAGTCATCAGAGAAATCACTGGACTTGGTCTTAAAGAAGCGAAAGCTCTTGTTGACAGCGCACCATCAGCTGTTAAAGAAGACATCTCACCTGAAGATGCAGAAGAAATCAAAGAAAAACTCGAAGAAGCTGGCGCTTCTGTCGAAGTTAAATAATTGCATAACGGATAAAAAGCCTGGGTGTTTCACCCAGGTTTTTCCCTTTTTATTCTACTAAGAAGAAAGGTGACGTTATGACGCACTATTATACTGAAAAACCAGATTCAAAATCCAATGAAAGAACACTCCACTATGAGTTTGAAAGGATTACCTACCAATTCATCAGTGATCATTCAGTGTTCTCAAAAGATCATATTGACACAGCAACAGATATATTGCTGCGTTCAATCAACGTAACCCCTCAGATGAAAAAAGGTCTGGATTTAGGCTGCGGTTACGGTGTGATAGGGACAGTGCTCACTAAACAATTTCATCTTGAAATGACACTTAGTGATGTGAATGAGCGCGCCTTGGCATTGAGTCGAAAAAACCTTGTACTTAATAACGTGGAAGCAAGTGTTATAAAAAGTGAAGGATTTGACAACTTGAACGATCAATACGATCTAATTGTTTCCAACCCGCCAATACGTATTGGCAAACAACCGCTTTACAACATGTTTGAAAACGCGGTCAAGCATTTAAATGACGCCGGAGAGTTTTGGATTGTTATGCATAAGAAACACGGCGCCCTATCCGCATTAAAGCATTTGCGAACTTTTTCTACCCCAGAAGTCTTGAAAAAAGACAAAGGGTTTCACGTGATTGTCATCAAAAAGCATTGACGACTTGACAATAATGTGATAAAATATCAAAATGCGATACAATGCGCTTTTTTGTGTTGTAATCACTTTTTTATTAAATAAACGGGGTGTATATAGTGAATTACTCGATAGTAAAATACGGAAGAAAACGTGAGAGAAGAAATTACTCCCGCGTCAAATCCAATGTCGAATTACCTAATCTCGCAGACGTCCAAACAAAGTCTTTTGAATGGTTTGTGGCTGAGGGATTGGAAGAGCTTTTAGCAGACATCTCACCAATTGAAAATCATACCGGTGACCTGGAGCTTTATTTTGAAGGGATTGAATTTGGTGAGGCTAAATACAGTATCACTGAATCCAAAGAAAAAGAATTGACTTATGCGAAACCCCTTCGTGTCAACGTTAAACTAGTAAATAATAATACCGGTGAAATTGTCGAACAAAAGCTGTTCATGGGCGATTTCCCATTTATGACCCCACGTGCATCATTTATCATCAACGGTTCTGAACGAGTTATTGTTAACCAAATCGTTCGTAGCGCTGGTGTCTTTTTTAGTGAAGAAATTGACCGTAAAACCTTGCATTCAAAATATTTGGGACAAATTATCCCGAACCGTGGTGCTTGGTTAGAGTATGAAACCGGATCAAAAGATAATCTCTTTGTTAAACTCGACCGTTCGAAAAAGATTCCAATGACTACCTTACTTCGTGCACTTGGTTTCCAAAACGGAGAACAAATGCATGCAATCTTTGGTGAGAATCCGTATATTACCAATACATTAGAAAAAGATCTCATTAAAAACTCAGAAGATGCAATCTTAGAAGTGTATTCTAAATTGCGTCAAGGGGAAACCGCAACTGTTGACGGAGCAATTAGCTTCCTTGTCAGTCGACTTTTTGATGCTAAACGTTATGAACTTGCAAAAGTTGGACGTTTCAAGGTTAATCAAAAACTTGATGCGCTCAACCATGTTATTGGCAAAACACTAGCACAAAATGTTATTGACAAAGAAACTGGTGAAGTAATCGCTGAACGCGGAACTTATATCGACAAAGATGTTAAAGAACTTCTAGATAAAAACCGCCATAACTTCTCTCAGGATGTTCCGGGCGTTTTAGCAAAAGACCTCGAATATGATTTCGGTGTTCAAAAAGAGATTTTGGATGCCAATCCATACCTTGATTTCCTTAGTGACGATGATAAACTAACACAAATTCGTTATCAACGTTATTGGAGTTCAGAAGATTACGCCAAAGAATACTTGAAAAATCAAGGCCACACACAAAAAACATTTGTTAAAGCAGAAGGTAACGACGCATTTGATACAATGATTGAATCATTGAATGAAACTTTAGCTAAAGAAGAACTTTACTTCGAACTTGCCAAAGTTGAAATTCTTGAAGTCCTACATAGAGATAAAGACGACCGTGAATTAACCATTCGTGTCGTCGGAAATAATTCTACGGAAACTGCAGAACATTTAGTTCCATCTGATATTATTGCCTCTATGGGATACTACCTGAACTTAATGAATAATTATGGACGTCTTGATGATATTGACCATTTAGGAAACCGTCGTCTGCGTCTAATCGGAGAATTACTTAAAAATCAATTTAGAATCGGTCTTTCCAAACTTGAAAAGAATGTTAAGGACCGTATGTCTACCCGTGATACCTCAGAGATGAAACCGCAAGGACTCATCAACATTCGTCCGCTAACCTCTTCATTGAAAGAGTTTTTCGGTTCATCACAGTTATCACAGTTCATGAGTCAAACAAACCCGTTAGATGAACTTACCCATAAACGTCGTTTATCAGCACTTGGTCCAGGCGGACTTACGCGTGATCGTGCCGGCTTTGAAGTGCGTGACGTTCACTATTCACACTACGGAAGAATTTGTCCGATTGAAACCCCAGAAGGTCAAAATATCGGGTTGATTAACTCCTTGTCATCCTATGTACGTGTGAATCAATATGGATTCATCGAAACGCCTTATCTTAAAGTAAACAAAGTCAAGCAAAGCGATGGTTCCATCGAAGTATATATCGATGAAGAACACATTTTCTTAACAGCTGACGAAGAAGAACCGTTCACTATTGGACAGGCTAACATCAATCTTGATGATGATAAGCGTGTCATTGATGAAAATGTGGTTGCACGTCATGCGGGTGAAACAAAGATGCACAGTCGCGAAGACATCGATTTAATTGATGTTTCTCCAAAACAGATCGTATCTATCTCAACCGCATCGATTCCGTTCTTAGAACATGATGATGCGAACCGTGCCTTAATGGGTGCGAACATGCAGCGTCAAGCAATTCCTTTACTCCGTCCTGAAGCACCGTTTGTCGGAACTGGAATTGAATATAAAGCGGCGAAAGACAGTGGATCATGTAAAGTGGCCCACAATAGTGGAACTGTTGAATATGTCGATGCCAATCTCATTCAGATTCGCACCGATGATGGTCAACTTGATGAATATCCACTTGAAAAATTCGAACGTAGTAACCAAGGCACAACATTCAACCAAAAACCGATTGTCAAAATGCATGAACGCATTGAAAAAGATGACGTCATCACGGATGGTCCATCAATGGATCATGGTGAATTGGCGATTGGCCGTAACTTAACGGTTGCCTTTATGACATGGAATGGTTACAACTACGAGGATGCCGTTATTCTTAGTGAAAAACTTGTTAAAGATGATGTTTATACGTCTATTCATATTGAAAAATATGATGCTGAAGCTAGAGACACAAAACTCGGTAAAGAAGAAATCACCCGTGAAATCCCTAACGTTGGTGAAGAAGGTCGTCGTTATCTTGATGACCGCGGAATTATTATTCCTGGTGCCGAAGTTGAAGAGGGGGATATTCTTGTTGGGAAAGTTACCCCTAAGGGACAAACTGATCCAACCCCTGAAGACCGTCTCTTACTCGCAATCTTTGGTGAAAAATCACGCGAAGTTCGCGATACCTCACTCCGTGTTCCACACGGTGGTGGCGGCATCGTTCAAAGTGTTAAATACTTCTCAAGAGCCGATGGCGATGAATTGCCACCGGGTGCTAACGAAGTCGTTCGCGTCTTTATTGTTCAAAAACGTAAGATTTCCGAAGGCGATAAAATGGCAGGACGCCATGGTAACAAAGGGGTTATCTCAAAAATCCTTCCTGAAGAGGATATGCCATACTTGCCAGATGGAACACCAATTGACATTATGCTTAACCCATTAGGGGTGCCATCACGTATGAATATCGGGCAAGTCCTTGAAATTCATCTTGGAATGGCAGCGAAACGTCTCGGTGTTCATATTGCGACACCAGTATTTGATGGGGTCAACAATGATGACCTTGAGAAAATTATGGCCGAAGCGGGCATGCAACCGGATGGTAAAACTCCACTATTCTCTGGACAAACCGGTGAAAAATATGACAATGACGTTTCAGTTGGTGTCATGCATATGATTAAACTTGACCACATGGTTGACGATAAACTCCACGCCAGAAGTGTTGGACCGTATACCTTGGTTACACAACAACCAATGGGTGGTAAAGCCCAAAACGGTGGACAGCGTTTCGGTGAGATGGAAGTTTGGGCGCTTGAAGCTTATGGAGCGGCTTATTGTCTACAGGAAATGCTTACTGTTAAAAGTGATGATATCATTGGAAGAAACAAAGTCTTCCGTAGTATCGTCGATGGAAAAAGTATTCCAGAACCATCATTGCCAGAGTCATTTAGAGTATTGACGCGTGAACTTCAATCACTCGGTATCACGGTTGAACTGATCAACCGCGACACACACCGTAATGAAGCCAACAAGAGTTTGGTAGAAGATTCCTATGTTGAAGACTATTTAGATAAATACGGCTTTAGTTCCTAAAAGGAAAGGTGATTATATGAGCCAAAAATATTCCCACTATAAAATTCGATTGGCTTCATCCGAAGAGATTCTTGATTGGTCATACGGTGAAGTCGAGAAACACGAAACGATTAACTATAGAACCTTAAAACCCGAAAGACGAGGACTTTTTTGTGAAGTCATTTTCGGTCCAACGAAAGACTATCAATGTGCGTGTAACAACAAAAGCAAGAAGTCTTCTCAAAGTGGAAAGAAATGTCCAGATTGCGGCGTAGAAATCACCGAAAGTAAAGTGCGTCGTGAACGCATGGGACATATCAAACTCGCTGCGCCTGTAGTGCATACATGGTATCTGCGTAACACACCATCACGCATTGCAACGTTACTTGACATTAAATCAAAAGACTTAGAAGAAGTTGTTTATCTTGCCTCTTATATAGTCATTGATAAAGGTGATACAGACCTACACTATAAACAAATTCTTTCGGAAGCAAAATATACAGAAAAATACATGGAGTACGGCAATCGTTTTAAAGCACTTACCGGTGCTGAAGCGGTCAAAGTCTTACTTCAACGCTTGGATCTTGAAGAAGAATCCTACAAACTTAGAAAAGCATTACCAGATGCTTCGAAACAAAAACGCGATAAGTACATCAAACGTCTTGAAGTCGTTGAAGCGTTCAAGAACTCAGACAACAAACCTGAATGGATGGTCATGGATGTCTTACCGGTCATTCCGCCGGAACTTCGTCCTATGGTCCAACTTGATGGTGGACGCTTTGCAACGACCGACTTGAATGACTTGTATCGTCGTATCTTAAACCGTAATAATCGACTGAAACGACAAAAAGAACAAAATGCGCCACACCTTATTACTAAAAACGAAAAACGTATGCTTCAAGAAGCGGTGGACGCACTGATTGACAACTCCAAACGCGGTCGTAAGGTCGTTGTGGAGAAAAACCGTCCGCTTAAGAGTCTTTCAGACATGTTGCGAGGAAAACAAGGACGTTTCCGTCAAAACTTACTCGGGAAACGTGTTGATTATTCCGGACGTAGTGTTATCGTGGTTGGACCTGACCTTGAGATGTATCAGTGTGGGATTCCTAAACAAATGGCGATTTCATTATTCAAACCATTTGTCATCCGCGAACTGATTAATCGTGAAATTGCCTCAAACATCAAAAGTGCCAAAGGCATGATAGAACGTTTAGATGGGCGCATTTGGGATGTTTTAGAAGATGTTATTCAAGAACATCCAGTCTTGTTAAACCGTGCACCAACCTTACATAGACTTGGTATTCAAGCCTTTGAACCGAAATTGGTCGAAGGAAAAGCAATTCGCTTACATCCATTGGTTACGACTGCATTTAATGCCGACTTTGACGGTGATCAAATGGCAGTACACGTTCCATTAAGTGAAGAAGCGCAAGCTGAAGCTCGTATCTTAATGCTTGCATCAAATAACATCTTGAACCCAAAAGACGGAAAACCCGTTGTTACCCCTTCACAGGATATGGTTCTTGGTAACTATTACCTTACCATTGAACGTGTTGATCAAAGAGGCCAAGGAAAAATCTTCAAAGACTCAAAAGAAGCTTTACTTGCTTATGATAACGAAGATATTTCACTACACGCTTTAATCGCAATTCGGGCATCAAGTCTTGGGAATGCGCCGCTTACTGATAAACAAAAAGAAGGTTACCTCATGACAACGGTCGGGAAATTGATTTTCAATGAAATCTTACCGCGTACGTTCCCTTACATCAACGAACCAACCCTGCCCAACCTTGAAGAAAACACCCCAGAACAATACTTTGCGAAACGCGGAGAAAATGTTCGTGAAAAGATTTTAAATCGTATTGAACTTGAGAAAAAATATCAAGAACTCGGTGTCTTGCAACGTAACACAGAGAGTTCTGTGAACAACGATGCGATTAGCGCTGTTGAGAAAAGAATTGTTGAACTTGAAAAAACGGGCGCAAAACGTCTTGTAGAACCATTTAAGAAAAAGTTCCTTTCTCAAATCATTTCGCGTGTATTCGTTGACTTTAAAATCAATGAAACCTCAAAAATGCTTGATAAGATGAAGAACCTCGGGTTCAAATATTCAACGTATGCAGGAATTACCGTCTCTGCATTTGATGTTAACCCTTATAGTAAAAAGAAAGATATCTTAACCGCTGCAGATAAAAAAGTTGAAGATATCCAAGAGATGTTTGATGATGGATTCCTAACAGACAATGAACGTTATAACCTTGTCTTGGATGTATGGAATGACGCCAAACGCACCATTGAAAAAGGCTTGGCTGAAGAATTGACAAGCGATAACCATATTCAAATGATGAGTGCATCCGGTGCTCGTGGTAATATTTCTAACTTTACCCAGTTGGCTGGTATGCGTGGTTTAATGTCTAATCCATCAGGGAAGACGATTGAACTTCCAATTAAAGCCGCTTTCCGTGAAGGACTTACGATGAGTGAGTTCTTTATCTCAACCCATGGTGCGCGTAAAGGGTCTACCGACACCGCACTTAAAACCGCTGACTCAGGGTACCTTACCCGTCGTTTAGTCGACGTTTCACAAGACTTGGTTGTAACCGAACATGACTGTGGAACTGATCGTGGCGTTGTTGTTGAAGATGTTCTTGATAATGATGGGAAAGCCATTGAAACCTTGCATGACCGTATTTTAGGTCGTACAACCCAACAAACTGTTACCGATGAGGAAACAGGTGAGGTAATTGTTGAAAAAGATACCTACATTACCGCTGAAATTGCGAACCGTATTATCAAAGCGGGTATCGAACGCGTTAAGATTCGTACGGTTAATACTTGTAGCGCCCGTAATGGGGTATGTACCAAATGTTACGGACAAAACCTTGCCACAGGGGAAAAAGTCGAAGTAGGTGAAAGTGTCGGGATTATCGCCGCACAATCAATCGGTGAACCCGGAACCCAGCTTACGATGCGTACTTTCCATACTGGTGGGGTCGCTGGTGCCGACATCACACAAGGTCTGCCCCGTATCCAAGAGCTTTTTGAAGCTAGAAAGCCTAAAGGACAGTCCATTATCAGTGAAATCAGTGGACACATTGAACACATTGAACAAATTGATGAACGCTATAAAGTCACCGTATCTAACGGCGAAGATTCAAAAGAATATGAAACCGATTCAAACGTTACTTTGCTGGTAAGCGAAGATGACGTTGTAGAAGCCGGAGATAAAATCACTGAAGGGTCTATTGATCCTAAGCATTTACTTAAAGTCACTGACGCTGAGACCGTCCAACAATACATCTTAAGAGAAGTCCAAAAAGTATACCGCTCACAAGGGGTAGAAATCAGTGACAAGCATATTGAAATTATCATCCATCAGATGATGAAGAAACTCAAGATTATCATCGAAGGAGACACCGATCTCCTACCAGGTGCACAAGTGTCTCTTAATGAGTTTAAAGATGCAAACGCACGTGTTATGGAAAGCCGTGGGAAACCTGCGGTGGGACGTCCTGTACTGCTTGGAATTACCCGTGCATCACTTAGAAGCGAATCATTCTTAAGTGCCGCAAGTTTCCAAGAGACAACACGCGTACTCACAGATGCAGCAATTCGCGGTAAAATCGATGATCTTGTCGGTCTTAAGGAAAATGTTATTATTGGTGGCCGCATTCCTGCGGGGACCGGTATCCTCAAGCACACCAGTTTCGATTATGAAAAGCCCGAAATTGAAGAAGAGGATAAAGAAGGCTTCGACTTTGAAGAAGGCGAAGTCATTGACGAAGAGTATTCTTATGAAACAGAAAATCAAGAATCTTACACTGACGAATTCAGCTTTAAAAACAGCGACAAATAACATCTAGATAATAAGAATATTGGATGTGCAATTGCACATCCAATATTTTTTAAAAAAAGCGGGTAAGAATTATTGACACGCCTGGTAAGGTAGTGTATAATTACACTCGCGAAACAACAAAATCTATGGGTTTTTCTTATGAAACCCCTGTTTTTATTGAAAAAGTGACACACTTGGATGTGTTGCGCTTAAACCGAGAGGAGGAAAACCATGCCAACTATTAATCAATTGGTAAGAAAAGGCCGTGTGACACGTAAGAAAAAGTCAAAATCACCACATTTGGCAATTAACTTTAACTCTTTAAAAAGAGAATATACGCATCTTCCGAGTCCACAAAAACGCGGTGTTTGTACGCGTGTTGCAACAATGACACCTAAAAAACCAAACTCGGCGTTACGTAAGTACGCGCGTGTTCGTTTGACTAACGGAGTAGAAGTTACCGCTTATATTCCAGGAATCGGCCATAAACTTCAAGAACATAGTGTTGTCTTGATTCGTGGTGGACGTGTTAAAGACTTACCGGGTGTTCGTTACCACATCGTTCGTGGAACGCTTGATACTGGTGGAGTTGTCGACCGTAAACAAGGTCGTTCTAAATACGGAACCAAAAAAGGCGAATAATATTTACACCAAAATAAAACGAAATATCATTAACGTGAAAGGAGGAACTAACTATGCCTCGTAAAGGACATGTTCCTAAAAGAGATGTATTACCCGATCCAATTTATAATTCTAAACTTGTTACTAAGTTGATCAATAGCATCATGAATGACGGAAAGAAAACGACTGCACAACGCATTTTATATAATGCATTCAAACGTGTTGAAGAGTTAACGAACAAACCCCCAATGGAGGTGTTCGAAGACGCTTTGAACAATGTTATGCCTACGTTTGAAGTGCGCGCTAGACGTATTGGTGGTCAAAACTACCAAGTTCCAATGGAAGTGCGTGATGAACGTCGCTATACCCTCGGACTTCGTTGGATTACACAATACTCTAGACTAAGAAATGAAAAAACTATGGAAGAACGCCTCGCCAAAGAAATTGTCGATGCGTCTAACAATACTGGCCAAGCTGTCAAAAAACGCGAAGACATTCACAGAATGGCAGATGCGAACAAAGCCTTCGCACATTACCGTTGGTAGAAAGGAGCACACATTATTATGCCACGTAAATTCACATTACAAAAAACTAGAAACATCGGAATCATGGCACATATCGATGCTGGTAAAACGACTACGACTGAACGTGTCTTATTCCACACTGGTAAAATTCATAAAATTGGCGAAACGCATGATGGTGCTTCTCAAATGGACTGGATGGACCAAGAACAAGAACGCGGAATTACAATTACCTCTGCGGCTACCACAGCGTTTTGGCGTGAACACCGTGTTAACATTATCGATACACCAGGACACGTCGACTTCACTGTTGAAGTTTCACGTTCACTCCGTGTATTAGATGGTGAGGTTGCGGTTCTCGATGCGCAAGCAGGAGTTGAACCACAAACTGAAACTGTTTGGCGTCAAGCGACTGAGTTCATGGTTCCAAGAGTTGTGTTTGTTAACAAAATGGACAAGATTGGTGCCGACTTCGAATACAGTGTCGGAACCATCAAAGAACGTTTAGGTGTTAACGCCGCAGCGATTCAATGGCCAATTGGTGCCGAAGATGATTTCGACGGTATCATTGATCTTGTTGAGATGAAAGCTTACCATTATGATGGAAAGCCAGATGAAATGCCAGAAGAGATTGAAATCCCCGCTGATTTAAAAGATAAAGCAGAAGAAAAACGTGCGGAACTTATTGAAGAATTAGCTGATTTCGATGAAGATCTCATGATGCAATATCTTGAAGGTGAAGAAATCACTGCAGAAACGCTGAAGAAAGTTATCAGAAAAACAACACTAGATGTTGAATTCTTCCCAGTATTATGCGGTAGTGCCTTCAAAAACAAAGGGGTTAAACTTATGGTTGATGCTGTCATCGACTATTTGCCAGCTCCAACTGATGTAGTCAAAGTAAAAGGAACCATGATGGACACAAACGAAGATGTCAGTGTTGCCTCTGATGATGATGGTAAGTTTGCTGCTTTAGCATTCAAAGTTGCCACAGACCCATTTGTAGGGAAACTAACCTTCTTCCGTGTTTATTCAGGTATTCTTAAAAAAGGTTCATACGTAATTAACACGACTAAAGGTCATAAAGAACGTGTTGGACGTATCCTACAAATGCATGCGAACCACCGTGAAGAAATTGACCAAGTGTATTCAGGGGATATCGCTGCAGCAATCGGACTTAAAAACACTGCGACAGGGGATACCCTTGCAGAAGAAAAACATCCAATCATTTTAGAGAAGATGATTTTCCCAGAACCTGTTATCTCAGTCGCTATTGAACCAAAATCGAAAGCCGATCAAGATAAGATGGGGAATGCCCTACAAAAACTTGCGGAAGAAGATCCGACATTCCGTACTTACACCAACGAAGAGACGGGTCAAACCATTATTGCCGGTATGGGTGAACTTCACTTAGACATCCTTGTTGATCGTCTAAAACGTGAATTCAAAGTTGAAGCCAATGTTGGCGCACCACAAGTTTCCTACCGTGAAACATTCACTCAAGAAGCTGAAGTTGAAGGTAAGTTCGTCCGTCAATCTGGTGGACGTGGACAATATGGTCACGTGTGGGTCAGATTCGAACCAAATGAAGACGATGGCTTCCAGTTTGTGGATAAAGTTGTCGGTGGGGTTGTTCCACGTGAATATATCCCAGTCGTTGGAAAAGGACTTGAAGAATCACTTCAAAATGGTGTTATCGCTGGTTACCCAGTTATTAACGTAACGGCGACACTATATGATGGGTCATACCATGATGTTGACTCTTCTGAGGCTGCCTTTAAAGTAGCAGCATCACTT
>PWOH01000129.1 GCA_003557505.1 Mollicutes bacterium | reverse complement strand
CTTAACCTAAACTTCCGTAGCCGAAGGGAAGTACTAAGTGATATCAACACAGTCTTTGCGCATGTCATGAATGCGGCCATTGGCGGGATTGATTATGATGATAATCAAGCACTAAAATATGGCAATAAATCTTACAGTGATTATTACAGCGAAAATACCCCTTATGGTATTACTTTTCATAGTTATGATCAAACCCGTTTTGAAGCAATATATGATGCAACCTTCACGAAAAAAGAAGCGGAACTCATGCATGTCGCTAAAACCATTAAAACAATGGTAGGTGAAGGAACCATACAAACCAAAGAAAATGATGGGCTTCGTCCTGTACAATATGGTGATTTTGCGATCTTAATCGATCGTGGAACATCTTTTAATGAAGCTAGGAGAATATTTGAGTACGTCGGGGTACCACTTTTAGTCCATAAAAACGTTGATTTTACTGATTATCCTGAAATCATGATGGTCAAACAACTCCTCACTTTAGTCGTTTCACTCAATGATTCATCCCGTTATAAAACAGACTTTAAACGGGCATTTATGAGTGTGACGCGCTCGTTTATTTCTACGGTTTCTGATGATGAAATTGTCGCTCAAGTGTTAAATCTCCCAGATACACTCGAAAAACCATCTGTTTTTATGGAATCTATTCATCCCCCCTTTAAGCCATTGCTGGAAAAAGCATTTGAATGTGCCGCTTATGTGCAGCATAACCGGCTTGATGAGAGTGTCTTTAATGTTGTCCACACCTTTGAAGTCTATGAAAACATTGTGAGAATAAGTAGCAGTGAAGATGGTGTTGCCCGCCTAGATTACTTGTTAGAACTCGCCCATGCCAAAATGAATGAAGGGATAACCCTAGAAGCTTTTATAGATTATTTCAAAGCAATGACTGACAATGATTTATCCATAGAACTATCGTTAAGAAGTGATTTTTCTGCACACAAAGTCAACCTTATGACTATGCATAAATCTAAAGGACTAGAATTTCCTCATGTCTTCATTGTCCACCTTGAAAATACCTTTAGAAATCCTATCGATACGAATATGCTGATTAGTGAGCGCTATGGGGTATTACTGCCTCACGATAATGAAGGCGACGATAAACACTTTCTTTATTCGCTTTATCGAAATGAAGAAAAACGCGATGATATTTCTGAACGTTTACGCTTACTTTATGTTGCGCTTACCAGAGCGGAAGAAGGACTCCATATTGTTTATTGTGATGATGAAAAGGCGCCCACTTACGCCCCTGAAGGAATAGTAGATGGGAATGTGCGCCGTCAATACCGCAGTTTCCATGATGTCTTTAAAAGTGTTTTACCTTTATTTAAAACCCATAAAAAAACACTTGATATCGCACGCTATCAGGATGATACCATGTATAAAACTACCCTACAAGCAGGCGGAATTCCTGAGGGGGACCTGATAGAAAAAACGTACGTTGAGGCGCCACCCAAGCCAGAAGTGGCTACTGAGACTTCGTTTTCTACTTCAATCAGTGAATTTTTGGACGATCATAGTCTTAGTGCGATTGACAAAGGAAATCTTTTTCATGATACGCTTGAACACCTTGATTTCTTTACGTCAATCCCTAAACAATTAGATGCGTTTGATCTCAGTGATAACGACAAATCCATTATTCAGGCTTTTTTTGAGTCGTCTTTGATTCAATCTTTGGATATGGTTCAAACCTACAAAGAATATCCGTTTGCTTATGAAGGAGAAACAGGTTTGGTCAGTGGATTTATTGATCTATTGATTGAAACTAAAGATGCTTTTATCATTATAGACTACAAATTAAAAGCAATAGATAAACCACAATACATTACACAAGTCCAAGGCTATAAAGATATGCTTAAAACTCTTACCTCAAAACGTGTAGAAGGGTATTTGTATTCCATATTAGAAAAACGGTTTAAATCCGTATAAGGGGTGGTGAAACACATGATTCATTTTAATGATGTCACAAAGATTTATAATAAGGGGCAAGTAGAGACAACGGCCTTGCAAAATATTACCCTTGATATAACTCAAGGAACCTTTTTGGTTGTTCTGGGCCCCTCAGGCAGTGGGAAAAGTACCATGCTTAATCTGATGGGGGCACTCGATGAACCAACCAAAGGCACTATTAGTGTGAGTGAACAAAACATCTCTTCGTTTAATGACAAACAACTCACTCAGTTCAGACGTGATTATTTAGGATTTGTGTTTCAAGAATATAATCTCCTACAAACCTTAAACGTAAAAGAAAACGTTGAAGTTACTGCTAGGCTCTCTAATAATCCCATGGAGATTGAGACGGTATTAGAGAAGGTAGGACTCAAACATCACATGGAGAAATATCCCTACGAGCTCTCTGGTGGTGAACAACAACGTGTTAGTATTGCAAGAGCCCTTGTAAAACAACCATCTATCTTGTTTTGTGATGAACCGACCGGAGCTTTAGATGAACAAACCGCCAAAGAAGTCTTAGGTGTCTTAAAGGCATTAAATGAAACCGAAAATATGACGATTGTGTTAATCACCCACAACCAATCGCTCGCAACGATTGCGAATCGTGTCATCCGTTTAAATAGCGGATGTATTGTTGAAGACACTATTAATGAAACCCCATCAGGCGTAGAGGCGATTAAGTTTTAATGATTGTTAAACATGTTTTAAAAGAAGTAAAAAGTAAGTGGGTGAGCATTACATTACTTGGAATTATTATCGCATTGTCTTCCTTTATTTATACCACTGTCGATTTAGGCATCGGAACGATTGAAACCAATACCAATGCTTACTTTGATGAATATGTTCAAGAAGATTTTGCCCTGGAACTCTCAGCCCTTCTCACACCAAGTGATAGGGATTATATGGACGAAGAATGTCTTAGTAGTGCTTTTACACTAGAAGCACTTTATCGTGAAGATCGTGCGTGTTTTAACACGGTGCTTAACGCACGACTAGAAACCTTGGAATCAATCGAAGGGATTGCGTTAGAAGCACGGTTGTTTAAAGATCGCATAATCACATCATTTGACAGTGATCATACAGTAAGGATTTTTAGACAAACATCCTCAATTAACAAAACCTACCTTCAGCGTGGTTCTTTGCCAGAAAATGATGGTGAAATTGCGGTTTTAAAAAACTATGCCAATGCGAATGCGCTTCAGATTGGTGACACTGTGAATATTGGTGACACTGATTATGAAATAAGCGGGTTTATCTTGGTACCTGATTATAACTTACCTGCCTTAATTCATCCTTTTTTATTTACAACCGATACCCAGACAATTGCGGTGATGCATAATGAGACCTTTGATAATTTAGGTGGGTCAATTAACTATCATGTTGCCGGGATTTTTACCGAAGAGTCGTTTGACCTTGATCAAGCCCTGGATGACGCTGATATTGACTTTTTAATGTCATCAACCTTAACAAGAAATAATTTACGCAGTGGCGCAATATACACTGAAATTGAAGGCTCGAAGGGTGCGGCATTGTTTATCAGTGTAATGATCGCTTCAGTTGGTATTGTGATTGCGGGGTTACTGATGAAAAAAATCATCGACCAATCCCGCCGCCCTTTTGGAATATTAAGAGCGCTTGGTATGAAAGAAAACGAACTATTTATACCATTTATTGTCTTGTTAAGTTTGTATAGTTTCTTATTTTTAGTGTTGGGGTATTATCTGGGGTATTTAAGTGCGCCTAGTGTGAGAGATTTCTTTTTATCCTTTTATCTTTTACCTAGTGGTGCCATTACACTGACTGTGCAAGGGATTATGGTTGCGGTATTTGTCCCAATGGCTGTGATACTGGGAATGACGATGGTTATTTTACATCGTTTATTACGGCTTTCACCCTTAGAACTTTTAAAGCTTAAAGTTGAAAAAGTTTCTAAGTTATCATTTACGAAGTTTAAAATGTTGTTTGATCGATTGAGTTTTTATATCCGAATGCAAATTGCATTTTTGCTTAGAAATATTGTCAAAGTAAGTGTCTATGCACTGGGTGTATTTTTTGCATTGCTTTTAAGCTTTGTTTCGATTGGCCTTTATGATGTTTTCTCTGGAACAATTGATGGGTATTATGATTCTATTGATGTCAAAAGTGTTGGCTATTTCAGTGGCCTTGAAGATACGGATGAGCCCCACGAAAAAGTGATTGAAATGAATGGGACTATTAATGGGAATCAGGCTTTCTTCATTGGGCTAAACAATGATACAGCGCTTCATCCTTTGTTTGATGCATCAGGAAATGATTTGCGTAATGCCCTCAGTGATGGCGTTGTTATTTCGAAAAGCTTTGCTTTACTTTCATCGCTGCAACTCGGTGATGATATTATGCTTAGACTGGGCGGAACTTCCTATGAAGCGCAAGTTAGTGGTGTTGCCGATATTTATCCTGGCGAACATGTATTTATGGACAGGGCTTTAATGGGAGAAGTGTTTTTCGAGAATAGTGACTTTTATAACGCGGCTTACAGCAATGAAATACTTACATCTGATGTTTTCATTGAAGTATTTAACACCGAAGATTTATTGCAGTCAATTGAGTCGATTAACGACATTATTATGAATGTACTCTATATTGCGATGGCCAGTGGGTTAGCCATTGGTATGATTATTATATACTTGTTAAGTGTGTTGACCGTTGAGGATCAATATTACAATATCGCCTTATTTAAAGTCCTTGGGTATCAAGATAAAGAAATTAATCGCATGCTTTTGGGCGGATATGATAAACTGAATGTTGTAATACTTTTATTGGTTATTCCTACCACGCTTGGAATTTTTCAAATTCTGACATGGTTTATGGCCAACGAATATCAAATGATTATGACGTTTTCGCTTAGTGTGGCGCATGTCTTTTTAATCGCCGGTCTATATGGTATTATTTATGTACTTGCATCACTCCATGCGAAACGGAAAGTAAAAGCCGTATCATTACAAGCGGCACTCAAAATATATCAGCGTTAAGGAGACTTTATGAAAAAAGGCATAATCATTAAACTTATTGGCGGTATTTATACGGTTTTGGATGGAGACAACCAACGCCACACCCTAAAACCACGTGGTATTTTCCGTCATAAAAACAAAAGTCCAAAAGTCGGTGATATCGTTGATTTCGATGAGACGACGATTACCCATATTCATCCCAGAAATAATGATTTGGTGAGACCACCGATTGTTAATGTTGATCAAGCGATTTTGATTAATTCAACCTTACGACCGAACTTTTCCCTTTTCTTATTAGACCGCTTTTTAGTGCTGTCACATCAGGAGGAGATTACCCCTGTCATTGTCATTAATAAAATTGATTTACTCGGGAAAGTTGCCTTTGATAAATTGAAAAGCGAACTTGCTTATTATGAACAATACTATGATGTTTATTACCTCAGTGCCAAACAACCCCAAACCCTTGAAGCATTTAAACAAACTTTTGATGGAAAAGTTAGTGTTTTTGCGGGCCAAACGGGTAGCGGGAAAAGTTCTTTGCTTAATGCGATTGATCCATCCCTTGATTTAAAAACCGGCGAAACATCCAAGGCGCTTGGTAGGGGAAGACATACGACAAGACACACAGAACTTTTAACCATCAGCAGCGGATTGATTGCGGATACACCGGGTTTTTCCAAACTAGATTTCAATGCCATGGAAGCGGAAGATTTAACACACTATTATATTGATTTTTTCGAACGGTCCCAAGACTGTAAATTTCGTGGGTGTCAACACATCAATGAGCCATCTTGCGCCATAAAAAAAGCCGTTGAAAACGGCGATATTCCACAATCACGTTACGATAACTATCAAAAGATTCACAAAGAAATTACCAATCAAAAAAAGTATTATTAGGAGTGAAAATTATGATTATAGCCCCATCGATATTATCTGCCGATTTTTCCAAACTACAAGAAGACATCAAAACCATTAGTGAAGCGGAATGGATTCATGTCGATGTCATGGATGGTCATTTCGTGCCAAACATTTCGATAGGTCCAGCGGTTGTCAAAGCTTTGCGTCCGCACACCAAACAAATATTTGATACCCATTTAATGATTTCTGATCCGCGAAAATACTTTGATGCTTTCATTGATGCGGGTAGTGATCATATTACCTTCCATGTGGAAGTAGATGATGATCCTGATGCCTTAATTGATTATTTACATGAAAAAGGCGTTAAAGCGGGTATTTCTCTTAAACCGGCGACCCCACTCAGTGCCATTGAGCCTTATTTACACAAGCTAGATGTTGTATTGGTTATGAGTGTGGAACCAGGGTTTGGCGGCCAAAAATTTATGCCTGATATGGTCGATAAAATGCAACAACTCTCAACCCTGAAAAAAAACCAAGGCTATCAGTATCATATTGTTGTTGATGGGGGCATTAATAATGAAACGGCTAAAATTTGTAAAGACGCCGGCGTTGATGTATTAGTTGCTGGGTCATATATCTTTAAGCAATCCGATAGAAATAAAGCGATTGAGGGATTGCGTTTATGATAGTAAAAATCTTTGCATCCCCCTTAAACTATTCTTTGGATAAATTATACAAAAAAGAAAAAAACGAGTTTTTAATTGGTGTAGACAAAGGCGCTTATTACGCACTTAAAAACGGATTAAAACTCGATCTCGCCATTGGAGATTTCGATTCTGTCAGTGAAGCAGAGCGCCAATACATTAATGAAAATGTCAAGACAGTTGAATCGCACCAAATCAATAAAGACAAAACGGATTCAGATTTAGCCATTACAAAAGCCCTCGCCATGAATGCGAATCGCATCATGATGTATGGGGGTATAGGTCGGCGACTTGATCACACTTATGGCAATATCCTATTTTTGAAACGTGGCAATATTATCGTACTTAATGACCACGCGAAAATGTTCATCTTAGATCCAGGCACTTACGGGATTACCCACCCCCATGATTATATATCTTTCTTTGCGGTAAAAGCCGTGAAGCAATTAACCCTAGAAGGATTTAAGTTTTCCTTGAAAGACTATCATTTAGATGTGGATGATCCTTTATGTATTTCTAATCAAGGTCAAGGCGTTGTCTCTTTTACAGAGGGAAAATTACTTGTCATTCAGGCGGATGATGAATAAAAAAAACACTGCATCAAATGCAGTGTTTCAAAAAAAGAGAGAGGGATTTTTGAGAGATTTATTCATAATAAAAGCCGATGTCATCGGCTTTATAGGCAAAGTTAAGCGCGTGTAAGCTTGCTCTTTTTCAAAGCTCTAGCTGATACATGAACGGTTTTTTTCTCGCCGTTTTCGTCAATGATTCTAACTTTTTGTAAATTAGCTTTCCATTTTCTTCTGGTTGAATTCAATGCAAAAGAGCGATTGTTTCCAGAAAGGTTCTTTTTTCCAGTAATATAACATGATTTACCCATATGTGAGCCCTCCATTCAAAGTTGGATTTCGTAAAACCTAATATATTATACCAAAACAATAACATAAATCAAGGTATTTTTGCAATTTTTTTTGTGAAATGACAAATTTCCTTATATGTTGCAATAGATAGTAACGTATGATAAAATGAAAAGGCCTTTATTATTAAGGTTATCAAAGCATTTTTACATGCTGACAAAACCATAAAATTTAATAAAAATCACGATGGAGGATAAATAATGAGTCCAGTTGAAATCGACGGAAATTTAATGAAATTATTAATCACTAACGGTAGTATAAAACTTAAAAATAATCATCAATATATAAATGATCTTAACGTATTCCCAGTTCCAGATGGTGACACCGGAAGTAACATGCAATCAACTATGATGAGTGGTGTGAAAGCGATTCAAGATTTAAATGACGAGCCAATTGAGAAAATCGGAAAAGCACTCTCCCGAGGATTATTGATGGGTGCCAGAGGAAACTCAGGCGTAATCTTATCACAACTTTTCAGTGGGTTTGCAAAAGCGTATCAAACTCTAACAACAGCAACCGCTAAGGATTTTATATCAGGATTGAAACAAGGTGTTAAACAAGCATACGGTGCAGTTATCAATCCAGTAGAAGGAACTATTCTTACTGTAGCACGTGAAGCCTGTGAAGAAGCAGAGAAACATGTCAAAGACGATCAAGAAATTCTTGAAATTTTAAAAATCTATCTTGATAAAGCAAAAATTTCACTCGACGAAACCCCTGAACATCTACCCGTTTTAAAAGAAAGTGGTGTAGTTGATAGTGGTGGCGCCGGGCTTATTGTCATTATCGAAGGTATGATTGATGCCCTTGAAGGCGAAATTTACCACGAAGAACGCGCTGCTAAAAAAGCAATTCAACGCGCTGAAAAACAAGCAGCCAAAGCCGAAAGTGAGACAGAGGAGTTTGGTTATTGTACTGAATTCATTATTCAACTTGAGGATGAACAAAAATTCAATAAAGATAAGTTAATCAAACAACTAAATCGCCTTGGTGATTCGATTGTTGTTGTCGCTGATGAAGAAATTTGTAAAGTGCATGTTCATACCACTAAACCTGGTGATGCTTTGAATATCGGGCAAAATTATGGTGAGTTTGCTAACTTGAAAATTGAAAATATGACTTTGCAACATACCGAAACACAACTTCACGCGTGGAGTGAAGAAACATCAGAAGATTCCATGAAAGGACATGACCATACGGATTTTGATCTTGGCCCTCGAAAAAAATACGGTTTAATTACTGTAGTCAATGGTGATGGACTGAAAAACACGTTTAAAGAAATGGGTGTTAATTTCGTCATCGATGGTGGCCAAACAATGAACCCTTCAACACAAGACTTTATTGACGCGGTAGAACGCGTTAATGCTGATAACATCATCATTATTCCGAACAATAAAAATGTCATGCTCTCTGCTGAGCATGCCGCAAAAGAAATTGACGATAAAAATGTCGTTGTTTTACCGGCTAAAACTATTCCTCAAGGTTATGCCTCACTGACAATGTTTGATGCCAATGCTGATCTTGAAGAAGCGATTGAAGAGATGAAAGAACTCATCGCACACGTTAAATCCGGAGAAGTCACCTATGCAGTCCGCGATACCAATATCAACGGATTAAGCATCAAGAAAAATGACTTTTTGGGGATTAAAGAAGGAAAGATTGTTTCTAGTCAGAAAACAAGGCTTGAAACAACGAAGGGCTTAATAGATCAGTTAATCGATGAAGAGTCTGAAATTATTACCTTAATCGTAGGTGATGGTGTAGAGAAAAAAGAAGTCGAAAAACTTCGCCAATATGTTGAAGACAAATACAGCGAAGTCGAAGTCGAAGTCATTGAAGGGGAACAATCAATCTACGCGTTCCTAATCGCAGTCGAATAATTTTATAAGCCAAAGACCAAAAAGTCTTTGGCTTTTTAATAGGTCTGCTCGATAAAGACATATGATATAATATAAATGGTGATGTTATGGATCTGACTGATTTAAAAGGTGTTGGCAAAAAACGCGCTGATTTGTTAAAACAAAATGATATTTATTTACCAGAACACATTCTCACTACCTTTCCTAAACGTTATATTCATCATAAAATATCGCGTTTGGACCAAACGGATTTTGAGAATTATTTTTATTTGGTCGCTAAAATCACAAACACACCAAGTGTTTTTTTCATCCGAAAAAACTTATCTAAACTATCTTTTAATGTCATCATAGAAAACAAGTCATACAGTGTTGCTATATTTAATCAACATTATTTAAAGCGAACGTTATTTAAAAACACCGAAGTCGTTATTTACGGTAAAATCAGTGATAGTTCCTTAAGTATATCTGCCCAAAAAATCTATCATAGAAGTAATTTTAAAGAGGGGTATATTCCTGTATATAATTTAGAAGGAATCGCTGATTCCACCTACCTTAAACTTGTAAAAAACACCTATGAAATCTTCAAAGGTTCACTGAAGGATACTCTCCCTTCTCCTCTGCGAAAACGCTATAAATTATTTAATTATGAACAACTGATTGCATCCGTCCATGAACCTATAAATGAAGAAAATCATAAGCAAGTTCAACGTCGTCTTAAATATGAAGAGTTGTTACATCATCAACTAAGAATGCAATATCTCAAATATCTCCGCAAACAATCTCAAAAATCAGCCAAACAATATTCTAATGAACAATTAAATGACTTTATGCGTTCACTTAACATTAATTTGACCAATGCGCAAAAAAGGGAAATTCAAAATATTTTAAAAGACTTGCAATCGCCTTTGTGCATGCACCGTTTACTGCAAGGCGATACAGGGAGTGGAAAAACCTTGGTTGCAGCGGTAGTGGCTTATGCGGCGATTTTATCAAAAACCCAGGTGGCATTTATGGCTCCAACAGAAATATTAGCCCGTCAACACTACACCAATATAGCTGTAATCTTTGAGCGTACCGATGTAAATGTAGGGTATTTATCTAACAACTTAAGTAAAGCTGAAATTGCTAGTGTATTAAAAGATTTACAATCCGGAAGCATTGATTTACTAGTTGGAACCCATAAACTCTTCTCGAATGATACAATCTATCAGAATCTTGGGTTGGTTATTACCGATGAACAACATCGATTCGGCGTTAATCAACGCGAACGTTTAAAAGCTAAAGGCACAGAAGCGGATACATTGTATTTAAGTGCCACACCAATCCCCAGAACATTGGGAAAAACATTGTTTGGTGATATGGATATCTCTGTGCTTGATGAACGTCCACTTTCCCGCAAAGACACACAAACAAAGCGTACAGTGTTCAGTAACATGAACAAAGTGTTTGATTTAGTTGTAGAAAAACTAAAAAACGGTGAACAAGTCTTTGTAGTTTCCCCAAACATTGAGGAAAATGAAACCTTGAAATACAGTGTAAAACACTTATATAAAAGGTACAAACAACACTTTCCCAAACACTCCGTTGCCATGTTGCATGGTAAACTTGATCGTGACAGACAAGAAACAGTATTAATGAAATTTAAGGCGGCCCAAACACACATACTCATTGCGACCACTATCATTGAAGTCGGCATAGATATCCCTAAAGCCTCTACAATTATTATCTATCACGCGGAAAAAATGGGGTATGCTCAACTTCATCAGCTCAGAGGTCGAGTCGGTCGTGGTGATAAGGATGGGTTATGTATATTGGTTCACAAAGATGACCCAGCAGTTCATGAACGACTTTCTGTAATGGAAAAAACTACAGATGGATTTGCGTTAAGCGAATATGATTTAGCATATCGAGGACATGGAGACTTAATCGGAACGATTCAAAGTGGTTATCTACCGTTCCAACATGCCGTTATTCCTGAGGATACTAACATCCTAAATGTTGCCCATCAGGATGCTATTGATATCCTTCCTAAAATTCTTAATGAAGACCCATCCTATAAATCATTGAAATCTTTGCTTGAGAAAGACATTATCAATACGTAAAATGACTGCGAACCTTTAGGGGTTTGTGCTATAATAGGACTGATTATGACTATATTTTTTTGAGGTGAATGAAATGATAAAAATCGCAGTTGATGCAATGGGTGGCGATCATGCCCCAGTTGAACAAATCTTAGGTGCTATGAAAGCTGTAGAGACTATAGATGATATTGAAATTACCCTTTATGGTGATAAAGCAAGCATTGAAAAGACGTTGAAACCGCACGATCGTATCAAAATCGTTCAATCAGAAGGAACGATTGATATGGGAGAAAAAGACCCTATTCGTGCCATTCGTTCAAACCGTAAAAGTTCTATGGCCATGGCGCTTAGTTCTGTTCGCAAAGCAGATAATGATGCCGTTGTGTCCTCGGGGGCTACCCAAGCACTCATTGCCGGTGCTCATATTTTGGTGGGTCGCATGAAACAAATGAAGCGTACGGCAATCGCACCAGTCCTTCCAACCGCTTCACACAAACCTTTTATATTATTGGACTCTGGAGCGAACCTTGAAATTAAAGCGGAATACATGGTTCAACAGGCCTATTTTGCGAGTATTTATGCTAAAGAAGTGCTTGGTGTTGAAAGTCCTAAGGTTGGTCTAATCAATATTGGTACCGAAGAAGGAAAAGGTCGCGATCTAGATAACGAAGCTTTTCAACTGTTTAAGTCCAATAAACATATTAACTTTTATGGTAATGTAGAACCCAAGGAAGTGTTAGATCCGCCTTGTGATATTCTCATCTCCGATGGATTTACAGCCAATATCGTCATGAAGACGATTGAAGGGACTGCCAAAGGCATGGGGAAAATGTTAAAAGAAGAGTTGAAACGGGGTATTTTAGGGAAAATCGGTTTATTACTTTCGGCTAAAAATCTAGTCCGTTTCAAGAAAAGAATGTCCCCAGAAGAAATTGGTGGCGCGATGATTTACGGATTAAAAGGTGTTGTTATTAAAGCACAAGGATCATCAAAAGCCGATGGTTTTTATAATGCAATTAGACAAGCGGCACATGTCGTTCGTCAAGATGTCATCGATAAAGTTACGCAAGTCATAGAAAGTGAGGCTGAAAACGAATGAAAGAACTAGAAGCGTTTTTTAATCTTGATTTTACGAATCGACAACTATTGGAAACCGCACTGACGCATTCATCTTATGCCAATGAACATCAAATGGAATCCAATGAACGGCTTGAGTTTGTTGGTGATGCGGTTTTAGATGTAATTATGGCCAAATATTTGTATGAAGAAGATAAACATTATAATGAAGGTGATCTGACAAAACGCCGCGCCAAATATGTGTGTGAAGCCGCCTTGGTAGAATATGCCAAAGCATGTGACTTAGGGACTTATATGTTATTAGGTCATGGTGAAGAAAAAAGTGGTGGACGTGAACGCCACGCCTTACTTGCAGACGCTTTCGAAGCCTTTGTTGGGGCT
>PWOH01000103.1 GCA_003557505.1 Mollicutes bacterium | reverse complement strand
TATGATCGCTTACGAGAAACTTGGGACGACGAAGTTGAAGAACGCTTAGGGCGTTATGGATTAGATTTCTTTATTTATGAAGACTAATTCGATGAATAAAATCCTCAGTCATGTTTTAGCGGTCTTAGTTTTCGTAGCGTTTATGGTTTATGTGCTTCTCCAACAAGCGGCTTTTTTAGATTTTGGTAGACTTCAAGGCTATGAATGGTTGTTTGTAGAAGGCATCATCAATACCATTATTTTAAGTTTTATTGCTTTGGTTGGTTCGATGATTACGGGATTTTTACTGTTTCTTATCAGTAAATCGAAATTCGAACTATTCAGGGCGTTTGATACGGTTTTTACCGAAATTATTTATGGAACCCCATTACTAGTCATGATTATGATTATGGCGTTTGTAATTGGGCCGGCATTTAATATTTATCAACGTGCTTTCATGGGCGTTACGGGGTTAATTGTGTATATCACCCCCTATATGAAAAATATCTTTCGTTCGGCCTTTTCAAGCATCACGGATGAACAATTCATGGCAATGGATCTTTTTGGGTTTACTTCCTATCAAAAATATCGTTACATCATCGTCCCTCAAGTGGTCCGTATTTTGATGCCGCCGTTGATGAATAACTTTTCGTTGATTATTAAAGGAAGCGCCTTATTAAATGTTCTATCCGTTCGAGAGCTATTCTATGCCCATCATATCTTTAAAAGCACAACCTATGCGACGGTTGTTGCGTTAATGACAATGTGGGTACTCTATATCCTGATTACCATCCCACTCTCACAATTTATCCGCTACTTTGAAAGGAGATGGTCACTCTGAAAATCGACATCAAAACTTTATCACATACCTATGATATAGAAGTACTGCATAATTTATCCATACAGTTAGAAGGAAAGAAAGCCGTCGCCTTGCTTGGGCAAAGCGGCAGCGGAAAATCCACCTTACTCAGAATTATGGCTGGTTTGGAAAAGCCAACCAGCGGTGAGGTTACCATCAACGATCAAGCGGTTGATGACCCCGAGTATCGCAAAGCGGTCGGGTTTGTCTTTCAATCGCACAACTTATTTCCTCATCTCACCTTACTCGATAACATCACACTAATCTTAGAGAAAACCCGGGGATTTACTAAAGAAGCTGCGGTTAAGTGTGCAATGTCGAACCTTGAGAAATTAAAACTTGATGATCAAGCGCATAAAGCTCCGCGTAATGTATCAGGCGGACAAGCACAACGGGCCTCCATCGCTAGGGCTTTAAGTATTGATCCGGATGTTATATTCTTAGATGAACCAACTTCTTCATTGGATCCGATTCTAACGAATGATGTCCTTAATGCGGTAGAAGATTTACGTGATTCAGGCAAAGATTTTGTCTTTGCGACCCATGTCATGAGCTTTGTTCGAGACTTTTCCGATTATGTTATTTTCATGGAAAATGGCAATATTATCGAACATGGTCCTACCGAAATTATGGATAGTCCAAAGACCGAAGCGATGCAATCGTTTATGGCAAAAGTACGATAAATAAAAATAAAGCGCATGAAATCATGCGCTTTTTGTTATGATAAGGGCAAGCCTTGTTTATTTAGAACGTTTTGAGACGTTTTGCTGTATCTTATGTTTCTGTAAAAAGTTACTCTTAGGTTCTGTCCCAGCAATGATACGTTTAAAGTTGCCGATATGGCGATAGAAAATTAACGAATTACCGATAAAGGCTATAATTGGTAGGAATAAGTCACGACGCATGCCAAATAACCATTCATAAGCCCCACCTTCAGCCGGGCCAACAAAGTATACGATAATAACACTGATCATTAAGAAGGTTGCGCCCAAACAAGAGCCGATGCTAATGTAGCGGGTAAATTTAACCCCAAGCACATAGCCTAATAGACCAAGAAGTCCTAAAACAGGCGCATAAAAGAGGAAAATTCCGACACTGGTTGCGACGGCCTTTCCGCCTTTAAACTTAAGAAATATAGGGAAAATGTGTCCCACAGCTGCGGCTAAACCGTACACAAGGGGATGAAACATCGCAAAGTTGTCAAATACACCGAGTCTTATCAGGAAAATAATAATACCACCTTTTAAGACATCGAGGAAAAACACAAAAAGCCCTAGTTTCTTACCAAGCACACGCATGGCATTGGTGGTCCCGAGATTCCCTGATCCATAATCACGAATATCAACACCTTTTGTGATTTTACCAGTGAGTAACCCCATTGGCGTAGAGCCAATCAAATAAGAAACGAGTACAATAATATATGGGATAAAAAATATAATAGTATCTTGCAAAATAATCACCTTCGTTATTTTATCTATTTCGAATTATACCATAACTAAAATGAAAAAGACACTACAAATGAATATGGCTTTTTGATATAATATATGAGTGAGTAAATCCAAAGGACGTGTTTCTATGACAGAAAAAGCTTATACAGCAGAATCGATCCAAGTCTTAGAGGAACTCGATGCGGTACGCAAACGCCCCGGTATGTATATCGGGTCAACCGACAATCGTGGTCTTCATCATTTGGTGTGGGAAATAGTTGATAACTCCATTGATGAAGCGTTGGCTGGTTATGGCGATGAAATCGTTGTAACGATTAAAGAAGATAATTCCGTTATTGTTGAAGATTTTGGTCGCGGTGTTCCTATCGAAGATCATACAAGCGGTAAAAATACCGTTGAATTAATTTATACTAAACTTCATGCTGGTGGAAAGTTTGGCCAAGAAGGTGGCTATAAAGTATCAGGGGGCCTTCATGGTGTAGGTGCCAGTGTTGTCAATGCCTTAAGCGAGTTCTTGGATGTCACCGTCACACGAGACGGCATTCAATACAATATGACCTTTAAAAATGGTGGGGCGAAAGTTTCAAAAATTCAGGAAGTCGGCAAACGGCGTAAAAGTGGAACCAAAGTTCACTTTAAACCAGAGGCCAATGTTTTTTCTACCACCGTATTTAATTATCAAACCTTATCTGAGCGCTTACGGGAAAGTGCCTTTTTAATCAAAGGGCTAAAAATGGTTCTTGTTGATGAAAGAAGTAAACAACGGGATGTTTACCAATATGATGAAGGAATCCTATCCTACATTAAATACATGAATGAAAGTAAGAAAGCCATTCATGATCCGATATTTTTTGAAAGTGTCGTCGATGAAATCAATGTCGAAGTCGCGTTTCAGTTTACTAAGTCTTACACGGATCAAGTCTATTCTTTTGTCAATAATGTCCGTACGCGTGATGGTGGAACCCATGAAACTGGGTTTAAAGCGGCGTTTACAAAAATATTCAAT
>PWOH01000068.1 GCA_003557505.1 Mollicutes bacterium | reverse complement strand
TCGCAACGAATAGAATTGTCAGCCGCCATAAAACATGATACAATATTATGCATTAAGCAAGGAGGAACCCCAAATTATGGAAGCTAACCAAACGTACAAACTGACCCCTAAGGGGATTGATAAACTAAAAGAAGAACTTAATGACCTCAAGACCAATCAAAGAGAAAAAAATCTTGAAGCGTTAAAAGAAGCACGTGCTCAAGGAGACTTAAGTGAAAATGCTGATTATGATGCGGCGCGTGACGAACAAGCTAGAATTGAATCTCGTATTAAAGAGATTGAAAATATTCTCAAACATGCCGAGGTTATTTCCGGAGATTCTAAGAACGACAAAGTCCACATCGGAAAATCTGTCCTGTTAAAAGTAAACGGAAAAGACCCAGTGGAATACTCAATTGTTGGGTCATTAGAAGCCGACCCTTTCAACAATAAAATTTCTAACGAATCACCTGTTGGAAAAGCGGTTATTGGTCATAAAAAAGGTGATAATGTTAAATTTAAGACCGAAGCAAACAGAAATATCGAAATCACAATTCTTGATGTGAAATAAAGAATGATTTTTTCATTCTTTTTTCATTTGGAGGCATGATTATGAACATAGCGGTAATCTTCGCGATGGAAGAAGAAAAAGAAGCGTTTTTCCGCTTTTTTGAAGCCATTGAGGCAATCAAAAAAGATGGATTGCTATATTATCATCTTCCGCATGAAAAACATCTTATTCACTGTATTCAATCTGGCATTGGAAAAGTGAATGCGGCGTATAAAACCGCACGATTTCTCCAACAACACCCCTACGATATCATTATTAATACAGGGATTGCTGGTGGAGTTAACCGTGAAGTCTTTGAGGTTGTGCTTGGTGAAAAATTAATCTACCATGATGTTGATGTCACTGCCTTTAATTATCCGCAAGGACAAGTGCCAGGCATGCCCAATTCGTATTATTCTGACCCACAATATGTGGATGTTTTTAAACAAGCCATGCGTGAACATCCTTACATAAATGGCACCATTGCGAGTGGTGATCAGTTTATGACCTCACTTACGCCATTAAAATCGTTTATGGAATCAACCCCTGATTTGCATGCTGTAGATATGGAAAGCACTGCGATTGCCCAAATTGCTTATCTCGAAAATATACCGTTTTTATCCTTCCGAATCATCAGTGATGTGTTGGGAAGCCCAACTCAAACCACCGATGAGAAAACCGTTGAAACGGCGACATTAAAAAGTGGCGAGGTCTTGAAACGAGTTTGCGATGCCCTCTAAAATAGAAAAAACCATTAACGGTGAGCGTACAAGCTTTAAAGTCTGCTACCGCCGCAACCAACGTCGCATTATCATCAGGGTTACGCAAGATGGCTATGTCATCAGTGCCCCTAAACATACCCCAATCAAAACACTCTCAACGATGATTGACAAACATCTTGATACGATTGTGAAACTCCCTCCAAGACTCGATTTTAATGAAACATTGAATCAGCCTAAAGCGATACAAATATTTGGCACGCTTTACCCTGTACACTACATCCAATCCAGAGGCGGCGTGTTTTTTAAAGCCAACACATTATATGTTTGTAGTGAAGCCCTAAACACAAACAACATTCAAAGACTCTTACGCAAATATTTACAATCAGTATTACTAGAGACAGTCCAAGAAATTCATCAAGAAGCACAAATAAAATATCCTGACTACCCTTTAAAGAATGTTGCATTCACAACGGGCTATGCCCATTCGAAATTTGGGAGCTGTCAGATCGTTACTAAGCGCATTCGCTTTAATCATGCCCTAGTCCATTACCCGAAGCATTTCCTTGAATATATTTATTATCATGAGATTGCGCATCTAAAACATCCGGATCATTCTCGTGCTTTCTATGCAACATTTGCTAATTTTTGTCCCAACTATAAAACACTTAAAAAAGCTCTCGAATCCACACATGAACAGTATATGCGTGACATCAAAAACCATATTTAGTATAATGAAGACAACGAAGGAGGAACCTCATGATTCATAATTTATTGAAGGTTCGTCATTTCATTCCCGACGACCATGTAAACACGATTTATGACATTAACATTAACTACTTAAAATCCGAAGGAAAAACCATCCTTCTTTTTGACATTGATAATACGATTATTCCCTATGATATTGACTTACCAGATGATAAAATCCAAAGCTATTTCGATAACTTAAAAAACGCCGGCTTTCAAATCGTACTCATATCAAACAATCACAAATCACGCATTAAACCATTCAGTGAAGCACTCGGCCTTCCCTATGTCTTTTCGGCTAAAAAACCACTGAAATCAGGGTTTAAAAAGGCCTTAAAAAGACTTGATGAAAAACCAAATAAACAATCTATCACTTTGGTAGGTGATCAATTGATGACCGATGTTTTCGGTGGAAAACGCTTTGGCATTGATGTTGTTTTGGTCAAACCAATCAAACAAAAAACCGAGAAATGGTACACAAAAATTAACCGTATAGTTGAACGGAAAATGTTAAAACGTATTCAAAAAAGATTTCCAGAAACCTACGATACATTAAATCTTCACACGAGGTGAAACTATGAGTGAATTACATTGCATTGGTTGTGGCGGTCAACTACAAAATACCGATAAAGATAAACCATTTTACACCCCTAAACCATTAGATCAAGATAAAGACCTTTATTGTATGCGCTGTTATAAAATGCGTCATTACGGGGAAATCATCCCGAGTTATTTAACCAAAGAAGACTATCATACGATGATTTCTACCATTCCTAAAGGCGCAACGCTTTTAAAGGTTATCGATATTTTTGATATTGAGGGCTCAATCCTGCCACAAATCACCAATATTGTTCAAAGTGACCATTTACTGATCGCCGCAAATAAAAAAGACCTATTACCAAAAAGTGTCAAAGATGGGAAAATCAAACACCGTTTAAACAAGATACTTGCGGATTATGGACTGAAACCGAAAAGCATTCACTTCATCAGTGCCAAAAAAAATCAAGGCATCGATGATCTCTTAGATGTTCTTGATCGTGAAAATCGTGATGTGTATGTAGTCGGTGCTGCCAATACTGGTAAGAGCACCATCATCAATCATATGATTTCTGCGGCCTCCGCTCACAAAGCTGAACCAATTACCACCTTTTTTGCGCCGGGAACCACACAAGACTTTATCGCGATTCCCTTTGGAAAGCACACCATTTATGACACCCCAGGGTTAATCAAACAAAACCATTATTTCAATATCTTGGATCAAACAACCATCAAACTTTTACAACCTAAAAAAGAAGTCAAACCGACGGCTTATCAACTCCAAGGCGGGCAAACCGTCTTTATGGGTGGGCTTGCCCGTGTTGATTTTCTTAAAGGGTTACCAAGCACATTTGTGTTTTACACCGCTCAAAGTTTAAAGATTCATCGCACAAAGATGATTAATGCCGATCAGTTTTACGATCAGCATCGTGGAGAATTACTCACACCATCGTTGGATGAAAACACTCAATTTAAAGTGCATCAATACCCTTTGAATGCCCAAAACAAAACTGATATTGTTATCCCTGGTATTGGGCATTTCTCTATCCAAGGCAGTGGAATCATTCGTCTATATCTTCCACAAGCTGTGAAGCCATATCAACGGGATGCGTTGATATAATGATAGATGCGGTCAAAAAAGCCCTTGAAACAACCTTTGCGGATGATAAAGAACGCTTAGTCCATACGTATGGTGTTTTAGAAACAGCCTTGAAATTCCAACAAAAGTATCAACTAGACCGCAAGAAAGTAACCTTGGCTGCCTTGTTACATGACATCACCAAAAACGAATCCCAGAAATACCATAAAAAACTCATTAAAAAGTATTATGGTAAACAAACCTTAAAAGCATACGCTCCCCCTTTATACCATGGCTTTAGTGCCGCGGCATACGCCCAAAAAACCTTCGGTATTAAGGATTCTGAAATATTAGGTCCTATTGAACACCACACCGTCGGTAAACCAGCGATGACGCTGTATGAAAAAGTGCTTTATATCAGTGATTATATTGAACCAAATCGACCTTACCAAGCCTGTAAAGACGTTCGAGAAATCGCGTTTGACTCACTTGATGAAGCGGTTTATAAAGCGATGGATAATTCAATTACTTTATTTGAAAAAAATGGTGGTGTCATCCCTGATATTGCCTATGAAGCCAGAGCGTATTATCAAAAGAAACTATCCAACAGAAGGAGGCCCCATGCAAAAACTTAAACTGATTAAAGATGCCCTTGAAGATATGCAACTTGAAGACATTATGATTTTCGACATGAAAGACCATAGTCCATTTTTCGATTATTTTATCATTAGTAGTGCACGCAATCCCCGTCAATTAAACGGTGCAATTCGTGATGTGAAAAAAGCACTTAGCGAACATGATTATCCTGATGCTAAAGTTGAAGGATCACAAGGTGGATGGTCACTTATCGACTGTGGCGACATTATTGTTAATGTCTTTACGAAAGAAGAACGGGAATACTACAATATTGAAAAAATGTGGTTGGACGTCCCTAAAATTGATAAGGACTCGTTGTGAACACCTATAGTTTAATTGTTTCGCATTATGACGATGCCATGGACACCTTTTTATATGACCAATATTTACAGCTTATAAAAAAACACGCTATTCCCAAACGGTTTTTAGAAATTGGTGCAGGAACCGCCAAAATATCATTGGCATTACACGATTTTTTCCAACATATTGATGCTTTTGATGTCAATAAAGCCATGGTTAAAAATGCTTCTAAAAACAACCCTTATAAGCATGTAAATATCTTTACCCATGATATGCGTCAACCGCTTTTACAAACCTATGACTGTATCGCCGCTCCAATTGATGTGTTTAATCATCTCAGTGATTTTACAGTATTTAAAACTACCCTTTCGATGTGGCTGGACCATCTCAATCCCAATGGAATTTTCCTTTTTGATGTCTTGAAGTGTGATTATTTAACCTCACTTGAAGGCTATCAGGAAACGCTTCCAACCATAGACCATCAAACATTTCAATGGCGGGTTGAAAAAACGGATACCCCTTGTCAGGTTCAGTATGTGCTTGAGCAGGATTCAATCATTGCCAAGCACTATGAACGTAGCTATCCCATCGAAGATATTGAAGATTGCCTAAGTGCTTACCGTATGATTGAACGCATTGAACTAGAAGAACGTATAATTTATATGATAAAAAAGTAAAACCACATCAGCCTTTGTATCATAGGCGTGAAAGGATGTGGTTTTTATTATGGACTACACACAAAAAATAGCAATCGTCGTAGTAATTGTCGTCGTAGTGGGCGTAATTATCACGTATAATACTCTTGGAGCACAAAAAGAAAGTAGTAATTCCCCGTTTGAATCAGTAGAACCACTACCTAATGAACCTGATACGACGCAACCGATTTATGTGGATATCAAAGGCAAAGTTCGTAAACCCGGTGTTTACAAACTACAAAGCGAAACCCGCTTGTTCGCTCTAATTGACAAAGCTGGTGGGCTTAGCCAAAACGGATGTACTAATCAACTGAATCTTGCTCGTAAGTTACAGGATGGGGAGATGATTGTCGTTGGCTCAATATCTCAACAAGAATCACACGATGATGCTCAAAGTGATATGCCCGATAATGGTCTTATTAATATCAACACCGCTGATGAAGCCACACTGACGACATTGCCAAATATTGGGCCCGCAAGTGCGAAGGCTATTATTGAATATCGCGAGACCCATGGCGCTTTTGATAGTGTTGAGGCACTCACTGATGTGAGTGGTATCGGAACAACAACCCTTGAAAGTATCCGTGAACTTATCAAGATTTAACCATGAACTCCATATTATCTTTATGCCATTTGTAGTCATGATCTATGCATGGGAGCATCCACTGGTGTGGGGGATAATCCCTGTTTTGTTGTGGCGGTTATATCGGTATGATAAGGTGTTTTTAATTATGACTTTATTTTTAGTCATGAGTGTAGTGTTTCAGTTAATGTTTTTCGAGATAGAAATAAGTTCTCATGATACCCAACAGGGTGTTGTCACAAGTTTAGAAGCGAACCGCGAACACCCTAGGCTGCGGTTGAAAACAGACAACGGCAATTACATTGTGTATGATGAATCGCTAAGTCATATCAACATTGGTGATACGTTAATGGTTAGAGGAGATGTAACTGTTCCTGAACCTAACGGTTTTTTTACAGGTTTTAATTACGATCAGTATTTAACAAGTATCAATATTGACGGAATTATTTATGCTGAGGCGATAACCACTGTTTCTGAAACATTTAATATTTATCGGTTAAGGCACTACGCGCATACATATATCGATAATCACCATCCAGAGAGTGCTCCCAGTTTAAAAGCCTTTATTTTAGCAAGTAGAAGCGATATGGATGCGTCGTTTTATGAAAATGTCCAATCCCTGGGAATCGCGCACTTATTTGCCGTTTCAGGATTACATGTCGGTTTTATGGTGTTAGCGCTAAAAAGAATGATAGCGCCAATCATTAAACATCCGCCACGTATCGATCTAGTGTTAGGGATATTTTTGTTAGGTTATATGTTTATAACTGCCTTCGCACCATCAGTCATACGCGCCAGTTTAATGTTTGGTTTGCTCGCCATTAATAAACATCTCAATTTAAACTTTAGCGCCTTGGATTTAGTCATGGGATTGTGTATGGTGTTAATCGTTATTCATCCATATTTTATTTACCAAGTCGGGTTTCAACTGTCATTTTTAGTCAGTATAAGTTTAATCTTAGGGGCGGGGTTATTAAAGGATAAATCTCGATTCCAACAAGGCTTTATTGTATCAATTATCGCGTTTAGTGCCAGTGCGCCGATAATTCTTAATATGCAAGGCTCACTTAATGTAATGAGCATTGTTTTTAATGTCTTTTATGTTACGGTGATGACGGTTTTTATTTTACCGATGGCTTATGCGACATTTTTCATACCGTGGTTGGATTCTTTGTTTGGTTGGGTGATGACATTGTTTAATTACAGTGTGCAATGGATCGATCATTTGTTAAGTTTACACGTTCGGCTTATTATGCCGCAAGGGGTGCTCGTAGTCTTTTACTTCATGGGTTTCATATGGATTTTCTCACAAAGAAAACTTCAACAGAAATTGATTAAAGCATCTTATGTTATTACCATGATAACAGTTGTGAATCTCATGGTACTATATAGTCCGTTTCAAAGTTTGACAATGTATGATGTTGATGGGGATGCCTTTTTATTGAGGGATCGTTTTAATCAATGTAATATGCTCATTGATGTTGGCAATGTTGATCCACACAATAACTTAGCGAATGCATTACACGCCAAAAATGTTCGCCGTCTAGATTATGTTTTTATCAGTCATAAACATCGCGATCATTACGGAGAATATCCCACCATCAGTGAAAGTTTTACCATTGATAAAACCATTACGAATCATAGCCAACATCACTATGAAAATACCTGGGTTCAATGCGGCAACATTGAATGGTTTATATTTCCTAGAACCAGAGATTTTGGCAGTGAAAATGACAATTCGATGATCATGAAGGTTCGCTTTATGAATCAACGCATTCTTTTCACCGGCGATATCGAAAATCAGGCAGAAGCGGATTTCTTAGAGCGTTACCATGTTAAAGCAGATTGGTTGAAAGTTGCACATCATGGATCAATCACGTCATCTAGTGAAACCTTTATTGATCAAGTAAATCCCAGTGTTGCACTCGTCCCTGCAAGACGGAATAACCGTTTTAATCATCCTTCTGATGTTGTGATTGATCGCTTTAATCAACGTGGTATTAATGTTTATTCCCTTAAACAATATGGGAGTGTAGAATTTTTTTCAATTGGTCGGTTTCAATTGAAAAAGACTGCACTCACTCCGTGAAAATGTGCTATAATGTGTCATGTGAAGCGCACCATGCACCATCGAAGGAGGGAGCTTCGTAAGAAGCGTTGACATGAATGAAAAAATAATCGTATTTTATGGCGAAGATACCTTTTATATTCGCAGTAAAATCAATCAAATCATTAAAAAATATGAGATAGATGATTTTAATCTTACAACCTATGATATGGAAGAGACAAGACTTTCCGACGCCATTAATGATGCGCAAACGATTCCTTTTATGAGTGAAAAGAAAGTTGTTGTATTAAAAAATGCGCATTTTTTAGCCAATGCAAAAAAGAAAAAAAGCGAAGTTGAACAACCGTTAATTTACTTGGAAAATTATATAGATAGCCCTACCGATGAGACATTACTTATCATTAGTGTGCCACATCAAAAACTTGATGGTCGCAATAAAGTCGTTAAAAAGCTTCAAGAAAATGCAACAATTAATGAATGTAAACTGAAAGGTCCTTCTGACCTTAATGGGTGGGCAAACCGACAAGCTGCTAACGCAGGGTTATCCATTGATCCAGATGCTTTAAAATTATTTATCTCACGTGTTAAACATTCAACCGAACTGGCGTTTAGTGAGATGCGCAAATTATTGTTATACGCACAAGGGCAATCATCCATTAATAAAACCATGGTTGAGAACGTGGTCACAAAAAACATTGAAGACAATGTCTACGACATTACCAATGCCATTCTTGATAAACGCCCTTCAAGAGCGTTGGAAGTGTATCATGATTTAATAACTTACAGTGAAGACCCTTTACGTATTTTGGCAATCATCATTGCTAAATATCGTGAGATGATCCAAGTTAAAACGCTCTTAGAAAAAGGGTTCTCACAAGATGATGTCCAAAGGCATTTTCAAGTTAAAAGTGGACGCGCCTACTTTATGGTTCAAAACGCGCGCGGTGTGCCTAAAGATAAAATAGAAGCGCACCTTGATTATCTCGAACAACTTGACTACCATATTAAAAGCGGTCGTGTCGACAAAAAAAATGCGCTAGAAATGTTTATTTTATCGACTTAAACTATCAACATCATCACGCTAAAGTGATGATGTTTTTATTAGGATTGCACTGTTTTTGTACAACGACGTATTATTCGGTATAATATACATAAACGAAAAGTGGTGATTGTCGTGTCAAAACGCAAAAGTGGAACTATCCAAGAAGGATTGTTGGATAAAGAATTTGAATCCTTTATGGGATTGGATAAGCAAAGAAATGAAAAGGATAAAATATCGTTTGATAAGTATCGAACCGATGAAGAAAAGCTGCGTGCTTATAAAATGATGTGGCGTCGGACCTTTCATTTCAAAGGATACAGTGCTAAATGTGAGTATTGGTGGGGCATGTTACTGACAAATAGTTTTCTGATACTTACCGCATTGGTTGCATTATTACTGTATCAATTGACTTACGGTGTCTTTTTATTAGTTTCACCAGTCCTAGCGATTTTTGGGTTGATTTTCATATGCGCAAACATTAGTGCATTAACCAGGCGCCTTGCTGATACGGGGCATCACCGTCTATTTGGCATCATCCCATTTATATTGGCACCACCTTTGTTCTTTTTACCATGGGGGTGGTTAATTAATAGTATGTTAGTCATCATGGTGGTTGTATTCGTAATGCTATTGGCCTTAAAACCTACTGATGAAACGGTGCGCAGTACCGTTCAAACCTTAACAAAAGATTTTGTCGATAAAAATATCTTTTCTGAGTAAAATAAAAACAAAAACGTCCCTTAAAAAGGACGTTTTTGTTTGCTGAATCATAAAAGGTCCGCTTTATAATAAAAACGGACATTGTTTTCTTCGATTATAGGTTGTTAATCAATGTTTGTAAACGTGATTTTTGTCTTGCCACGTAGTTTTTATGGTGAATACCTTTTGAAAGCGCCTTGTCTAATTTTTTGTTAGCGAAATCATAAAGTTTTTGAGCTTCTTCCTTGTTGCCTTGAGCGACCATTTGTTCAACGCGCTTCATGCTAGTTTTTAGACTTGTTTTAAAAACTTTTCTAGCACTTCTTTTTTTGTTGTCTTGTCTTACACGCTTTCTTTGTTGAGCCATGTTTGCCATAAATATCTCACCTCCATTTATCATAAGCGAATATATTCTACCAAAATCAAAATTAAAAAGCAATCTTTTATGCTTTAATTCAACAATTTTCAACACTTTTCGTGTTATATTATGCCGAATTTGTTATAATGTCAAAGAGGTGATTTCTATGGCAACACTTAGAACCGGCGCGAACAATATGTTTCAAGTCGGAAAAAAAACGGATGATGGCTATATTTTGATTCATGATGAAGCCACAGTCCCATTACCATTCAGTGAATGTAAGGAAACGCATAATGTCGGTGATTTTGTCGAGGCATTTTTATATATTGACCACAACAAAGGGCTTATCGCTACGATGAAAACCCCTTATATTGATATGTTTACCCCAGGGTTTGTCAAAGTCGTTGAGAAAAAAGAAGGGTTAGGCGTTTTTGTAGATATTGGCCTTTCTAAAGATATGCTTGTAAGTAAAGACGATTTGCCATATATGAAAAAACACTGGCCCAACAAAGGGGATACATTGCTTTGTTATTTAAAGACTGCCAAACGACAAATGGTGGCGAGACCAGTGAGTCGCTTTAAAGTCTTAGACTTTATAAAACCTGAAGTGCCTCTTGAAAAAGGGGATACTGTAAAGGTCTATATTTTCCGTGTCGCAGAAGAAGGACTTGTTACCTTCAGTGAACAAGGCCACGAAGTATTTATTTATTACAAACATACCCGTGATCAACATCGTTTTGGAGAAGCCTTAGAAGTAACCATCACGGTTAAGCGCGATGATTTACACTATAACGGAACATTGATTGAACAAAAGGAAACAATGCTGGAAGGCGATGCGTTAAGAATTTTTGAATACTTGAAAGCCAATGACGGTGAAATGCCTTTTACAGACAAAAGTAAACCAGATGACATTTATGAAGCATTTAATATGTCCAAAGCGGCTTTTAAACGAGGACTTGGACGGTTATACAAAGAAGGAAAAGTCGACCTTCATAAAGATAAAACGACATTAAAAGATAACGCATAAAGGTGATTTAAATGGGAAGAATTTTTGAAGTGCGAAAAGAAGCAATGGCCAAAACACAAGCGAAAAAAACTAAACTTTATTCGCGTTACGGTAAAGAAATTTTTATGACTGCCAAAAAAGGTGGGACGAATCTTGAGAGTAATCTTGCCCTTAAACATTTAATCGAACGGGCTAAAAAAGCCGATGTGCCTGTGGATATTATCCAGAGAAACATTAAAAAAGCCGAAGGCTCTGATACGGTTGATTATGAACATCAACGTTATGAAGGCTTTGGCCCGGGTGGTTCCGCAATCATTGTCGATACCTTAACCGATAATGTGAACCGTACGGTTAGTGAAGTGCGTCATGCCTTTACAAAACATGGTTCAAAACTTGGGGTTAATGGGTCGGTTGAACATATGTATGACCACCTCAGTAAATTAGAAGTAGAAGCAAACGATGAAGAAACATTGCTAGAAGTATTGCTTGAAAATGATATTGAAGTCATTGATATTGCCCCAAGCGACTTTGGGTATCTTATTGTCGCTGATGGCTACGCGCTTGATAGTATTGAGGGTGTCCTTAGAGATAACCATATCAACATTCATACCTCCAATGCCGGATGGTATCCTCAAACTGTGGTAACGCTTGAAGGTGAATCACTGGAAACTTTTTACAAAATGATTGATATGCTCAATGACATTGATGATGTTCAAAACGTTTATCATAACGTTGAAGAAGGCAATGAATCATAATGCGTGATCCACGAAGTCAAATAGCGATTAAATTAACGCTTAGTTATTATCTTTTACAAGGTATTATCCATAACTTCGGTCATGTGGTGACCCCGACGTATGTGAATGATTTAGGACTACCCGGATTCATGTTCGGGTTTTTCTTTGCGGCAATGTCACTAGGGATGCTTATTGGTGCACCGATATGGGGGATTTTAGGCGATACACGCTCTAAACGTCGCTTTGTGGTGATTGGCTTGTTGGTATATAGTATCGGTCAAGTATTGTTTGTTGTTGGGGAAAATCAGTTTTTAATGACCTTGGCTCGTTTTATTAGTGGCTTTGGGGTTGCGGCTTATTTGACGTTAATGCTTTCGCATCTCATCAGTATTGTTCCCACCGCAAAACGGACGAAATATATTTCCTATAGTGTCGCACTTTTTGCACTGGGGACAACGATTGGTTATCAAATAGGAGGCATTATGGGTGATTATTTCATTCGTGAAGTCTTTTTTGTCCAAGCTATTTTTAATACCCTTTTAGTTGCTTATATTTTTATTACAATGAAAGAAGTTTCTTTTAAGCCTTCGACTAACCGAAACTCATTTTTAAAAAACTTTAAAGATGCGACAAAACTCGATCGATCATTATTACTGTTTTTGCTGGGATTAACGTTGGCAACGATATCCGCATCAACGCTTTCTAAATATTTTGATGTGTATATGATCGATTTGGGCTACAGCCCAAGACAACTTGGAACCTTTATCATGGTGACAGGGATTGTTGGGTTATTTACTAATTTCATTATTGTGCCTAGACTATCAAAACTAAATTTGGATTTACCGATTATGCAAGGGATTCAAGTCTTATCCGCAATCATTGTGCTGATTGTCTTTCGTTCCAATCAGTTTTTTATCATGCTATACAGTGTCTTTTTAATCTATTATGCACTTAAAGCGGCGTTTCAACCGTTCGAACAAAACTATATTTCTTTAAATGCACCCAAAGAGAAATATGGCACCATTATGGGGGTGCGTCATGCCTTTTTCTCAACCGGGATGGTGTTAGGACCACTGATTAGTGGTTTTATTTATGACTATAATAAAACGTTGGTTTTTGATGTGGCTGCGGGGATGTTTA
>PWOH01000141.1 GCA_003557505.1 Mollicutes bacterium | reverse complement strand
TGTTGGCTAAGATTAATTTATTCTCATCTGGCATAATTGATAACTTGACTTCAATGCCCGTCTCCGGAGTAAAGGACTGATCAATGATTTGTTGCATGATTTCAACGTGTTGACGTTGATGGTTCACCCAAATTTCAATGGTTCCTTCTTCGACATCGCCAACCGCGTAATCACTTTCTCCGAAAGACAAGAAGAAACGTTTGGTGGCTTCATAGGTTCTTACAAAGAAGTTCGCGCGTGCTGGGGGAAGGTCTTCAGTGCCGCTGACATAAATCTTTTCAAGCGACAAGCCATTTTCCAGATAGTACTGTACGGTGATTCCCAGTAAGTTAGAAGTCGAGGAATCCCCGTCTGCTAACATACGCATTTTGTGTGGCACTTCATTGACGTTTTCACGGAGTTCTTCAAGTTGTGAAATTGCGACATTCAAGTTTGTCAACTCACCGGGGTTGTCGTGGTTGGAATATTTTGAAAGTTCTTCTTCGATATGCGTTAAGGTATCAATCCAACGATCAAAACGCGCTTCGATATCCGGAATATACATACGCATGTTCCAACGACGATAACGGTCTTGGGTATTCCCTGTAACTTGTTTGATTTCTAAGGAAAGTTCAGTGATTTCATCCATGATGACACTGATATTTTCATAGGCGTGACGGTATGGTTCTAATACGACACGCAGAGTGATGGTATTATTCCCTTCTTCAAGATAAAACATGAAAGGCTCTTCACCATGATTCAACAACGTATTACGATACGTGGTTGTATGATTAAAAGGCATCATTTCCATTTCTTTGAAAGGCACTTCGCCATTAATGCGGATTTCACGGAACACAGGCATCTGCATTAAGAAGTTTTGTTGGTATTTAAAGCCTAAGTAATAATAACCACTCTCAGGCACTTCAACATCATAACTGATGGTGTTGTTGCCATGACGGAAACTATAGCCATCTAAAGCATTTAGCTTACGAGTGCGGGTATCATAGTTTGTGGCTGAAGGGTCATTGATGGTATGAAGGCGGGTGGAAGGATTGTTTTTCCCGCTGAGTTCTTCAGCACCTACAGTAATCAAGACATCTTCAATGAGTTCTCCATCATGCATTGTAAGGTACTCTTCATAAGTCGGCGCGTTGTGCACACTTTCAATATAAAAATTCCCAATTTCTAAATCGCCACGACGATTGATAATTTCAATCGTGTTGACACCAGATTCTAATAAAAATGTGAGTGGTGCCGCATTTAGACCGGTCGTATCATGGAGATACGACTTTTCGAATCGTGCTATTTTTTGAGACATTGGAAGAATTTCATTGCCATAACGGTCGATTGAGAAATAATCTTGTGTAAATTCCCATTGCGTCGGCAGTGCAATAAAGTCACTTTCGGCATACAAAAACTCACCGTTGATTTTCACGGCGATTTGATTTTCCAATAAATTCCTTCCGACATCCATGTGATCCAGCGCAAATACGTAAGCCCCTCTTGAATCCATCTCTACGTCAAACGTGATGGAATCACCGCGTTTAAACGGAATAATTTCCGATTCATATTTGTCTGAATATTCAGCATCATCGGACATATCAGTAGCTGAGATTGTCTTAAAGACATCCGCAACCTCAGTTGTATCCCAATGCTGTTTCACATGATAATAGTTATTCTCTAAACGGTCTGTTGGCGTGATTGCCTCACTGTCAATCGCCACAAACCCTTCCTGATGACGGTTTGCGACAAAAAATAGTCCAATACCAAGCAGGATAAGTCCTAGTAATATTTTGTATTTATGCGTAATCATTCGTTTTAATATATCCATGTCTACACCTCGGTAATGGTGTAAAGCTTGGCAAAATGCCAAGCTTTACTGTTAACCCATTATTCTTCTAAAGCTTCACGAACCATTTTATTAATTTGTTCTTCCCATTCAGCCGCAAAGACTGAAGGACTTAATTCAAAGCTGTTAATACGGTCCCAATAATTATTTTCTTCACTTTCTACCCACTCCCAGAACGCTTTGTAGCCTGGTAGCCACTTATCCACGTCTGGTTTTGAGTATTCAAGTAAGTCAATACTTTCTTGGATTCCTTCTACATAAGCCATGTATGGTGTGATTCTTTCCCATACATCGTCATAATCCGCAACAGGGAAACGATCAATATAAGTATCGCCACGTTCTTCCATCTTATCCAAACGTGTATGCCATCCTTCACGACCGAATGTCATCCATTTTGCAAGCTTGTAAGCTTCTTCTGGGTGATCGGTTTGTGAGGATACGACTTGGTAATCAAGAATAGTTGGTGGGAACTGTCCAGCTTCTCCACCAGGATATGGCCAGAAGCCAAGCTCGATTCCGTAATCTTCAAACATATGATCAACCATCCACATGTTCCATGATCCGTCAATTCTCATGCCGATATAACCAGATTCCCAAGGCCAAATATCACCAAGTTGTTCCATTTCTTCTTCAGTGAATCCTGCAACAACATTTTCTTGATAAAGGGCATTACGCATTTCCCATGCTTCTACCCAGTCAGTCATTGTAAAGTTGAACTGCTCGCCATCCCATGTGTTGTAACCAACATCTTCATGGTCTTGCGTTGGCCAGATTGCTGAGAAGTCAAGATCGCCAAACCATGGGTCGATTCCATAAACAATGTCATTTTCCCCTTCACGGCGAATTTCTCTGGCAATTTCAACGAACTCATCATATTTCCAGTCTTTGCCTGGAACATCGATGTTATACTCATCAAAAATATTCAAGTTCATGAAAATTCCTTTAATGAACTGGAATGAAGGCATCGCATAGCGACCATCTCCATAAACTGCAGTATCTCTGATGTTTGGATAAATTAAATCTGTATCAGGATCTGCATCCCAATACTCAGAAATATCAAGTAACATACCGTTAGTATAACCTGTTGGCACATTGTCAATTGCAAATACGTCTGGTAAGACGCCTGCAGCTTGTGCATTTAACAAGTTCAATGTGAATTCTACACCTGTACCGGTAATATCACGACGTAACTCGACAGTAATATGCGGGTTTTCATCCATGAATGCATCAATCAATGCTTGATTCATTTCCGCATCGCCCCAGTCCGCATAACTTAGGACAATATTTCCTGAACCGCCACCACGATTACACCCTACAAGTGTTAAGCCCATGGTAAATACTAATGCAAAAAGCAAAAGTTTTTTCATTTTTCATATTCCTTTCAATAACAATATTTTTAAAAACACTAAGACGTTTAAAGAACACCTGGATGTTTCTTTAAAACGATTATACAACCGCTTTCATCAGTAGGCAATAGGGAATGCTTCACTAAATTCATCAAGTGATTCATTTA
>PWOH01000032.1 GCA_003557505.1 Mollicutes bacterium | reverse complement strand
ATAAATTTCTTCGTTAACGTAAGCCGCAACGGTTTTCTTCTTCAGAGATTTCCCGATTGAGGCCGCAACATCTTCTGGCGTAACACCAGCTTCGAAATCTTTCGTGTTTCCATCTTTAAATTCTATCGTAATCATGATTCATTCCTCCTGTCTTCATAACGTTCTTCGTTTATTTTATCTTTTTCTAAAATGGCATCTTCTAAGTCGATGCCATAAATATTGGCAATATGGGTCACATAATGGAGCACATCGTAGAGTTCATATTTAATTTCTCTTTTACGCGCTTCACTTAAGCCTTCCTGATGTTCTTTGCGCATTTCTACCGAAAGTTCACCGACTTCCTCGAATAATTTGAGAACAACTTCGTGTTTTTTATCGGGTTGAAAATCGATCTTGCGAATGTGCGCTTGGAGTTCTTTGATGGTAAAATCTTTTTTTAACATATTATCGCTCCTTTTAATAAAAAAACGCCCTTAACACTGTTAAGGACGACATAGCCGCGGTACCACCTTTATTCAATAAAGCTCTTTAGGTCCTTAACGCAGACAAACGGATGATGCTTTCGCATCTCAACTCTGAGGGAGTAATTGTTTAAAGTCGCAGCTTTCACTATCCTGCGTCGCTGTTAATAGGTAAACAATCGTGGCCTCTTCTTCGTTGTTAAACTAATAATATAAAATGTAGGGTGTTTTGTCAATCATTACATGTTAAAGGGTTCAGTGAGTTTTTTAATGCGTTCGATAATTCTAAAGCCTTTGATTTTCTCTTGTTGCTGGTCAGTGGAGATAAAATATTTTGAAAGTTCATTTAGTGGCAGGTTTGAGGAGAAAAAGGTCGGTTTTTCATCCAATAAACGATACTGTAGAATTGGCCCAAGGATTTCATCACGAATCCAAGCACTGAACATTTCTCCGCCGATATCATCCAATAATAAAACATCGACTGTTTTTAATTGAGCGATGCGTTCTTCGAGCGTACCGGTTTTAATCGAACTTTTCATCTCACGTGCAAGATCCGGGTAATAGGCGATTATGACTTCATAGCCCATAGTGCAAAAACGGTTGGCAATCGCAGCCAATGTATAGGTTTTACCAATCTGATAGCGACCATGAAGATAGAGTCCTTTGACCGATTCACCTTTGGCATATTGATTGGTGATACCGATGATTTTTTTATACAGGTCGTTGCGCTCTTTGGTATTCATATAAAAATCTTCAAGGGTCGCATCCAAAATCATTTTGGGCATGTATAGCGCATTGATGCGGTGTTTGGATTCCATTTGTTTGTCTTTGGCACGCATGTAATGACACGGTTGGTATTCAAGGGCAATGCGACCGCGCCGATATTTCAAGACCGGTTGCATCCCGGTGGTGTCTTGTTTACAAGCATGAAGACCGGGACAATCATCACACCGTTTAATTTCTTCACGGAATGTCACCAGTTCATTGACAGCGTCTTCAATAACTTCTGAGGTTATGTCGTGTTTCAGGAAGAACGGTTTTAAACGCTGGTCTTCACTCAATTCCTCGACGATTTCATCGACGAGTGTAGGGTTGGCTTTGAAATCATATTTACGCACAGTCATTCCTCCTGGTTTTTGAGATAGTCTTCAAACCAATCAACATTGGTATCTTCGGGTTTCTCTTCGCTTTTTTTATAAAAGGAGCGTTGGGTTGGGGTTTGTTGTTTGGTTTTTTGACGTTGTTTCTTTTGTTTGATATGTTCAATGGCTTCACCTGCGGTGGACACATTGTTGCGTTTCCACTCGGCAGCGACTTTGTCAAAATAGTTATACGATGGAAAATCACCACTGAGTTCTTTTAAAACATAAGCGAGTAAGACGTTGAGGACTTCATATGGTAAGCCGCTATCGTCGATAAGGCGTTCGAGGGTTCTAAGTTCGACATTCGCAGCGCGTGTGCCTGTTGTTTGTTCAAGCAGTTCTCTAGGGTGCACACTTTTAAAGTATTCTTCGCTGTAGGGGTCGTTCTTTTTATGGATATCACGGGGTTCATTATGATAATATTCAGCCGCAATACGGTTGAATGATTCAAAGTCAATGTCGCCTTCACTGAGTGTGCCTTTTAATAACTTAATTAGGTCATTTTCTCTCAACGAATATAAATAAGCGATTTCAACCAGTTTCTCTTTGACACGCTTGGTTTTAAGTTTGGGACTTTGCAGGGACTGTGGAATTTCATCAAGAATCATATCCATATCAATGGGTTTGGTGAAGGTTGCTTTTTTTGTGGTCCCACTTTGGTAGTGTGCTTTGTCGCTATGGGATTCACGCAATGGCGAGAAATATTCATCAAAATGCACTGTTATATTTTTAAAGTTTGTCTTTTTCGTCTTTTTAATTTTAAAGTGACTGATTAAATCATTGAAGCGTTCTTCACTGATTTTACTTTTTAAATAGCCACTATAGGGTGAGTCTTTAATAAACGCCGCAGCGCTAAGGGGTTGATAGAGCGTAAAATGAAAGTTTGTTTTCCCTTTGAACGTTTCCATTAACCCCGCCGCTTCTAAGGCTTTACGAGCATTAAGAAACTGTTGTGGGGATAATCCTACACCGTCATAAAGAAATGTCAGTGGATACGTCGGACTTTTCAAATGCGAACGATCAAGCAGCGAATGTAAGTATAAGAATAGCGAAAAAGCTTCTTTACCAATAATTGGTAGGTAAAGAAGACTCAACACATGGGTGTGAACGTGAGTAAGTTCTGAGTTCGCTGAAACGCGCACTTCAACGTGTGCAGGGCTGTTTTCCATAAAGGCTCCTTATGACTTCGCTTCTAATTTTTTCAAGATACGTTGGAAGGATTTGGCGGTTTGTAAAATACTTTGAGAGTTATCGATACAATAGTCCGCTTTTTCCTTTTTCTTAGACAAAGGAATCTGAGCGTTGACTTTTTGTTTGGCATACGCTTCATCAATACCCTCTCTGGCAATCAAACGTTCGATTTGTGTTTTTTTCTTTGCGTAAACAACGATAGTTTTATCCATGAATTGATCAAATCCTGCTTCAAATAACAATGGTACATCAACGACGATAATGTTGTGATTCAAATCTTTGAAGTGTTCAATTTCTTTAAAGACACGGTCTTTGACTTGAGGATGAACAATATCATTGAGTTTTTGTCGTTGGTCTTTGTCGCTGAAGATAATTTTAGCGAGTTTGTTGCGATTAATTTCTTTACTTGGTGTAAGAATATCTTCACCAAAGGTTTCAATAATTGTTGCTTTGATTGCTTCATCGCTTTTTAATAGTTCACGGGCGATGTCATCAGTATCAATCACAGGTATTTTGTTGTCATCAAACATTTTAACGACAGTGGATTTTCCACT
>PWOH01000058.1 GCA_003557505.1 Mollicutes bacterium | reverse complement strand
TTTTATGCCACCTCTATTGATAGAAACATGTCGTAGTGATTCGCCCTGGAAAGCAATTTAGTAATAGCGGATCCTGAAACCGAAACCTCTTCAGCCAGTTCAAGATCCCTGCTTATTCCAAGGTCATAAAAGAAAGCATCAACAAGATGCATTTCCATTAATTGATAAACAGGACGAGACCATTTCACACGAAAACGGAATCTGTTTGTTCTGAAATCACCTTCCCATCTATCTATAATAACCAAAGAACCATCAAAAAACCCACTTGAAAATGCTTCTTGGGATTTTATTTTTATTGTGAGATCTTCAAGCTGATGTATTCTGGAATCACCACCATTATTCATGGTAATCCCACCAAAATCATCAGGAAGAATTTCTGGAGTATAAGAATGTCCTCCGATGGTTATTTCTTTGGTAGACCACCTATAAATGGAAATTTCTCTGTGTGCCGTAAAAGTCCAAGTAAGATTCATTATTTAATCCTTACGCCCCATATGTTTGAATATTGTTTGGAGATCCATCACTCATAGTGAATGGTATTGTTCCTTGATCCATCAATATAGGCTTCCATTCCATATTTGTATCATAAAAAGGAAAATAATTGTCCACGATTTGTATTTCATCTTCTGCTCCGTCAGAAAGACTAAATAAAACAATAAACTCATCTTCTGCCTGTAAATGCTCTGCTACTTTCTCAATCCAAAGAGTTACATTTGGAACTGTGTGAAAAAAAGAAATCCTTCTTTCCATCCCCGGATGAAATCTCGCCACATATATTCTTCCATCTGTGGGATGATGCCAATAAAATGTTTTTTCTGATCCTTTTGCTTTGTCTGGATTGTTGTACATATCAAGAATAAAATCTGTGTCTGTTTCAGACAAATTATCAAAAGAAACATTTACCTCATAAGAAACCCCATTGGTAAAAGAAACAACTCTCCTCACAGGACCATCCATCTTATGAACATCTTGATTCCAATTTGCTCTTTCTGAAAGAACATTTTGAGCAAGAATATCAAATTCTTGATCTATGTAATCTGCTGTTCCTGTTTCCAAATAATCGTACATTTTGCCAGCCATTTGTTTTACCTCTTTATTTTAAGTCTACTCTTTTAATCACTGAAAAAGAATATTCGAGCTAAACGATGCCTTGCTCCCCACTTTACATCATTTCTTACAGCATCAAATTGCAATGAACCAGAACTTGGAGATTGATTCTCGAATTCCAAAGAACCATCAGAAACTATTTTTGCTTTAGGCACAATTATTGCCATTTTATTATTGTTTAAAGGATAATCAAAAATAGCCTCTATTCTAAAATATGGAGTTTGTGCTCCTTCATCAATATATATGCTTTGAGCAGTTGTTGAGTTATCCAATCCCAACATCGTCAGGATATTAAACAAGGAAAGCTCAATAAAAGAACACTGCACAGTAAAAGAATTCATAACAGAAATTATTTCAGACAAAGCAGCAAGACCTACATGGGTTCTTCTTCTGTTTACCCTCCCAACAGATATAGAAACTCCTGTCTTCTTTCCTATGCTATGGGAAGAATCAAAAACAAGACTTTGGTGTATTCTGTGAGAGTGATAAAAGCCGCACCGAACATCTCCAAAACCAATCAAAATAGATTCTCTGTCTTTTACATTCATTATATGCTCCTTTATTTATCTACTTGGAGATACTCCTCTTATAGCAGACACCAAATCCTTGTCGTTGTATTTGATCCTTCTGGCAACCATTTTGCCTATTCCATCATCCGCTAATTCAACATGAATATTTATGTTTCTGCCCTCAGAAGAGTCTAATATTGCTGGTATGAGTCTGGAAGCCACGGCTTGTCCTATCTGATCAGGCAATTCTTTTACATCTGTCGCACTCATTATTCCTGATCGTCCTGTATATTCAAGCTCCGGTCCTCTTTCACCAACGACTCTCAAACCACCACTATGCATTCCTCCGAATTGAAATCCAGAAACTCCACTAATAAAAGGCTCAGGCCAAATAGATTGTGGAAGGTTATTCATCATTGCATTGTATTCTTGCAATCTTTGTTGATTTTGTTGTTCCTGTGCTCTTGTTTGTTCATGGAACCACTCTGGCAATATATTCGTGTTTTCCACTATACTTCTTATTTCTTCAAGCATTTGCTGTTCGATAGTTTGGATCTGATCCAAAAGGCTTTCCACATCTTGTTCAACTCTGAAAGCATCAACCAAATAATTCGGAGAAATGGACTTCATAAAATCAAGGTATTGTCCAGCAAAGGAAACGAAGTCACTCATATACCTCTCCGCTTCCTCGGGGGCTGCTGTCAAAGCCTTTTCAAGTCTCTGCTGGTATTGGGATTCCATCCATTGAGGAGACACTCCAGGGGCATGTGAGCCACCCCTAAGCTGGAACAACAGATCTTCCAGAGATCGGGCTACATTGGCAAATGGAGAAAAGTCTTCAAGATTGTCAGCCATCCCATCTATAGCTTTTTGAAAAAGCTCCATTGCTCTATTTAGATCTTCATATTTAGCCCCATGTTCCAGAAGATCTTCAATCCAGCTATCAAAATCATCCACAATAGATTGGATCATTTGTTCGTATTCAGACATAGGATCTGTAATATCCCTTACATACGATGCTATTTCCTCAAAAATATCATCAATACGTTCTCTGCCCGAATACACCTTGTCCATTGCATCAGCAATCTTCATTAACTCCACAAACATCCTCTGGCCGGATTCAGTGGCAAGATTAAGACTCTCAACCAAAGCCCTGAATTCTTCTCTTGTTTGTGGAATAGATTCTGAAGTACCCAAATAATCAAACAGACTTTCTATATCTTCCCAAAGATGCTGTATTTGTTCATTGGAACTAAAAAAAGCACTGTAATACCTGTCAGTGGCATCTACGAGTTGATTCAAACCTCCAGCTAAATCAATAATTTCTTGGCTTAATTCATATCCCCTTACACCAGCATAATTAAAAGACACATTCAAACGATCAAGGGTTTTGTCCAAAACTTCAAGATCCCTAATAAGTCTCGTGGCTGTTTCCAAAAGACCCTCATCAAGTTTTTGGAATTGCGCCAAGACATCACCAAAAAGATCACTTACTGCTCTGTCTGCTGTAGTGGATACCCACTCGGAAATCTTTTCTGTAATTTCCTCACCACTTAAATCTTTGAGATCAAGCTGGCCGGCTTCAATTACATAATTCTGAACTTCATGAGCAGCGGTTCCAAATTCCGATGCAAAAAACATCAATGAATCAGTTAAATCCAAAAAGATCTGATTCATTAAATTTGTGACATCAGAATCTACATCAGCATGTTGTGTGTCCCAACCTTTGGAAGTTCTTCCATACCATGTCTTTTTTTTGGTACGATAAAGAGCGTATTGCCGAACACCAACATCAATTCCTCTTTGAAGCTCTCCAATAGTAAAATCAGCTATTTCAAGACCTGTTTCTCTCAAAGAAGAAGAAGAACTTCCCAATCCGGTAAGGCTGCTTAAACCACTCAAAGCCCAACTTGTTGCTGCTCCTATCGTTCCACCAAGAATATCTCCAAAAAAACCCATTCCACTAAAAGCAGAATCAAGCACATTATTCATTTGTGCAAAATAATCTTCTCTTTCCTTTATGCCCGAAAAATCACTTGCATCAAATGTTCCTATGGAACGCACAAGAGTTAAAACAAAACCCTCAATAGAATTAGAGAGCTTTCTCATCTCATCATGAATGCCTTTTAACTCAACATATTGAAGATCGTTATAATCATTCAACAAATCAAAAGCATTCATTACGGACTGACTGCCCTTGTCAGGAGCACCAAGAACTGTTCCTGTAGTTTCTGCTCTTTGGCCGGGAGGAGCACCACCACCAGAAGATCCCCCAAGAGTAACCCCTGCCATAGCAAGGACTCCAGCCATCAAAGAAGTCATTGCGGCAACACGGCCCCAAGCAGTAATAGAATCACCCCCTGCTGCTTGGTTAGCAATAGCAGTAACAGCTTTGTGGATCATTTTTTTGGTTTCCATAGCAATCTCGGCCGCACCAAAAGCCATTTCGAGATTGTGGAATGCTTTTCTTTGTTTCGATCCTTCGCTATAAAATTGAGATACTGTTCCAAAGAGATTGCTATAAGAACCCATTTGTTCTTGCAGGAGCTTATTATGTACCCGTAGAGTCTCTTCTTCGTCCTCTTTTCCTTGCTTCTTTAATTCATTGAGATGAGCAATCATTTCTGCCTGCTCTTCCCATCTGTTTGTGATATTACCAACAGCATTGGAAAGGTTATTAAGATCAGCGAGATAATCTTTTGCAAAAGAAGTATCTCTTGGTCTATCCAGAAATTCCTGAACAGCTATTTGCTCTTCAGACTTCTTTTCCAAGAAATCATAATAATCTTTCCAAAGGATCTTTAAAGACTCAGTGGTATCTATTCCTTTTTTAACTCGCTCTTCATGTGCTTTTTCCATGAGAGCGACTTCATAATAAAAACCCTCCTCTTGCTCTTTGCCCAATGACCTATATAATTCAGCATAAGCCTGATATTCTTTTTGGGTTTGTTCTTCTATAAGATCGAGTCTTCTCTTGGCAGCCAATTCCTGTATTTCTTCATCAGATAATAGAAGAACCTCACTCCAATATTTTTTAAGGGAATCCAGAGAAGCCTCAAGTTCATTTCTTTCTTGTCTGAGGTGATCCGTATAATTATCAGAAAGCTCTGTTCTTAAACGCATCCTTTCAAGTTCAAGCTCTATTCCCTTACGAACATATTCTTCAGTGAGTATATGAATCTTTTGATTCATCTCCTCTTCAAGAGCAAGAATATACTCGGATTTATCTCCATGCTGTCTTTTTTCTTCAGCAAATTGCCGTTTTAATATCTGTATTTGTATTTTGGCGGCTTCTTCCCTTTGGTTGGTGAGTTCCGCAACACTCCTTTGGGTATTGAGGAGATTCATTTCATTAGTGTGCTCTTCCATTGCCATTCTTTCCTGAAGAGCCTCTATCTCCTCCTTCATTTCTTTTTTTCTGAGTTGCTTAATGAGTTCGTATCTTTTCTCTACTTGCTCTACTGTTTCAAAACCATCTCCTGATCTGGCTTCTTCCAAATCTTTCTGGAATTGTGCTTCTTCTTCTATCATCCTTTTTTGATAGTTTAATATGATTTGTTCTTGCTCATTTGTTGCAAGTTTAGCTTCTATGACTATTGTTTTTGATATAGACTCATAAGCCCTGGTAAGTGCGTCTATTAATGTTCTGTGCTCATGAATGGATTCAGCAACATGATCTTTTAGAGCTTTAATGAGATAGTCATTGAGTTCTCTTTCAATCCTTTTTCTGTCTCCAGCGTATTCAACTTCAAGGAATTCCCTGAATTTATCGTAATCATCATAAACAGAATCAAGCCCACTATGAAAAGTGAATTTTTCTAAAGCAGACATCCTATCATATTGTTTTTTTATGATGTCAGGAAGTGTATTTATCTCTTTTTCAAATTTTTTAATGGCTTCATGAGTAGATACCGTAAAAGAATCAAAAGCCACCTGTACAAAATGCTCCATTTGCTCTTCAGTGAGGCCCAATTCATCTCGGTAATGTTCAAGCATCTCAACAAGCCAATCTTTTCCCTTCCTTGGATCTTGCGCTATTTTCGCAAGCTCCATGCCCATTGCTTCAAGGCCCTGATTAACAGCCTCTATCTGCTTTTCTCCCCTACCAAACCAAGTAGTAGGATCAATAACATCCAATCGAAAAACATCATCTTCTCTGGCTTCTCTGAGTCTATTCATGCGTTCTGTTATGACCCGCACAGAATCAGCCCACTCATCTATTGCTTTTTTTTGTTTTTGGATTTCAAGCTCGCTCATAGCTTGGTTCAAAGTGCGGAGAGCCTTTTCATAATTCCCGGTCTCTCTAAGAGCATCTGCCATAATAGAAACAATGTTCTGTCCTTTTCCGAGCAGATCATCTACTTCTTTGGCAAGATCCTCATTTTCCTCCCTGAACCGCATAACAGAATCAACAAAAGCCTCTTCACTGTCTTTCAACGATCTTTCAAAAACCCTTGACCAACTGGAAATGGCTCTTGCGCTTTGTTCCGCATCAATAGCTAATTGAGCGTGTCGATCAGATGCTTTTTGCACATGAGTCATCATGTGGTTTATAATCAGAACAAAGCCAGAAATAGCCGCTGCAATACCACCAATGGCTCCAAGAAAAATTACCTTAAACTTAGCCCATACGCCTGTAGCATAAGAACCAGCAGTAGCAAGAGCAGCCACAGCCGTTGTCACAGCAAGTATACTGGTACTGATGCCAACAAAAGTAGCGGCTTCTGGAAAGGCCCTCAACCAAGACTCTGTTGCTGCTGTGGCTACTCTCATGGTATCAACAAGGGACTCAATAACACCTCTCAAACCAACATCCCCCAAAGCAACAGCAACATTTTTTACCCTGTCCTGGAGGTTCTTGAATTTAACCTCAAGACCCTCTTGCTGCAACCCTGCCATTCGAGCAGCACTGCCAATTTCTCTGGTTTGATCAATGGCGCTAGATAATACTCCACCCTGCGCTGTTGCTTCCGTAAGAACAGCAACAACCTGAGAAGCCCTTGTTCCGAAGAACTCAGAGGCTCTCGCCATATTTACTGTATTATTTTCAAAATCCCACATCAACGGAGCAAGATTTTGGAGAGCCTTTTCCCATCCAACGATCTTGGGATTAAGGTCGTCCAGAGACATGCCTACATTATCAATGGCGGCTCTCAAACGAACATTAGGAGCAACCATTTGAAGAAGAGTTCTTCTCAGACCAGTACCCATTGTTGATGCACGGATACCGTTATTAGCAAGAACCATCAAGGTTCCAGCTACTTCATTGAGAGTCAATCCTGCCTGATAACCAGCAGCACCAACATAGTTAAATGCAGTAGCAAGTTTATCAATTACGAGTTTGGAATTATTAATGGCGTTTGCGAATATATCTGCTGCTCTGGAAGATTCCACAGTTTCAAGATGAAAAGCTCTTACTGCTGTGGTCATGAGGTCCACAACATCCCTGAAGTCTTCCAGAGTACCAGTAGCAAGATCAGCAACAGCCTGGATGGATTGCATGGCTTCTACAGCAGAGAAACCGGCCTGACCAAGCAACTGCATACCTTCTGCCACTTCACCGGCAGAGAATTTGGTTGTTCTTGCTACATTGAGGATTGTCTCCCCTAATGCTTTGGCCTCACGCTCTGTTACGTTAATAATAGCCATGAGGCTATACAGTGCTTGATCAAACTCAGCTATAGTCTCTATAAGGCCCCGTATAGCTCTCCTGAATCCTTGCAGAACATAAGCAGCAACAAGAAAAGCACCAAATTGCCGAATACGCCTGTTAATTTTATCCATGACCTTTTCAAACGTGGTCATTTCTTTAACAGACGATCCGATCATTTGTCTCCAATTAGATCCAGACACATATGCTTTATCTGTGATCTTATTATAAGACTCCATTGCCTCATTTACTTGTGTCTGAGGCTGAGATAATTCTTTGAGTTGTCGATTTACCTGTTCGAGTTCCTCTTTTAAATGCCTGTATCCCCGAGAAGCAGTCGTTGTGTTTTTTATTTGTTCCTGAAGACGATCTTTCTGACGAATAAGATGGGCTTCTGCTGATTGAATAACCTTATTGGCATCATTCATAGCCCTTTTATACATATCGACATTAGCGGCATTTTCTCCGTACCTCTGCCCTAATGCACGAATTATTTCCGCATTTCTTTGGCTCTTTTCTCCTATAGCACTCAGAGCACGTTCCCATTCATTAATGGGGCCTTGTGATGTTTTCAACTCATTGGAGAATACTCTGATCTGAGCTATGTTTTCTTTTGTGAGATGATTGAAAGGAACAAATCCATCCTGATTCAAGATTTTTATTCTTGAAGCAGTAACTTCCAATGCTCCTGAATGATGGGCTTGAGCTACAGCAGCCCGATTTGTTTGTTCCACCATACGAGCAAGATGTTCGTTTCCCAACTCCCTTGCTCTCATAGCAAAACGAGTTATGTTAGCTTCTACGTTGTCTAAGGTTTTGACGTATTGCTTTGCAGCAGCATCAGAAGTTCCCTGGACTCTTGCTATTTCTTTTAATGCAGTGATCTGTTCTTTTGATCCCGCTACTCCTCTTGCTTTAGCCTCTTCTAATTCCCGTAATCTTTGAGCATACAAGGACATATCTTGCCCATGATCTCGTAATGCCTGTGCTTGTTCTTTGGTGAGATCAAGGGCTATTCGGCCTTGCTCATTCATAGGAACAAAGCCAGCAGCCGTCATTTTAATATGCTTCTGTTGTTCTGCTAATGAAACAGCAGCATAATCCAGATTTTCAGACCACTCCTGTACAGTCTCGTTGGCATATACAGCATCGAGTTCCTGCAAAGCCGTAGCTGTATTCATAGCTTGGGTGGCTAACTTATTGGCTCTTGCTTCTGCGGCTTTTTGCCCCTCAACAGAATCTCCGAGAGTATTCTCTAATGATTCAAGAGCTTGTGTATATAACTGGATATGTCTTTCTGCTTTTTCATCTCCTGTCGTCCCCATAGCCTCACCAAGCATACTCACAAGGGAAGCCGCAGACTTCATCTTTTCTCCCATTTGTTCCGCAGTCATTCCTGTGGAATTAAAATGGTCGTTGAGTTGCTTGGTGAGGGTTCCAAATGAAGAAGAAACATACTTCTCCATTTCTTTAATGGAGGACAGGGCATCATTCAAAGCAGAAGACATATCTGTTTTTGAAGTCTTGTCCGCTACTTTGGCGAGATGTTCCAAATGACGGCTAAGAGCAGCAAGACCATCAAGCAGAGGCTTTGATACCGATCCATCTAAAAATAAATGAAGACCACCTTGATCAGACATTATTTACTTCCCCACTGTCTTAGATAAATTACCTACCCATTGTTTATGCTGAGACATCATATTATTTGTTAATTTATCCTTTTCTTCCTGACTCATATCCTCATACTCAGAAGGATCTCTAAATAGAGGCATCCCTTGCTTCTTCTCTATCTTATCATAATTCACGGAAGATTTTGTACCTTCTTTTTCTCCCTCTCCGGAAACATCAACTCCATTGATAGCAGCAAGGAATTTTCTTTCTTCATATACTCTCTTACAATGGGTTTCGTATAATGCCTGAACCTGTTGTATTGTGAGACCTCCTTCAATATAGGAGAACCTAAAAAAGTGCTCAAACCTATACTGAGGGTATTTTTCCATAATGGTTGTGACGATCTCTTCAATAGAGACTACTGATTCTCGACCATCCCCGGAATCTTTATCTCTTCGTTCACTACTATCCCTTTCGCCCTCTTGACGAGGGCTTTGAAGTTTTTTAAGAAGCCCTCAAAATTCACCACAAAGATAACATCTGCTATCTCATAAAACTGATCATTCGTGAGTTCATCAATGGAAGGCTTTTCTTCAGGATCAGTGACAAATTCAAGAATTTTCATGAGGTTGTCAAAAATAAGGGTCTGGATAAAAGAAAGAACCTCTTCCTGATCCTGTTTTTGAGGATCGAGCTTTCCAGATGCAGCATCTTTCAAGATGCCCATAATAAGATTGGAAAGCTCATATTGGTCATTCATGGACAAGGGGTAAATCTTGACATCCCTGAGTTCACGAACACCAACAGAAACGGTCTTGATTTGGGGATTTACACGAGAAACATTAGAATTCAACGGCATAATAGGCTCCTTTAATTAGGATTGTTTATGATACTTTTATTTCTTTTACGATCATTCTCAGAATGAGATTGTTTTTAAGAAAAGAAGGGGGAGGAGGAGTATTCCTCCTCCCCTATTAGAGAGTGTATTAATTGTTTGATCAATCTAAATATGATTAATCAAAATAGATACGACCCAAAGGCGCATTGTTCCATGCAACATGACCACCAACGACCCCACTATCCGCTCGTTTTGCTTCGAGGGTAATAGGAACATTGGCGTTGTCCTGAGCAGCAAAGTTGAGGTTCATGGAGCTTGTAACATTCGCACGAGGGAAGATAATATACAGGTGATTGATCTGGTTCGGATAGGTATAAATGGCTTCCACACGAACAAATGCAGGAGAAGACATCGTACCCAGGGTGACTTCTCCACTATGAGCATCCGCATAATTCCCACCAGAGGCATAAATAGCAATGGTGTGTGTGTCACCAGCATCCCACGTTCCGGTAAAGTACCCCTCAGGAAGAGTAAACGTATCAGTGAGGGTAAATTCTGTACCCGCAGTGCCAGTTTCACCGTTCACAGAAAATTCAGTAGCACTCGTGAAATGCAGGGTGTATACTCCACCTTCCGTAAGAGAACCACTAAGAGTCACATCATCATCAATAGTACCATCAGTGGTGTCAGAAGAGGTGTCATAAGAAAAGGTGGTTGCTCCCTCAGTGGGATCAATGCCTCGTGCCATAGCCAGATTCCTCGGATGAAGTTCCTTGAACTCACACTCAATCTGAGCGGTTTCGCTCAAAGGAATCGACATATCTTCAAGAGCCGGAAAGCCAGACTCAAGTCTCCAATACTCTACCGTAGAGGTAAAGTTGGAAGAGTTCAGTGCTCCAAGAGAGTCATCTACCTGATGCAGCACTTGGGTAATGGTGTCGATAAAGTCCGCACTCTTGCCCACCAAAATTTTAGCAAGACCAAGAGCAACGGTACTGGTATCTTTTGTTAGCGGCCCACTTCTCGCAATCGACATAATAAAACCTCCTATTTTTGTTTTGTTAATTCTGTCATTTTCTTCTGTATTCTGTGGCTCTTCTATCCAAAAAGGATTGTAGTTCTCAACTTATGAAGGAAAATAATTGATCGTATTTACTTTACGGCACGTTTTACCAAAACACCTAATTTTAATTGATCCGTGAATTTCGAGATCAACAACAGTGTATTCATCCTTACTCTTGCCGAATTTAAAAACGAAGACACCGTTGGATCTTCTCTTCAATAGCTTTTTGCTGCAATACTCACAAAAAATCCAACTGTCTCCTTTCAACTCCATTGCCCTCCCCATTGCAAAGATAGGATTGTGTATGTTACATTGTTTCCCTCCTCTGTGTATTTGTGTTCTCCTGGAGTATCCACATATATCACGATACCTCCAACCACTTCCCACTGCTCATTATACAGAATCATATGTCCAGGGTAAATAAGTTCCATCAAAATATCTTTAAGATAGTCCAGTCTATCCCCTTCTATGTCTTCTCTTGAAAACAACCAAACTGTCACAAGAGTTTCTGTTACATGGCCCGGTAACAAATCAGCTACTCGCACATTAACCCATTCCTTAATCGCTGCATCAGAAGGGGGAGAGAAAGTGCGAGAGAAAGAAACATGAATATTATGTGCTTCTGTAAACCCATCAAGAAAAAATTTCTTAACGGATCGTTTTACATTACTCGAACTGAGTGTTGGGTGGAGGACCATCGACTACCCCCTCATTTTTGGAATATTGTTCAACCCAACGAAGCAAAGGAACCATCTGTTTGTTCATGTACTCAACAGCTTCTTTCATTTCAGGTTCTTTTTCCCCATCGAATTCAATAGAAGCATGATCCAATAAGTTTTTGATGTGCAATAAGTGCTTAACAGGAAACTCAAGCACAAAATACACATCCCTTTTTTCAATATCCAGAATTTTCATAATTCCTCTCAGATTGTATTATCTGGTTGCCCTTCTCCATCTTCCAAGAGTATCAAGATACTCCAAAACACCCCTTTGGAATCTGTATGTGAGACCATTCACTGAATCCGTCCATGTACCGGGGAGTTTTTCCATTTGTTCATGATCACTTACCTGGACAAAAGAAGAAGAAGGATCAATTTGTATGTTCCTCGGGGCAGACGGTGATCCTCGTTCTGCTCTGGACATCTTCCTTGTTCGAGTAACAGGAGTCGGCCTCCTGCCTTCTGTATGTATAGTATAAAAAGCCTCCGGTGAGGGTATTTCCCATTTACCACTCTTAGCCATGTTTTGAGCTATGATCTGCATTTGTGGCTCCATATCTTTAAGAATAGTGGAAGATATGGTTCTCGGAAGCTCATTATGCACAAAATTGATAAATGCTGGCATCATAAATGGGCGAGGAGGCTGTTTGCCGTCCCTCGATCCAAATTCGAGAGCAGCCGCTACTTCGTAAACGGTCTCATAACTCCCTATTTTAACCCTTCTGCCCGTTTCTTGATTTACAGCATGCATTTGTCTCCGTTTTGTTCTCGGAGAAATTCCCACACGATACATCCCTTTACCAGCAGGAATAGCCCTGAATTCCTCTGCCATTTGTCCTGTGGCTCTACCCATGTCTGTATAAAGTCCCAATTTTTGTTTTCTTGAAACCCATTTCTTTGACAAGGGAGGAGTTCCAGCAATAAAAGCAGAACCATCAAGAATCCCTCTCCGTATAGAAGCAGCAAGGTGGTTAGCTACTCTCATAGAAAGCCTTCCACCTTGCTCTTCGTCAAGCCAATAAATAAAGGCTTTTTCGAGGTTTTTACAAGCCACTTTGGTTGTTTGCAAAGGACGCACCCAAGTAGATAATTGGGCTACTCCCTCAAATCCAATACCAAACGGGCCTGATCCTTGTGGCATTTTCTTATCCTCGCTTATCTGGTGTTACTCTGCACATTGTGAGATTATTCAATCTTCTTGGCTCTACGGCCTTCACAATGTATATTTCTGGTTTTTGTCCTGATATTTTAAACCGATCTCCAACCTCAATATCTACATTTCCAGAAATATGAAGATTCAGACCAGGAATAGAGTAAAAAGAATGTTCGTTTTCCACTATCCGATGAGAGTCTATCATACCTGTTAAAAGAACAGGCTCATTTTTAACCATAGACACCCACATGGTATCAAGTTTAAGGGTGTCTGGATTTCTTAGAGTGGTTAATCTTTCAAGATCCCCCACAGTATTGCATCTGTAGAGTATAAGTTCATTTACAACAACAGCTTGCTCAAATCTGTCTTTATTAAAAGATGCAGCAATAAAGTAAGTGCCGTCATCATGAAACTGGATAATATCTCCTGCTTCAGCCTGCGTATCAAACGG
>PWOH01000081.1 GCA_003557505.1 Mollicutes bacterium | reverse complement strand
TGATTTATTAAAAAACTACATTCCATTAAGTGATGAAAATATTTATAAATTTTCTAATAAATATAGAATTAATCCGGCAATAATTTTAGGAAGAGCTTGCTTTGAAATGAATTATTATGGAATAAAAACCAGTATTAACAAAAAACTTTATTAGCAAAAGGTAACAGCTGGCAGTAAAAGCTCTCATGCTACTTTACATACAGGTCTGTGTATGGTGGTTAGCTACAGGTTGTTTAAATAAAAAATGCAAACTTATAATTATTATAAAAAAACCGAATAATTGTGCAAAAGTAGTGCAAATCTTAAAACCAAAAAACGCAACCACCTAAAAATAAGACAGTTGCGTTTCTCTATAGTCGGGGTGGCAAGATTCGAACTTGCGACCTCCTGCTCCCAAAGCAGAAGAATTTTGTTTCCCATTCTTTCAACTACTTGTATTACTTGCTAATATACAGTTTATTATTTTCCAAAAATTTTTGTTTTTTTCCTATTTTTTCTATATTTGTTTGCTAAATTGTTTGCTAAATTAATTTAAAATAAATCAATATGTCTAAATTCAGCACACGAATACTTCTAGAAGAACGTACTCCCAGGAAAGATGGTACTTATCCTGTTAAACTTCGTGTTACTATTGAAAGAAAATCAAGGTATTTTGGGCTTGATTATAACCTGACTGAAAAAGATTTTAAAAAGGTTTATTCGGATAAACCCAGAAACCAATACAAAAAGCTTTTGTGGGAATTTACAAAAATTGAAGATAAAGCGTAAAAACTTTTACAGGCAATGGAGCACCCAAACTTCAATCAATTTAAGAGGCTTTTTATTCAAAAAGGTAGCGCGGGAAATGTAAAAAAATACTTTGAAGCTCAAATTGATGAGTGCAAGAAGGAAGAAAGACATGGAACGGCATCAAATTATATGTGCGCTATGGGAAGTATTGAACGAGTTAAAGGTATTGAAACATTAAACTTTAAAGATATAACACCTGCTTGGTTAAAGGATTATTATAAAAAAATGAAAGACAGCGAAAAAAGTATTAATACTATTAGCATGTATCTAAGAGCTTTAAGAACTTTATATAACCAAGCAATAAAAGATAATATCATTTCACCCGGTTACTATCCTTTTGGAAAGGAGAAATTTGTTATTCCTGCCGGCTACAACAACAAAAGACCTCTTGAATTAAGTGAGTTAAAGGCTTTATCAGACTATAGTGGAGATAAGTTATATGAAAAGTATCGAGACTTTTTCCTTTTGTCATTCTATTTGATGGGGCTTAACTATGCTGACCTTTTAACCTTGAAGTGGAGCCAGCTTGATGGTGATACACTAACAGTATTAAGAAAAAAAACAGAGCATACCTCTGAAAGTAACCTAAGGAAGATTGAGCTTACGGTAAACCAATCCGCAAAGGAAATTATTAATAAACATGGTAAAACAGACAGGGAATACATATTTGATGTAATAAAACCCGAAGATAATCCTGAAGAAATAAGACGCAAAGTGAAAAATTTTAACAGGAATGCTAATCAGGCACTTAAAAAAGTTGCAGAGAAAATTGGGATTAATACTAACATAAGTACTGTGTTTGCAAGACATTCTGCCGCCAGTCACGGATTAGCAAGCGGTGCTTCTGTAGGTGATGTTTCGCTTGCTTTAGGGCATTCCGACTTACGAACAACTTCAAATTATATTAGTTCCTTAAGACAAGGGAGACAACAATTGGCAGATGCATTAGATATAAAAAAAAGCGTTCCAAAAACGAAACGTGAAACGGATGATACAGAGACCAGTAATGAGTAGGGCTTCGGAGTTTTTTTGCATCGTTTCAATGAAACGCTCAATAAGTATTTTTTCATTAACTTGCCTATCAAATCAATCTGTATTGTCCCGGTTTGTTAAAAATTGAAACTTCTGAAAATTTAATATATTTGATGGTTTAATACTTAATAGCTATGGAAAAACCTTATCCCGATCGTTTAATTGAAGGCGCTAAAGGGCTTGCTCAAAAATGTTTTGATGATGTTAAAGAAGACATTGATAATTATTTACATAGCTTTAGTGGCCAGCTACTTGAACAGGAACTAAATAAATTATCCGATGAACTATCTAAGCAGGTTACAGCAGCTATACGACCAACTTATATTTATAGCGAAGAAAAAATCAAAGAAAATTTGAGCGAAAATAATAGTAGTTTCATTATGGAACAGGATTTTAAGCTTTGGTATGATAGTTATCAAGGCGTATTAAAAGAAAAAAATAAAACATTTATTAGTCGAGCGATGAAGTTCAAGTCAATTTTGTTTGAGGATGATGGCTATTATGATGGAGAAGCGATATATGAAAGTAATAAAAGAATTACCAGTCCTGAAGATGATATACAAATGTTTTTAGATTATTTTGTCGGTAAAGTACATTTATTGGTTTTAACCTGTTATTATTACAAAAAGCACCAGACTGATTATATTGAAGAAAGAATAAGGCAGCTTGATAAGATTAAGACAACTGGATTGAATTGTCCTTTTGACAGGGAAACAAAGATTAAATTGTTAAAAGAATGTCAGGATAAAGGAATAATCGATCCGGAAGTTGAGGAGGATGATTTTGTTGCAGCTCTCTCGCCCGAAAACAATAGTTTTAAACCTGTAAAATGGATCAAAACCCACAGTAACAAACCTCATAAGTCATCTATGGGGGCTTTCTTTTTTACAGTGGTGCCGGGAAAAACTCGTCTTGATGGCAATGGAATTAAAAGATGCTTTGTTGATATCAATGGTTCTCCTTTCATTGTTGGTAAACTGAAACAATTCAATAAAGAGATTAATGATATAGATCCGTCGTATAAAAAATGGCTTGACAAATTTCAATCTATGTTATCCCCCGAAGACAATCAATAATCTTTGCCTATCACCTTACTAATACTTACAATTACAGATAAAATGTATGTCATACTGCTAAGTTGACAGTAAAAAATCATGCCAAAAAGTCTTTAATGTCAGTAATTCAGAGTATTATAATAAATATTTTCCCGACCTTTCCGACCTTTTCAATCATCTGTTTTATTATAAGAAGTATTTCAAGGTTAAAAAAACCCCGACCTTTTCCCGACCTGACAATGTCGGGCTTAAAAGCCTGCAAATCAACGATATCGCAAGGGACTCCCGGGGAAATCTTTGGATTGCCACCGGTGGCGGGGTTTCCCGGTTTGACGGCGAACGATTTGAAAACTACTCCCGTTCAGATGGCCTGCCGCATCATGAAGTGCGCGCCATAGCTGTCGGCCCCGGCGGGGAAGTATGGTGTGCCACCAGGGCGGGGATCACTCGTTATGACGGGAATGTATGGGCCACATATACCACGGAAGACGGGCTTGCAGGCGATATTGTCAG
>PWOH01000007.1 GCA_003557505.1 Mollicutes bacterium | reverse complement strand
CGATAGTAATCAACCCCTTATAATATATGATTGGCGTTACGTGATGCACACGTTTTCCGCCTTAATCTTATTGTAGCACGCCTTTGAGACTAAATAAAGTGAATAAACGCTTAGCAAACCAAATTAGAAATATTTACGACGTGGACCGTATTTACGACAAGGATCATAGACATCACGGTTGGAAGGAAAATCACGTGGAGACTTCCGGACGTCTTTAAATAAATATTGCGTATTTCTATAAGTTTTATAGGATGCATAAACAATTAAAAAAATACCCAACACAGCGTGCAAAGGACGATGGATTAACTCAGCACTATGCCATGCGTAATCCGTTCCAAAAATCATGAAAAACATTGAACCTAATGATAATGTGGCCACTATAAATAAGATAGTGTTATAGACATTGTGATAAATGATTAAATAAACACAAGCAAACAAAAAGAATAGCCCTGCATAGCCTGGAAAAATCATTCGCGTTTGAATGCTTTGGGCAAAAATTGCGAATATTATATGGGTTAACCCAATCATGTATGCAATGATAATATCCTCTTTTTTCATCATGACCACCTATAACTATAGTGTAACATGCACGTTGAATTAATGCATAAGCAATATGTCTTCAATAAAAAAATGGAGCAGACTTAAGCGTCTACTCCTTTAATGTCATGGTGGTCACTACATCAACACCACTGTCGAATACATTCTCAAGTACTTTCTCACCAATTGTAGTCGGTGTCTTTAAATCGATGGTATTCAATAAATCCATTAAATCAAAAATCTTATCTTTTGGGATGGCATCTGTGGTTTTAACCGGTATTCTCCGTTGATGGATGGATGCTATTTTAACGGTTGATGTGACCATCCGGGTCGGATTAAGTAATTCTTTTTGTGCATAACGCTCACCACGTTTACACTTATTATTAAACACATCATGGGTATCGGTATCAATACTAATATGACATCCCACTGGACAGACAATACAAATCATGTCTTTTTTCATACATTCACCACCTCAAATTGAATACTCAATGGCCCTTTATGGTTAAGTAGTTCTTTTTTAATAGTAATTTTCTCCATTTCCGCAGGCACTACAAACTTAGCTTTTTTGGTAAGAATCAAGGTTTCACCTTGATATATGTGAAACTTCCCCGTCATGGCATTGGTCGTGGTGCGCAATGATAAGACGACGTCCTCAAAATCATCGTCCATATCTAGTGTTTGTGGCAAAATATAGCCGATGTTGCTAGATGGTGTCACAGCGAGAGTGTTATTTGAACGTTTTTTATTGTTTAAAAGATAGTCTTTGGCCTGCTTACCTGCTTTAGTCGCTTCCTCAGTCACAAAATCGACTAGATCATGCACATGCAATGCATTGCCGCACGCAAAGAGTCCATCAATACTGGTTTGGTAAGTTTGATCAACGATAGCTCCACCGGTTTTTTTAGAAACATCAAACTTCAGGGAGTCAAACATATTAATATCGGGGATGAGTCCGACTGATAGCAACAAGGTATCCACTTCAAAGGTTTTCTCAGTCCCATCAATATACTCAAAGTTTTCATCGACTTCACTGATGGTGATAGATTCTAAAGTATCTTTCCCTCTTATATCACTTACCGTATGAGAAAGAAACAAGGGAATATCAAAGTCATGTAAACACTGTACGATATTTCTTGTCAACCCGTTGGAGTGCGGCATGATTTCGGCAACGCCTAATACTTCTGCGCCTTCTAATTTCATGCGTCTTGCCATGATGAGGCCAATATCACCGCTCCCTAAAATAAACACTTTTTTGCCGACCATATAGCCATCAATGTTTAAATAGCGTTGGGCACTACCGGCTGGCATGATGCCAGCGGGACGCTCACCTGGAAGTTGAATAGCACCACGTGTACGTTCATAACATCCACTACTGATAATGACACTTTTTGATTTAATGGCGTGTTCACCCTTTTGAGTATTCATGACTTTTAGTTCAAAAAGGCCATTTTCTTTCATAACATCAACAACAGTACTGTCCGTTATGACATTCACATCGCTTAAACCAAGAACTTCATCAATGCCACGTTAGGCATACTCAGGTCCGGTTAGTTCTTCCTTATAATGATGAAGACCAAAGCCATTATGGATGCACTGTTTCAAAATACCGCCTAGTGTTTTATCGCGTTCTATTAAAAAAATATTAAGTGATTCATCATAGGCGCCTTTTAATGCCGCTAATCCAGCAGCTCCGCCACCGACAATTACTAAATCATAGGGTTTCATTTTTTCACCTTCGTTTCGTTTTTCAAAATATTAGATTGATCGGAAAAATAGTTGATTTCCAAAGGCGTTTTACCAAACTCTCTGGCGAGAATTTTAATGACTTGATGCTCACAATACCCGCCTTGACATAAGCCAGCTCCAGCGCGTGAACGTTTTTTTACCGCTTTGACAGAATCGGCGTTGACACTGCGGTGTATGTGACGCACAATATCGCCTTCTGTTACCCGTTCGCATTTACACACTAGATTTCCGTAGCGAGCGTCAGATTGAAACGCAACGCTTTTTTCTTCGGCAGACATGTCATCATAAAGTGTTATAGCCTTACGACATGGATTAAAGGTTTTGTTATCAATGAGAGTTTCTTTGGGACGAATGATGGTATCGACGACATACTTGGCGATAGCCGGTGCGGCCGTAAGCCCAGGAGAATCGATGCCAGCGACATGAATGAACCCACTGTGTTCCAAAGACTCTTTTATGTAGAAGTCTTTATGACTTGAAGAAGCACGCACGCCTGAGAAAGTTCTGATATTTTTATGAAATGGAATATTTTTGGCAAGTTTCAACGCGCCTTCTTTAACAATTTTGAGCCCACCTTTTGAGGTTGAAACATCATCTAAAGAAGCTTGATGTTCACTATTAGGGCCGATTAAGATATTGCCATGGTATTGCGGCACCATCAATATCCCTTTTCCTTTTTCATCAGGGGTTGGGTATAGTGTTCGCTGGATAAACCCTGCCACCCGTCTATCTAAAATCATATACTCACCTTTTCTTGGGGTAATATGATAGGGTACTTTTTTCTCGATCATCTTGGCGATTTTTTCTGTATAAGCTCCAGCTGCATTGATAACATAACGTGTGTGGTAGGTTGTCCCATCCTCGGTTTTCACTGTGTATCCTTCATTATCTGCGGTGATGCTGACGACTTGTTTGTTTTTTGCAAAACTCACACCGTTATCAACCGCATTTTCTAGTGCGGCGATAGCCACTTCCCAAGGATAAGTAACTTTTGTCGAAGGTAGGTTCAGTACTTTCGTTACATCATCCGCGAGATTTTTTTCTAATGCTCTGGCTTGTTGTTGATCGAGGATTTCTACACCTGGAACACCATTAGTTTTGGCGCGTTCGTAATAACGTTGCAAAAGTCCTTCCTCATCTTTGTCATGTGCCACCATAAAAGCACCGTTATTATACAGTGGAATGTCCAACTCTTTTTCAAGTACATCGTAAAGTAGATTCCCTTCGACATTTAACTTGGCTTTCAGTGATCCGGGGTCCGGGTCATACCCACTGTGTATAATCGCGCTATTAGCTGAAGTTGCATGATTGGCCGCATCATTTTCCTTTTCTAAGACAATTGTTTTTGCATCATATTTCGATAGTTCTCTGGCAATCATTGTACCAGTAATCCCTGAACCAATAATTAAAAAATCGTATCTCATGTTATATTTTCCTTTCTTCGTTGATGGTATAGTGTTCCCATAATGATATGGATGAAGTCGTAATTGCCTGTGCACCATTATCAAGGCACAAATCGACACTTGTTGCATTTGTTATAAGGCCGCCCATGAAAATAGGCTTCCTATAGTGGTTTTTAATATGTGGTAATATCTGTGGCATAAACGGTAAGACCTCTATGACATCTGGCTTACATTCTTCAATCATTTGCAAACTTTGTTTTAATGAATGATTGTCTTTTAAGAAGATACGCAAGATGCCAAGAACATCTCGTTTTTTGCATAATGCGATGACTCTGGGTTTTGAGGTGATGATGCCTTTAATTTTTAGTGCTTGGATGCAGTAAATCGCCCCATATTGATCAGAAGCTAATCCTTTTATCAAATCCAAATGAATAAAAGGCTTTTTATTGTGTTTATGCATCAACTCAATAACATGTGGAAGTTCGGCAAGTTGAAAATCCATCAGTAGTCCATATTCTAATGAACTATTTAGAAACATTTTTAATTTTTTATGATTTGATATGGCGGGTATAATTGATTGAATTGTAAACACTCCTTACAATGATAAAGAGAAAAACGTCCAATTGCTTGGAGCGTTTTTCTCTTTGTCTCTTTCATAATATTAACTTGTTTTAAAGCTTGATGGGCTTGAATTTCATGGTTGCCTCTACAGCTGATTTCCAGCCTTCATAAAGGGTTTCACGTTTAGAGGATTCCATTGATGGAGTAAAGGTTTTATCGATTGCCCATTGTTTGGCGATTTCTTGTTTGTCTTTCCAGAATCCAACTGCCAAGCCTGCTAAGTACGCTGCCCCTAAGGCTGTTGTTTCCTGTACACTTGGTCTTAAAACCGGGACTTCCAAAAGATCACTTTGGAACTGCATCAGAAAATCATTACTGACGGCGCCACCATCGACACGCAATTCTTTCAGTTTAATACCGGAGTCTTTGTTCATGGTTAGCAGTACATCGGCACTTTGATAAGCAATTGATTCCAATACAGCTCTAGAAAATTGTGCGCGACCGCTTCCACGAGTTAATCCGAAAACGGCACCACGGACATCAGAATTCCAATAAGGGGTTCCAAGCCCGACGAAAGCCGGTACAACATAGACACCATCATTATCTTTCAGTGATGTTGCTAGCGCTTCTGTGTCACTAGCTTGGTCGATTATTTTTAAGCTATCGCGCAACCATTGAACCGCACTTCCTGTTACAAAGACTGCCCCTTCAAGCGCGTATTCAACTTTGCCATCGACGCCCCATGCAATAGTGGTCAATAATCCCGAATCACTTCTGATGGCTTCAGTGCCTGTATTCATTAACATGAAGCTACCTGTACCGTAAGTGTTTTTTGCAGATCCTTTTTCGAAACACGCTTGACCGAATAAGGCACTTTGCTGATCGCCTGCCGCACCACCGATTGGCACTTCTTCTCCAAAGAAATGATAATCTACTGTTTTAGCGTATACTTCTGAAGATTGACGGACCTCTGGCAACATTGATTTAGGAACACCCAAAATGTCTAAAAGCTCCTCATCCCATTTTAACTCATGGATATTATACATCAACGTTCTTGAGGCATTGGAATAATCTGTTACATGTGCTTTCCCACCTGATAATTTCCAGATCAACCATGTATCAATTGTCCCAAAAAGCAATTCGCCTTTTTCAGCACGCTCACGTGCCCCATCTACATTATCTAAAATCCATTTGACCTTTGTTCCTGAGAAATAGGCATCAATGAGTAACCCTGTTTTACTTTTGAAGGTCTCATTGTGACCCTCAGCTTTTAAGGCATCACAAATGTCTGATGTTTGTCTTGATTGCCACACTAGTGCGTTATATACAGGTTTTCCTGTTTCTTTGTCCCACACCACCGTGGTTTCTCTTTGGTTAGTAATACCGATGCCTGCGATTTCTTTGGGTGAGATATTGTTTTGGTTTAAAACTTCAGCGATGACCCCCAATATTGAGGTCCAGATTTCATTGGCGTTATGCTCAACCCATCCTGGTTTTGGAAAAATTTGTTTGAACTCACGTTGTGCTGTATCTACAATACTACCTTTTTTATCAAATAGAATCGCTCTTGAACTGGTTGTTCCTTGATCCAAAGCCATAATATACTTTTGTTCCATGATAAGCCTCCGTTTTTATTTTTTATTTTTCAACACTGATGAAAAAAGAAGAAATTTGAAGCAATACAAATAATCCAATGAAAATCGGTAATCCAATCATGACGTTTTCATTAAAAACGGCTTCATATGTCAAGGCACCTAGTGCACCACCGATAATCGGTGCAATAACAGGCACCCATGCATATTTCCAATCCGAATCGCCTTTGTTTGGAACTGGCAGGAAGAAATGTGCAAGACGCGGTCCTAAATCTCTTGCCGGATTAATGGCGTATCCTGTGGTTCCTCCTAAACTTAATCCAATCAATACAACGAGCAGACCTACAAGTAAGGCCGCTAATGAATGGCCTTCATCGAAGAATCCTATGGTAGCATTTATTCCTGCTATACCAAACAATAATACAAATGTTCCTAACACTTCACTAAACACATTTGCTGGCGTATGACGAATTTCTGGTGCAGTTGAGAAAGTCGCCAATTTTGCGCCTTTGTCTTCTTCCGCTTTGTAATGCGGATAATACATCGCCAATATCAATGCGGCACCGGTAAATGCACCTAACATTTGTGCGATGATATAGGGTGCTACATCACTCCATGGCATACCACCACTGACAGCCACAGCAACCGTTACAGCTGGATTAATATGTGCGCCACTAATGTAGCCGGTTGCATATACGGCTATAGCAACACCCAATCCCCAACCAAACGTAATGACAATCCATCCTGATCCGTTAGATTTTGTCCCTTTAAGGACGACACCAGCCACAACACCGACCCCTGCGACTAATAAAATCATGGTACCAAAAAACTCTGCTAAATAACTTTCCAAAACAAAACCTCCTATTATTTTTTTATTTTTATAAAATAAAAAACCCAGAGAAATAGACTTGCGCAATGCAAGATTATTTCTCTGGGCTCTAGATCTCCGCAGAAATTGTTATGAACTTGTTTTATTTATAGCATACAATTTTTTGGATGTAAAGGTTTTTATTTAAAAATAAAATAATAAAATCCACTCTTTTTATAAAAACGACTGGTTTAGTTGTGCTATAATCATAATGAAAGAAGGCATGATACCGTGAACAAAAATAAAATTATACCCGCATTATCGACGCATCAGTCCGTTAAAAGATTTTGTGAGACTAATCTAGAAGTGGGACTTCTGATGAATTTTCAATTGGCACAATTACCAATGATTGTTTCTCAGATGAAAGAACAAAAGAAAAAGGTAATCGTTCATTTAGAACTGATCAAAGGATTAAGCAATGATGAGTTCGGCGCGATTTATTTGATACAAACTTTGAATGTCGATGGCATTATTACGACAAAGCCTAAAGTCATTGCGTTATGTAAAAAACGCAATGTGCTTGGAATTATGCGCTTTTTCTTAAAAGATAAATTATCACTTGATCAAAGTCTAATGCTGCTTAAAAACACACAACCTGATATGATTGAGGTTCTACCGGCATTACCAGAGAAACTGCATCATATTAAGAGTCAAACCTCAGCGCCTATTTTGATGGGTGGGTTAATTGAAACCGGTGAAGAAGTTAATGCGTGTTTAAATAAAGGGGCTTATGCGATCACAACTTCAAATCCAGCATTATGGTAAAATAACTGACTTTAAGGGTTTTCCTTAAAGTTTTTTATTGGTAAGATTCAGTATGTCTTCTGTAACGTATTTTGCAATGGCAGGGGCAGCAGTAACTCCAGGAGAATCAATGCCAGCGACATGGATAAAATTGGGATATTCTTTTGAACGATGAATATAGAAATCATCAGTATTTATCGTTGAGCGAATCCCTGCATACGTGCGCTCTACAGTGTGATAAGGAACACTCTCAAGCATCATATTAACCGTTTTTTTAATTTCTTCGATCCCCTCTTGCGTGACGTTGGCTTGGTCTAAGTCTTTTTGAGAATTACTTGTAGGCCCTAACCGTATGGTCCCATCAGGTTGTGGAATCACAAGTACGCCTTTGGTGGTTTTTTGAGGGACTGGAAATAACGTATGTTTGACAAAATCTTTATAAGTTTTTGGTAAGACAAGATATTCGCCTTTATGAGGATGCGTTTTATAGGGAACATGTGACTCTAACATATTTGCGATTGTCTCAGCGTGCACCCCCGCAGCATTAATGATATGAGTCGTTTTGTAATTTTCCTGATGATTGGTCTTTACAACAAACATGTTGTTTTCATAAGTAATCTCTATTACTTCTGTATTTTTATGAAACTTTACGCCTCGTTCCAGCGATGCTTTTTCCAGTGTTTTACATAATGCGAAAGTATCTGCAGTCATTGCACTCGGTAATGACAAAGCACCTTTTAACGATTTAGACAAGTGCTGTTCTTTAGTTTGCAAGGCAGTGGGTGTGAGAAGTTTTGAATCAATCCCACGCTGTTTTCCTTCAGCATATAAACCCTCTAAAATTGCCATTTCTTTATCATTGCTTGCTAGGATCAATGCCCCATTCTTTAAATGTGGCACATTAAATTCATCAACCAAAGTTTGATACATTGTATTTCCCTTTTGAGCAAGCTTTGATTTCAATTTTCCTTTGTTAGGCGGGACTAATAAAGGCGAGTGGATTAAAGCACTATTATGTTTTGTCTGGACTTGCCCCAGTTCTTCTTCTTTTTCGATTACAATAATTTTTGAAGTGAATTGCGTAAGTTCATAAGCCATAAATGAACCAATCACTCCACCACCAATCACGACATAGTCAACCATTGACACCATCCCTTTCTAATCAAAAAGCGCGAAAAAAACAGTAAGTTTTTTGCGCGCTTGTCTCTGGCAATAATTATTAATATAAAGTTATTATACATGGTTAGTTGTAGGAAAACAAATCTAATACGTCATCAGTCATTTCTATTCAGACGCTTTAAAAGCATTTCCAGTGCTTCAGCGTTTTCCCCAAACTTTAGTGAGTGGCCTAAATCATCAAGGGTGCGAAAACGACGACGAATCATCTTTTTTTTAACCCCAATTGTTCGTGAATACTGTTCAAAATCTATCGGTGCGATGAAGTATGCAACAATACTAATCATTGCAGCAAAAAGCGCAATGCATAACATAATTAGTAATAACCACATGGACAAGTCCTCCTTTGCTCGAACTTTCCCAGTAGTCGTTGGTGCACTTTTATTATACCATGCGCTTATTTTTTTACTCAAGGTTTAAAGTATTTATCGTTAGGTTTTGGTTCCCTGTTTTATGGATTCGTGATTAATCGTTGGGGACGCTTTTTCTGTTTCAGGAAAAAACTTATCATTAAGATCATCGATAAAATATGAGATACGTTTGTAGACAAGGAATGTTGTAGTATAAACAAGTGATGCAAGAGTAAGGTTCATTGGAATAGCCGCATATAGAATATAGCGCCCCATCCAATTATCTTCTGTAATACCAGGAATTCGGCTCATCATACTAATTAGTGGTGCTGTGTCACCTCTAAAGAAAAATTGAATGTAAAAATCAACCAAAAAGAAATAATTAGCCAACACTGCCACAAGAATCCATGTTAATATTCCAGCACCTGAGGCAAGTAGCGCTCCTTTTTTACTTCGGTAGCGAAGGTAAATCACTGATGAAACGACAACTGTAGCCGTACTAATTAATAAGTCTGCAAGTTCACCGACATACATCGTAGATGTTCCTGTGATGGACAACTTTAAAATAGTTCTTAGAACTACAACAAAAACCCCACTAACTGGTCCTAAGGCAAACCCCGCGATGATCGCAGGTAAGTTTGAAAACTGAATGTCTAAAAAGGTCGCAAATGGCCAAGGAATTTTAAGTGTCATGTAAAGTAAAGCGGATATAGCGGATAAGTTTGCCAGAACAACAATTTGTAATGTTTTATTTGTTTTCATGGGTGTCACTCCTCTAAAAATAAAAATACCTGTGAAATCTTCACAGGCATAGAAAAGTCACCATAAAAAAGGTATCTTCTTCCATCTAGACTGTACTATCGGTTTTGGAATCACACCAAATCATGCCCGAAGGCTCGCGGACTATACCGCCGGTCGGGAATTTCACCCTGCCCTGAAGATTTATTACACCTGTATTATAGGTTACCCAAATAAGATTGTCAAGTCTTTTGAATGAAGGGATACCACTACTACAAATAACATAAGTTTTATTATATTTTTAAAAATTTTTATGGATTATGCTTGACTTTTTAAAAGGGGTATAATATTATTATGCTACATTAGCCAAAGCTGGAGCGATCCAGTGTCGGAAAACTACAGGGTCTCTCTGAGATAGCCAGCTGCAAAGTGCAGTTGGTTTTTTTAATAGCTTTTTTGCCAAAGCTGGAGCGATCCAGTGTCGGAAAACTACAGGGTCTCTCTGAGATAGCCAGCTGCAAAGTGCAGTTGGTTTTTTTATTAGTTGGGTTCAATGAAATAAAATATAAAAATAAAAAGGAGAAATTAAAATGAAATTAAAAAGATTTGTATTTGTTTTAGCGTTATTGTTAATTGTAGGTGGTTCTAGTGTTGCGTTTGCATGGTGGGACAGTTTAGATGTCACTGAAGAAGAGATTACTATTGGTGTTGGTGAAGGCGTCACACTAAATGTGAGTTCATCAAATGATTTTAATGATGTATTAGTCCCTGCTGGTGTGGTGTCTCAAGAAGGACAAGTTCAGTCCTATGAACTTACCTATACTGTTAACCTTGACCGGGATATAGATGAAACCTTGAATTTAAGTGTCTCTGCCCTTAATAAAGCAATTGATGGCGATACTGAATTAGGTGATAACTATGTAAATGTGTTAATCACTCATGATTCAACAATCCAAAATGATGATGTGATTGTTACGGTCATTATTACGCTAGATATGGATGAAAACGATGCCGCTGATGTTGCGAACGTTGTGCTTAAAGATATTACATTTGATTTAGAGTTTATAGCGACACAACAAGAATAAAGTAAATATTTATCCTTCTGAAAGGAGGTCGTACAATGGAAAAACCTAAAGTTTTGTTTATGGGGATTATGGTTGTTGTATTAATGTTTTTATCATTTTCGCTTCCGCGTGCATATGGTTTTTTTGATCAGACAACGCAGCAAGATTTAGCGGTTATTTCTATTGGCGATTTCACTTTTGAAGATTCTATGGCATGGGATCCCGAGAAGGATTATGAAATTGGTGATCGTTTTACTTACAATGGTTTATTATGGGAGATACGAGCTGATGGTGATTATTCCTTACCGCCTGAGGGTGATGTGTTACAACCATTTGGTCCTTATCAAGAAGTGACGGATTTATATCGGCCATATAACACATATTTTGAAGGCGATATTGTTATTCATGAAGGCATTGAGTATCAAGCTTTATATGGTGGTATGAGTGGCCAAACACCAGGCACTGTCGTAGGATGGCAAGCATTAAGTGATGAATGGCAGCCTTTCAATGTTTATCAGGGTGGCGATGTTGTTATGTATGAGGGCAACACCTTTGAAGCCAACTATTACACGCAAGGCGATCAACCCGATGAAAATGTTGGTCAATGGGCACAGTGGCGTCTCATCCAATCAGTCATAACACCTGGTGATACGACACATCTATTTGATGACAATGTACTAAATGCGACTATAACTTTCGATGGTATTGTTATTGTTGAAGATGGTGTCATTAATCAAACGAATGCTGATTTACTGGGTATCGATGTTGAAAAACAAAGTGCTGGAAACGTATATTGGGTTTTCTCTAGTGGCAATAACCGAATCAGAATTCGAACCAATAATACAATACAATATCAACAATCCCTGTCGTTTGAAACTATCACCTTTGATTTACCGTAAAATATATAAAATATAAAGGATTTGTGCAATAATTTGTCACAAATCCTTTTATTATGCCTTTTTTAATAGTATTCGATTGATTCTAGACTCTTTCTTAATATGGTACTCGAGGTTTGTAGTTTTTCAGTTTCTTCTTCATTTAATTTTAATTTTACGATGTGGTGAATACCGTTTTTATTAATAACTGCCGGTAGGCCGATATATAAGTTATCTGCCTGATATTCTCCTTGATTAAGTACTGAGAGGGGCAAGATTCTGTTTTCATTATTAAATATTGCCGCCGTAATTCTTACTAAAGACATCCCAATACCATAGTACGTCGCTTGCTTACGATTAATTATCTCAGCTGCTGCATGAACGACACGGTGCGCGATACTTTTTAAGTCTTCAAACTTGATTTGTTCCATTGATTCTATAACATCACTTATTGGTTTAGCCCCAACATTAGCATTAGACCAACAAACAAATTCACTATCGCCGTGTTCTCCTAAAATATAAGCATGAACGTTACGAACATCGATATCGATTTGTTGACCAATTTCATAACGGAGTCTAGCTGTATCTAAACTAGTTCCACTACCAAAGACTCTGCTTGAGGGCAACCCTGATTCTTTCCAAACAACATGCGTTAAGATATCAACAGGGTTCGTTGCGACCAAAAACAATCCATTAAAGTGATGTTTCATAACATTTTGAACCACAGATTTCATGATTTCACTATTTCTTTTTAATAAATCAATGCGACTCTCCCCTGGTTTTTGGTTAACTCCAGCGGTTATAACAACTAAGTCTGCATCACCTACATCTTTGTAATCGCCTGCCTTGATGGTCATTTTTCTTGGGGCGAAAGCCAAGCCATGATTGAGATCCATTGCTTCCCCAATGGCACGCTCTTTATCTATATCAATTAATACTAAATTCTCAACGGTTCCTTGGTTAACTAATGCATAAGCATAGCTCATCCCAACAAATCCTGTCCCTATTACAACAACTTTACTCATATATTTATCACCTCAAGCATATTATAACAAGGTCTTTAATTCAACAGGATTGATGTGCGTTATAGATTAATCACCAGTTAATTAGATTACCTTCTTGATTGATAAAAAATATCAAAAGTCAATTACTTTAAGTAATATATATTTGACATTAAGTAAATTTCATGTTAAATTTTGTTTGTAAAGAGGTGATTAAATGAGTAAAAACCTAAAAATGAAAAGTGCCAGAGCTCTTAGTGACATGACACAAGATGAACTTGCGAAACGCGTCGGGGTTACTCGACAAACAATAAACGCAATTGAAAAGGGAGATTACAACCCGACAATTAAATTATGCATTGATATTTGTAAAACACTAAATGTGACATTAAATGATTTATTTTGGGAGGATGATACAAATGAACAGCCGTTATGATGAAAGGCAACAATGGATCAACAATCACTTAAGTCGTCAAACATTATTTCTTGTGTTTGGACTACT
>PWOH01000040.1 GCA_003557505.1 Mollicutes bacterium | reverse complement strand
GAACTTAGTGGTATCAGTGTGAAGTTCATTACCATGGTGGTTTTTGGCTCAATGGGTTTACTCTCAGCCGTTTCAGGTATTATGTTTGCATCAAGACTTAATAGTGCCACGGTTACCGCTGGAACCTTGTTTGAATTACAAGCCATTGCTGGGGCATTTGTTGGTGGTGTAAGTGCTGCCGGTGGTGTTGGGAAAGTTATCGGATCAGTCATCGGTGCCCTTGTCATGGCATCATTAAGAAATGGTATGAACTTGATGGGCGTAAGTAGCGCCATTCAATTTATTGTCCAAGGGTTCGTATTAGTTGCTGCCGTTATCTTTGATGTTTACACACGTAACAAAGCATAAAATTAAAGTAAAAAACCGATTAAAATCATAAAAAGTCATCTGTTGGGTTCACCAATTGATGGCTTTTTATTTGTAAAAAAGGGTTCACCTAACAAAATGATTGTGATAAAATCATTTGTGAAGGGGGAGAAAAATGCACAAGGGGAAAGTAAGGTTATATTATGCCATGTTTATTTCAAGTATTCTCATCTTTATGAGTGTGTCGGTCTTAATCATGACAAACTATGTAGAAAATGAAGTTATACTATCCAAATTTTTAGCAAGTATTATTTTAGTGATGGTGATTCCATTAATCAGAGCACGGTACTATAAGCTGTTATTGGATGAGATGTTTTTATATCAAAATTCAACAAAAGCAACCATTAATAAGATTTATCGTTTAGAGATGGTAAGTATTATCTTTGTTGTCATTATGCTTATCCAAACACAAATGATGAGTGATATGACCTCAATTTATTTAAATATTACGATGATGCTAATCGTGATTCGCTCCATCTATTTTGTGGTTGCCATGGGGATGAAAAGCGAAACAATGGAATATGAAATACTTAAAGATGATTCATAATTGCTGGCGTCTAAACGTTGTTTAGGCGTCTTTTTTTATGGCATGCCCAAAAGATTCTATAAAACTTTCTTTTTAAAACGTTTACATTAATGACAAATGCCAGTTTGCTAGCTATATAGCCGTTTCAAACGTCTTTATAAAGGGCTTGGAATCAAAAAAACATAAAATTTGCAATAATTTTTCAGTATGTTATATTATTATTGAACTTGGACATTTGAAAAAGCAGCAAAAAAAGAAATTCTTGCATAACAAAGCCGCGCAAGATATTTTCTTGTGTGTTATATAGTAGATAATCACACGCATACCGTTTGAAAAGTTAATTCACATATTCTTGACATTTAAGTAAGAATTATTGAGTGGATACCTTCACATTTTGGTTATGGCGTGTTAAAATTTGTTTATGCTGACAACCTAGGATTTTTAATAGGTTGTATAAAAATGAATGTCCGTATATATGATATTAGTTAGAACGGAGGAACACTATGAATCATTTAGAAGTGAAGAATTTATACAAAATTTTTGGTTCTTCACCTGAAAAAGCACTTGAATTAAGTGAACAAGGTAAAACAAAAGCTGAAATTCTTAAAGAAACCGGTAATACCATCGGTGTAAACAACGTTAGTTTCAATGTCAAAAAAGGTGAAACATTTGTTGTTATGGGACTTTCAGGAAGTGGGAAGTCCACTTTGATTCGTAATTTGAACAGATTACAAGATCCTACCAGTGGTGAAGTTTTACTTAACGGTAAAGATATCGTAGGTATGAATGAAGAAGAACTTCGCCAAGTAAGAAGAAAAGAAATGGGTATGGTCTTCCAAAACTTTGGTCTTTTCCCACATCGTAGCATTCGACGTAATGTCGATTATGGACTAGAAGTCCAAGGCGTTGAGGAAGAAGAAAGAATTGAAAGAGCCTATAAAGTCTTAGAAACCGTAGGACTAAAAGGGTATGAAGAGCAATATCCTAACGAGTTATCCGGTGGGATGCAACAACGTGTTGGTCTAGCCCGTGCACTCGTCAATGATCCGAACATTTTATTAATGGATGAAGCGTTTAGTGCGTTGGACCCATTAATTAGAACGGATATGCAAGATCAATTAATCGACTTGCAAGAAGAATTGCAAAAAACGATTATCTTTATTACACATGACCTGGATGAAGCCTTGAAACTCGGGGATCGTATTGCGGTTATGTATGATGGGACCATTGTTCAAATCGGGACACCAGAAGAAATTCTGACAAACCCTGCCAACGACTACGTGAAAAACTTTGTGGAAAATGTTGACCGTTCAAAAGTTATTAGAGCCGAATCAATCATGAAAAAACCACGTGCCGTTGTCGATACTAAAGCAGGACCGAAAATTGCCCTTCGCCAAATGGAAAAAGAACAACTTTCCAGTATGTTTGTTACAGATAGCAAACAAATTCTCAAAGGGATCGTAACTGCCGAAGACGCTAAACGTTTAGCTGACAAAGGAGAAAAGAGCTTATCATCGATTATTATTACTGATGATATCTATAAAGTTTCTCCTGATACATTGATTACTGACTTGTTGCCAATGGCAAGTGATACAAAATATCCCATTGCTGTTGTCAATGATAAAAATAAACTATTAGGACTTGTTGTTAGAGTTTCTGTTATTTCAGGAATTCACGGTAAAGTAGAGGAAGGAGCTGAGAAAGATGCATAACCTTCCAATCTTAGCAATGATTTATAGAATAAGAATCGGAAACTGGTTTGAAGCCTTTATTGATTGGTTAACGAATAACTTTTCATGGTTTTTCGATGCGGTCGCATTCGTTGTCTCTAATCTTATTGATGCTTTCGAATTTGTCTTATCCTTTCCACCAGCTATTGTCATTATAGCGTTAATCGCTGCCTTGGCTTGGTTTGTCTCAGGAAAAAAACTTACGTTTGCAGTTTTTACGTTCTTAGGCCTTATGTTAATCGATGCGATTAACTTATGGGAAAGTGCAACAGAAACACTTGCGCTTGTCTTAGTCGCTGCATTGATTGCGTTACTCATTGGAATTCCTTTAGGTATATTTGCTTCGCGAAATGCAAAACTGAGTGAGAACGTCATTAGACCTACACTGGACTTCATGCAGACAATGCCAGCCTTCGTATACTTGATTCCGGCCGTTATCTTTTTCGGGCTAGGGACCGTATCAGGTGCTATTGCAACGATAATTTTCGCAATGCCTCCTGTGGTTAGATTAACAAACTTAGGGATTAGACAAGTCCCCGCAGAAGTTGTCGAAGCAGGACGTTCACTGGGCTCTACCCCTAAACAGTTGTTGTTTAAAGTGCAATTACCAATTGCCTTACCGACAATTTTAGCGGGTGTCAACCAAACCATTTTACTTGCATTGTCAATGGTTGTTATCGCAAGTATGATTGGTGCTGGTGGACTTGGTAACCCTGTCTTATCTGGTATTACATCACTGCAAATTGGAACTGGTTTTGAGGGTGGTATCGCGGTTGTTGTCTTAG
>PWOH01000014.1 GCA_003557505.1 Mollicutes bacterium | reverse complement strand
GATTGAACAAGATAATATGTTTTTAAAGCATACAACGCCCAAATGAGTACACCGAAACACAAATGCAGGATAAGCTTTAGTTTGTTGGTTCTAAGGGCTGATAATGTCTGATTGAACTCTTTAATGAACACAAGTAGTCGCTTGGGACCTTTTACTTGCCTAAAAAACAGTGTAAGTCCACCAACAATACCGATAAAAATAACAATAAAGGCAGCATAAAGCATAAGCATATCACGGGTAAACACAAAGTCGGCGTCAAATAAAAGAAAATAGCCAAAGACAGAAACGACAACCAGTAAAAACCCTGTCATGGAAAAGAGTTTCTGTGCGCTTAACAAAGCGCTTCCTCTAGGAACACTTTGGCCTTTGGTTTTCAAAAAGTAAAGCTTATAAGCTTCGCCGCCTGTTTTAACAGCGGGCGTCACACTTTCGAAAAAGGTACCGACCATATTCATTTCAAGAATTCTCGTAAACGCAAGATTCATATTGAGTTGTTTTGAAATCATCAACCACTGTAGAGAAATCAAAACAATCGTGAGAAGTTGTAATGAGACAAGCACAATCACTTGCATTGGGCGCAAACTTCTAAACATTTGCACAACGACGTCTGTGTCGGTTGTAATAAAGAGTATGATTAGAAGTCCGAGTCCAAGTAACGTGAACCATGTTTTTTTACGTTTTAATGATTGTAAAGCCATAATGCCTTGACCATCGAATATTTTAGTGGTTGAATCTGTGAGGGTTTTGGTAGACTATTCTGCATGGCTGTGCGCACAATTACATTGGTATGCAAAGGCTTATTTGTGATAATATGATTGACGACCTCACTTTTTGGTGCCACTTGCTTGGCAACAATGACATGGTCATAGGCACTAAGCTCAACCAAACGGCCGCAGGCATGAAAAACATTGATATTGGCTTGATGTTTCTGCACAAATTGTCGTGCACCTGCAATAACGTCTTGCTCACAATCAATCACATCAATCCTACACTTGGTTTTTTGATAAAGATAGAGTGCACTATAAGGAAACGCGCCGCCACCAATGAACAATACACGGTCGTTTGCTTTAACCTTAAGCATTGTGATTTCTTTATCGATTAATCTGTTATAATATAATCCACAAAGTTTATTAGAAAAGGAAAAATGCCGCATTCCAGATTCTAAGACTCTGGTAATTTGATTTACCACTTGCTTCACCTCAAAACTAAAATTCTTTTTGGCGCTTAACCGTGTATGATTATACCGTAAGAGAATGGCAAGCACAAATTATTTTATAAACTTTATATTTAGTCTTATAAACAAGGTGATATCATGATTAAACAACTAATTATCCAACTTGAAAAAATAGCTTCATATTCCAAATGGGGCATCAATCGCTATACAAAACCTTATGAAACCATTGTTGCGAATGAAATTGCCCTTGGTGAAATTACGCAAACCGATACGGTCTTAAACATCGGCTGTGGGTCGATTCCTTTTACTGCCATACTGTTAGCACAAAAGACTGGATGTAAAGTTAAAGCACTCGATCACGACAAGCAAGCCGTAAAAAACGCTAAACGTGTTGTGACGAGATTAAACCTAAGTGATTTAATCACTGTTTATGAACATCATGGTGAATCGTTTGATGAGTATTCATTTGATAAAGCTATTTTAGCTTTGCAAGTTTCGCCATTACAAGAAGTTTTAGCACAAATGGATACCCATGAAAAAACCATCATCATCCGGTTGCCTTTTGCGAAATATCAAAAACACTATGATAGCCTACCTGAGGGTTATTCAATAATCAATCAAGTTGATCAGCCAATGAAAACCTTTGGCCGTTCTGTGGTTGTAAAAAAGTTATAATACAACATCCAGTTTGTAGTCCTATTTATAATCTCTATGAATAGCATTGACAAGGGAAGTTCACATCGTTATACTGTAATCGAGTGTTTCCTTTTTAAATAACGCATAACGAGGTGTAACCATGCAAATCAAACAACCGATGCATCAACACATGAGTTTTGATATGGCCATTGTAAATATGGATACATTACAAAAAGGGGAAGAAGCGACTGTTTTTGATGTACCAGACATTCGATTATTGTCTTCTTTAGGTATCCGCATCGGTAAAAAAGTTAAATTGCTGACGAAAAGTTTTGCGAAAGGACCCCTCATTCTTTTTGTCAATGATCGCTCAATTGTCATTGACCGTAGTATCGCACAAAAAATCATTGTAAAAAGGTAAGATTTATTTATGGGACACGGTTTAAGACATCCCTACAAGGGATCACAAGATAAAAAGACTATTTTATTAATGGGGCTGCCCAATGTTGGGAAAAGCGCCATTTTTAATCGTTTTACGGGACTTGACGCGATGGTATCTAATTACACTGGAACCACTGTGGAGTATACAGAAGGTCCAATGCAAGTTAATGATACGTCCTATATTTTAAAAGATGTACCTGGTGTTTACGATATTGAAAAAAGTGTTGATGAGGCGGAACAAGTCGCTATCAACATGTTAAACGAAAATCCTGATGGCATTATTTTTGTTTTAGATTCAATCAATTTAGAAGCTTCCATTCATTTGTTGATGCAAGTCTTAGATTATAAGATTCCAACTGTTGTAGCCCTTAACAGAAATGATTTATCCAATGCGCGCGGGATGCGCATTAACCCGCAAGTCATCCAATCAAGATTAGGGGTTTCGGTTGTACCGACCGTTGCACTCGGCGGCGAAAGTTTGGAACTAGTACGGTATAAACTTGGTGAGATATTGGAAAGTGGTAAAGTTCCATTTAAGCCTCACTATGATCCTGAAAACAAGTGGGAGGAAACCGAAAAGATTATTACCCATGCGGTTAAACAACCCGTTGATCCCTTAAAACTTGATGGACGTTTTGCGTTTCTAATTAAACCCTGGCCTGGCTTGCCCATCGCCATATTGATTCTAATGGTAATGTTTGGCTTTGTGATTGGGGCGGGAATGGGATTAAGACAATTTATATTACTCCCACTATTCAATGGCTTGTTATTTCCTTTAATAGAAAATGGCGTCTATGCCCTCACTGATAATGTCTTGATTCAAAATATATTAATTGGTGATTATGGCTTTTTAATTAAAGGGATTGAATGGCCATTTGCGTTAGTTTTACCTTATGTTATAAGCTTTTATATGATGATGAGTGTCCTTGAAGATAGTGGATACCTGCCACGTTTGGCGGTATTACTGGATGGTATGTTTAAAAAAATCGGTTTGACTGGCTCAAGTATTATTCCGTTGTTGTTAGGGTATGGGTGTGGCATACCGGCAATTATGTCGACACGTTCATTGCCTTCTAAAAAAGCACGGTTGAGCATTGCGGTGATGGTATCTTTCGCTGTCCCTTGTGTTTCTCAAACCGGTGCATTTATCTCTTTGTTAGTAGAAAGAAGCTTGTTAGCGTTAGTTAGTGTGTTTTTAGTATCAATCATTGCGATGGTGCTTGT
>PWOH01000048.1 GCA_003557505.1 Mollicutes bacterium | reverse complement strand
GGCTGCAAAGCGCCAAAGAAAACAAGCCATGCCAATACTGATTTAGCAACGAGTGAAAGAATAATATAAACCCGTTCCCCATATAAATAGTTTTGCCATTTGCCAATGCCTTTATATTGAAGCACCATATTAACCGGGAAACTATTAAACGCAACAAAATACGTTCCTACAATCGCCCAGACAAACCAGGGTACCATGTCGAAATTCCCGGTTCCAAACATATAAATCAATATAACGATCCACGGTGCAATTCCAGCAATTGACCCCCAAATAAATGGACCCCATCTAACATCTGATCCTTGTTTGCCGACGTTTAACTGTTCCATTACCAACCCAAACAAGTTCATGGTTGCATTGACAATAAATATCAATACTAATGAGCCAATATCATAGATACCAAATAACACCGCTATCAAAACAATCATGATTGAAGAAGAAAGCGCGTATTCAAACCATCTGAACTGATTGATGCCTATTTCCAAATCTTTCTTATACCGTGAATTGGTACGTTTAGGCACCGCGATGATGAAGTGTGCAAATGCCGAAATAAACAAAAACATCGACACCAAAACACCAAATGGTAAGTTGAATAGATCGCGACTCGCAAATTCCAGCGATTGAGTATCGGTGTTAAACGAAAGATAATGCTGTGTAATCGTTGGTGTAAAGTCAAAATCGCTAGTCGCTTGAATAACCGTAAAGGCTAAAACAAGCATAATAACAGCCTGAACAAAATGCACAATTCCCATTTTCAAGTTGAACTTTGTTAAATTTTCTAAGCTCAGTTTTTCATTCATTTTTACAACCCCTATCTATTTTTATTAATGCTATTATACAGTAGAATGGATAGATTTCATTGAAAAACGCTTTACATTTATTCTCTAAATATAGCCATTTCCCGGTTATATTAGGCCAATAATCACAAAATAAAGAATCGGAATCAATAACGCGGGCAACATATTTGCCACACGGATTTTAGTGAATTCCATGAAGTTTAGCCCCATGGCTACTAGTAAAATATTTCCCACCATCGACATCGAAACAATCATTTCGTTACTTAAAAACATGCCTGCATAACTCGCGATAATCGTAATACTTCCTTGATAAATCAAGACACTAACTGCCGCAAACATGACACCAATCCCAAAGACACTCGCCAGCATCATCGCTGTAATAAAGTCTAAGACACTTTTCACTAATAGTGTTGTGATATCACCGTGAAGGCCATCTTGAAAAGCGCCTAAAACAGCCATTGCACCAATACAAAATATCAATGTACCCGAAATGAACCCTTGTGCTATAGGTGGAAGATTGTACCTTTTCTCGATACCATTTGCAAAACGCTTTAATCGTCCATCAATATCGATTTTCTCACCTACAAGGGTTCCAACAACGAGAGATATGATGATTAGCAAGTCATACTGTGTCGAAAAGCCATCTGTTTCAAGCACCAAAAAATCACTGAGAAACCAGCCAATCGCTAAGATACTAAGTGATAATCCTAAAACTATCATAATGGCTTTTTGAAGGGTTTGTGGTAAACTTTTCTTAAACATCATTCCAATGAATGTTGCGATTACAATCGCCACTGCATTAATTATTGTTCCCATTTTATCGCCTCGAAATCACTTCGTTTGTCTTTTAATTATACCAAAGAGCGCACAATAATCATATAAGAAATATCCACAAAAAAAGTAGAATGATGCAAAAACATCACGCTACTCTTTTTAATTGTTGATTTTAGTCAAATAGTTTCATTTTGCGCTTTTCAGCTTATATTTTTGTGATCTTCGCGACAGTTTCAATATGTGAGGTTTGTGGAAACATATCAAACGGCGTTATTTTTTCTAATTTATACCCTTTCGAAGCGAGAATGCTCATATCGCGTGAAAATGTGGAAACATTACATGAAATATAAATAATCGTTTTTATATTTGTTGCTACCACGGTTTGAAGGAACGACTTATCACAGCCTTTTCTAGGTGGATCAATAAATATCGCGTCTATTTTTTTATGATTTAATTTAGGCAGCACGTCTTCTGCCTTACCATTAATAAACTGAGCATTAGTGATATGATTAACCTCAGCATTTTTAGCAGCATTTTTAATGGCGCTTTTGGAAACATCAAAACCAATGACCGTATCAACTGATCCAGCTGCGGCTAATCCAATAGCCCCAATCCCACAATAAGCATCGACAACAACATCATTTTTCTTCAGGTCAGCATATTCAATGGCTTTCTTATATAATGTTTCAGTCTGCTCGGGATTGACTTGGAAGAAAGAAGCGTGGGAAACCCTGAACTCTAAACCAAGCAACTCTTCATGTAACAAGTCTTCGCCATATAGTACTTTGCTTTTGCGGCCAAGACGAAATGTGCCTTTATCTTGGGCAATATTTAAAATTACACTCTTAATAGTGGGAAATCGCTCAACTAAGTCTTCTATAATTTCATTTTTAGCAGGAATTTTACCGTTTTCGGTCACTATAACTACCATAGTTTCGCCTTTTTTCTCACTGCTACGAATCATCGCCCCGCGGACTAATCCCTCTTGTTTTTCTTCATCGTAGACAGAAATCTTATATTGCTGGAAAAGAATTTTCAAATGACGTACTATATCCGAATAATACTTTGGAAATATATGACAACGACGGATATCTACAATCTCGTGAGATTTTGGTTTATAAAATCCCGCGACAATTTTGCCATTTGCCATACCGAAAGGAACCATTGCCTTATTCCGATAATAGTAAGGATTGTTCATTCCGACCGTATTAGCGACTTCTATATCAATTCCACCAATTCTTTTTAATGTTTCTTTGACGCGGTGACGTTTGAATCCTAGCTGCATTTCATAATTCATATGCATAATATTGCAGCCACCGCATTCATAATAATGTTCACAAATTGGTGCTTTTCTAAATGGAGATTCTTGAATGATTTTATCTAGGTGTCCAAACGCAAAATTTTTATTCACTTTAGTGATGCGAATACGCGCTTTTTCACCCTTCATTGCATTTTTGACAAAGATGGGAAAACCATCAATTTTGGCTACACCCATCGCATCATGTGTCATATCAGTGAAATCCACGGTATGAATACTATTTTGTTCTAACACATGCTCACCTTCCAACTTATTTAATCTGATATTTTTTTGCCAAACCACCGCATGAAGTTTCCCGGTAGTTTGCCGGCATATCTTTGCCGGTTTCGAACATGGTTTCAACCACCAAGTCGAAAGAAATTTTTCTTGAATCACTAAGGAAATATGCTAAACCACACGCATCAATAGCCCGCAGTGCGGCAACTGCATTACGTTCAATACAGGGTATTTGAACATATCCACCAATAGGATCACAAGTCAATCCCAGATGGTGTTCCAAGGCAATTTCTGCGGCGTATTCAATCTGGTCTAAGCTTAGATTAAACAATTCCGCATGAGCCGCCGCAGCCATACTACATGCACTACCGACTTCAGCCTGACAGCCTGCTTCAGCTCCACTAATCGAAGCATTATGTTTAATCACGTTACCGATAATGCCAGCAACCGCCAAGGCATCGATGATTTTATCATCTGTGAAACCGTGACGTTCCTGCATATACCTTAATACCGCAGGCATAGTTCCACTGGCGCCACATGTAGGGGCTGTCACGATTGTACCACCACTTGCGTTCATTTCATTAACCGCAAATGCATAGGCACTCACTAAGCGATTTTCCTTTATTTCAGAAGGTTCTTTTTTGATCACTTTATCAAATAATGTCTTTGCCTTCCTTTGAACTTTGAGAGTGCCCGGCAAGACTTCGGATTTGGATAACCCTTCATCAATCGAACGGTTCATCGCATCCCATATACCTTTAAGGAAGGATCTAATTTCTGTATTTTCAAACCGTTCCACATACTCACTAATACGAATTTTTTCTTGTTTGCAATAAGTTAAAATCTCGTCAAACGATTGATGTGGATAAACATCTTCACTTTCCTCGTGTGGGACACCTTCAATTTCTATTGTGCCTCCACCAACGCTATAAACACGCATATAACCCACTTGATTATTTGCCTCATCATATGCATAAAAATCCAATGTGTTGGGGTGAACATCGATGAAATCCGATGAAAACACGACCTTAACATCTTTTAAGACCTCTTCTATAATTTTATCGGTCAAATGGCCCTTGCCAGTAAGACTTAATGATCCAAACAATATTACCTTATAGTGTGACGAAGGATACTGCTTTTTAAATAGTCTTGCAGCGCGTTCAGGTCCCATAGTATGAGAACTGGACGGACCCTTACCGATCTTATATAATTCTCTGATCGATTTCATAGTGCCTCCTGATTAACAAACTCCAACACCATTATATCATATAAAAGAAAAATACGGCGCATGCGTTATGCATGCACCGTATTGAGCGTTTGTGATGGGGTTAAAAGTCCATTTTTACATCAGCACGTTTAGAAAGTTCAGCTTCAAAGAAAATTTTCTTAGCCATTCCGATTTTTCCAGCAACAATACTGGTTGGAAAGGAAACAATCTTAGCGTTAAGTGCTGAAACATTAGCGTTGTAAAGACGTCTAGAAGCTTGGAGATGTTCCTCGACATCTGCGATACTGCGCTGAAGGTTTGTAAAAACCTTTTCTGCCTTTAGATCAGGATATTGTTCAACCGCAACATTAATATCGGCTTGAACAGCATTCAACTTTTGCATAAACTCTTGTTTTTGCTCCATTGTCAAATCATCCGGCATCCCTTTTCGCCATTTAACAACATTTTCAAATGTTTTGGCTTCGTGTTTAGTATACCCTTTAACAGTATCTACCATTTTAGACAAGGTATCAAAACGCTTAGTCAATGCCACATCAATGCCTGATTCCGCTTCGTTTACTTTAACTTCTTTTCTTCTCAACATGTTCATTGTCGAGATAAACCAAATTAACACAAAAAACAACAACACACCTAATACAATTAGTACAATAATTACTGGGTTATCCATCTATTTTTCCTCCTTAAAGATGTTTTTATTTAATTTCAAGTCATCAACAAGCGTATACACTTTATCAATGTCTTCTTTGAATGTTTCAACAAGACGTTCATCTATTTTTCTAAATGGCATGACCTGAAAGAAACCTTTTCCATCGTTGATCGCAAAATGCATCTTCGGTCCCATAAATGAAAAGCCAATGCGTCCTGGGTGATTTTTTTCAATGCTCATCAATGATTCCATAAAGTGCGGGGTTAAAACATAAAATGCCGTATGTGGATCCGTCGTGTATGTATTGAATTTCTTATTAAAATCAATGCTTTCTAAATCAACTTTTTCGTACCGTTGACCATCTTCAGGTCGGAATTTTTCTAAGACTTGCAGTTGGTGGTCAATCGATTTATTGAAATCAAACGCAAAAACTCTACCTTTGAAATAGGTAATATATTCAACTTTACGACGACGTTTACCATTTACCGTCGTATAACGTACACGTTTTTCTTGTAAGTGACAATCACTGGATTCAAAATGGACACCATCTATAATACCGCTAAGGTAATCAAAGCTTTTAAAACGGTCTGCCCTCTTTAAGAACCCGCATTGATACACTTGGTTAGGGGCCAGTCCTTTCTTAGGATAATATTCCCCTTGTTCAATAATACTACTAAAATACTCTTTAAGATATTCCTTCTTAAACTTGTTTACCGCCGCAGAATAAAAAACGGCACCGATTAGAAATCCTATAAAACCAATACCAAGTAGTGCTAATCCGAATGGTTCTAATGCTAAATCAGGACTGCTAAAAACTAATAACAATACCCCAGCTATTATAGCCAATATAGAAAATAGTGCAATTTTTTCTCCACGGCTTTTTTTGGCCTGGTATGTTGATAAGTTATTTTCCATTTATTTCCCCCCTATCATAATGTTAATTATACCACTAAAGAAAAAAACGAGAAAGAAAATTTCTAACTCGTTTATTTTCACTTATTTGACAAAGATTTTCACACGGTCTCCGTCGTGACTTTCTATGTCCACTAAATCACCAATCGCCCCATCATCAATCATTTCCAATAATTCCTCAATATCGATATCACTGTCTGCGATGGAAGTGTTTTTCATAAACTTTCCTTTTTTGAGTAGGAATTTTCCTAACCCAATTGGCAGTTTTACGTTAACTTTGTCACCGTCGCTACTTTCGATTTTTATAAAGAGAAATTTCTTAGAATGTTGTTGCGGTGTTTCTTCATTTTCAAGATTACTTTTGACATCATCAAAAGATGCGTCTCCACTTGATAGTTTTTCTAACCAACTCATTTTTTCATTACTGTTCATATGAATCATCCTTTTCTATTATTTTTTTCTGTTAATACGTTTGGTTTTTAACTCAATCATGTTTTGTCTTTGATATTTAATCATTTCTTGTTGGACTAAACATTCATAGAGTGTGTTAAATTGTGTCATCTCGATCACTAATCCTTTCTTAACTTAATTTAAGTGATCATGGGGTTATGGTTATTTGCGTGATTTTTTCATCGTTTCTACTTCACTTGCGGCTTTTTCTTTGGTGAAAAGTTCAAACTCTTTTTTGTTGACTTCGTATACAAAAACAGATTCAAACATTTTATTCACTCCTTTTACTTTAATGATTTTATAATTGATTTTTTTAATGTTGTGTTTAACTTTATTGATTACAACTATATGATATATGAGTTTTTATAGGTTGTCAACATTTTTTTAAATAATTTAATTTATACATTAATAAAATAAAAAAAGCGATTAATTATATCAATCGCTTTTCATTTTTTTGATTATAAACGTGATTCAAAGTATCGATATGATACCACAATCAAGAAACAAGAATAGATAACACCAATTAACATATACATCCAAAAACTGATATTGTGGGCGTGATCTAAGAGGTCAGCACTGACTAACAAACCTTTAGTTGGCCAAAAGCTAGGTAAAATCCCTAGGATATATTGTTTATAGTCTTGCATGGTTTCTAAGACAATCAAGGCTGGAACCAACGTTAACATCCCCGCCGTTTTCATGAAAGCGAATCCTTCAATTTTATTTTTGGAAAACGCCGCCAGAACCATGGCGAATACCGGTGTAAATAAAGCTGCGACCAAGGCATAGAGGAAAATATCTGAAAGTGAAAATAATTCCCAGAGGTTCACTCCATTAAATGTGTAGTTATCACCACTAAGAAGTTTAACCCCTTGAATGGACCAAAAGGATGCATTCACAGATATTATATAAGAGTAGATAGTTTTAAATATTACATACCCTCTTAAGGATAACGGGGTAACACGAATAGTATCCAGTGTATTTTCATCACGATGATCTAATAAATTAAACCCCAGCATTGCAGCCGTCACAAATGGTGCAATATTCGCAAAAACTATGATAATAATCAATGAAGCCAGTTCTTGGCCAGAGGCATCGGTGCCGTAATTATTAATCAGTATCGGAATGACAAATGAACCTAAGACAATCATAAACAAAGGATAAACCAACATTATCAACGTCATTTTTTCGCGTATAATGTTTTTAAATTCATAAAGCAGTAGTTTCATATATTTACTCATCTAATCACTCCTTGATCGCTTTCTCAACATAGAGCGGAAACACTAAAAACCTACCGAGCACAAAAGCAACAACCCCTAAATACATCACGCTTCCTATAATTAAGCCTGTTGATATCTCCGCACCAAAGGCAAAGTCAATCATTAACATAGAAGCATGCGATGGTGAAACGATCAATAATGTCTCTAAAGCGCCTCCTACAATTCCTAGCGCATAAAATATTGATGGAAAGGCGAAAACAATCATATAGACCATAGTTAACGCAAGCAATGTTGGAAAATCCTTCACCAGCACACTAAATGTATAACCAATCATCGCATGGGTAATAGCAATCACTAAGATAAACCCAATCAACAAAATAAAGTTCAAAGACGCATTAAAGAAAAAGATGGAGATTAGCCCTATAAATATAGCTGATTGCAAAGCAATATAGACTGCACTAATCAATTTGGAAATAATGATTTTATGCATACCCACAGGTGAAGTCATCATACTTTTAAGCGTGTTTTCCTGGCGTTCATAAAACAAACCGGCTCCAATTAAGATTACTGTCATTAGCGATGCATCCATAAAAATAAATAACGGCACAAACTCTCTTGCTTCATCACGGCCTATTAGAAACATTACCAATAACCATAAAACACTTACTCCAAACCCGACTTGAATGATATTATATTTCAACAACCGTTGGAATTCTCCTTTAATCAAGACATTAAGCGTCTTCATGAATGTTCTCTCCTGTAACTTTGATAAAGATATCATCCAAACTGGTTTCACCACTATGAATCGTTTCTATTTGGTTGTTTTTGAGAATGTCTAAAAACTTCTGGTTTTCACCAATTTTCTCTAAATCAAAGGTTTCAGATTCGGTTTGACCATTCAAACGGTATTCAACATCCACAATTCTTTTACCATAGCGTATTTTCAGTTCACGCGGGGTAGATATTTCACGAATCACACCACCGCTGATAAAGGCAATACGATCACACAATTCTTCCACATCATTCATCAAGTGTGTTGATAAAATGACAGTACCACCCGCATGTTTAAACTCACGTATTAGTTGTTTGATAATATAGGCATTTTTAGGGTCTAAGCCATTCGTCGCTTCATCCAAAAACAAGATTTTAGGATCATTCAACATCGCTCTAACAAAATTAAGTCGCATTTTCATCCCCTTAGAATAATCACCTACCATACGATCTTTATCTTCTAAGAGTCCAACTTTCTCAAGCAAGTCATCAATATCTGCATGTTTCTTATAAAGTCGGGCGAAGAACTCCATATTTTCTTTCCCTGTTAACTTTGAAAAATGGACCGGGAGTTCGAATCCTACCCCGACGTCTTCATAAAACTGATTCCCAAAACTATTTAACGGTTGCCCAAGATATTCAATCTCCCCTTTAAAATCTTTCAAAAGTTTAATCAGAATCTTTTGGGTTGTACTTTTCCCCGCACCACTGGGGCCCAGGATTCCGAACACCTCTCCTTTTTTAACATCAAAACTGATATCTTTTAATGCTTGAACTTGATTTTTTCGATAAGTATAACTAAGATTTTTGACTTCAAATATTTTTTCCATATCCTAATCACCTTTCAATATCCCATATTTTAAAATTGTCAATATTTTATCACTCATCGCTAAAATTTCTTCGTCACCTTTCCCTTGATATAACGCCTCTAAAATATCACGGGCATTAAAGTTATAAAGCAGTGTCGCAACGGTCTTTACATCCACATCTTCTTTGACAAACCCTTTTTCAACATCTTTTTTAACGTAATCTATTAAGGAGGCTATACCAGCTTCTTCAAGATGATTCAGTATTCTATTTAAAGACAAGTCATTCGATTTATAAATTTGATAACCCAACATAAACGCATCAGGGTTTTCCCTCGAAAACCTAAGACCGTATTCAATAAACTGTCGATAAAGTACAATAAATGGTTTTTGTTCAATTTCCTGCATTAACGGTTTAAAGTAAGCCAGCTTTTTATGCTGTATAGTTTCAAAAATATACATAAATAAATCAAGTTTGTCCTCAAAGTACTGATAAAAACTCCCTCTAGGAATGCCTGCAACTTTAATAATTGCGCTAATCGATGTTTTATCATACCCTTTTTCACCGACCTTTTGAATCGCAGCATCAACAATCCGTTGCTTTTTATCTTCACTTAAATTATAAAAGGTTTCTTTCGGCATCATTTCCCCCATTTTTCTATGATAATTTAATTATGACAAAACCGTCACAATTTTACAATATACAAAATGACAATATTGTCACATAAAAAGACGTCCACTACATGGACGCCTTAATTTCAAGGATAATATCCCTTATTTCTGCCGCTTTCTCAAAATCAAGATCTTTCGCAGCTTTGCGCATATCTTTTTCCAAATCATCAACCATGGCATGCTTCTCAGCTTTATCCATCTCACTGATTTTTTTCGCTTGTTGTTCATCTTGCAGAGATTCTATCTTAATGCGAATGGAATCACGAATGTCTTTTTTAATGGTTTCAGGGGTAATACCAAACTTCAAGTTATGGGCTTTTTGAATTTCACGACGACGATTCGTCTCATCAATCGCTTCTTTCATCCCATCGCTAATGCGATCGGCATATAATTTAACATGTCCACTCGCATTTCTAGCGGCACGACCAATCGTCTGAATCAAACTACGCGCACTACGTAAAAAGCCTTGCTTATCCGCATCCAAGATGCCGATAAAACTAACTTCCGGCAAATCCAGTCCTTCTCTTAATAAGTTTATCCCAACAAGTACATCGTATACACCTAATCTTAAATCCCGAATGATTTCAATACGTTCCAAAGAATCGATCTCCGAGTGCAAATAGGCAACTTTAATGCCCATTTCTTTAAGATAGGAGGTCAAATCTTCACTCATCTTAATAGTGAGTGTCGTAATCAACGTCCGTTCATTATTGTCAATCCGTTTATGAATTTCAGTCACCATATCATCTATTTGACCTTCTTTAGGACACACTTCAACGACTGGGTCCAATAACCCTGTCGGACGGATAATTTGCTCAATCACATGATCAGTACGGCCAAATTCGTAATCACCAGGTGTCGCTGATACATAGACGACTTGATTGATTTTTTCATTGAACTCATCAAAATCAAGTGGTCGGTTGTCCATTGCACTTGGTAAACGGAAGCCGTAATCAACCAAGGTTTGTTTTCGGGCCTTATCGCCATTATACATACCGCGTACTTGCGGTAAAGTCACATGGGATTCATCCACAATCAAAAGATAATCATCACCGAAAAAATCCATCAACGTTGAAGGGGTTTCGCCGGCTTGACGTAATGAAAGGTGACGAGAGTAATTTTCCACGCCTTTACAGCTCCCAATTTCACGCAACATTTCAATGTCATAATTGGTTCGTTGTTTTAGGCGTTCCGCTTCAACAACTTTTCCCTCTTTATCAAAATACGCCAAACGCTCTTCCAATTCCGCTTCAATGCGTTTAATTCCTTCTTCTAACTTATCTTTATTCGTAACGAACTGTGTCGCTGGAAATATTGTAACAACACTATAATCTTCCAATATTTCACCGCTAACAACGTCGAAACTTCTAATCCGTTCGATTTCATCATCAAAAAACTCTAACCGTATACCAGTCGATTTTTGATAAGTCGGCAAAATCTCAACAACATCGCCTTTGACGCGATACGTTCCTCGTTTAAAGTCCGTATCATTGCGTTCAAATAACATGTCTACCAACTTCATTAAAATTTCATCACGTTCAAAAATATCTCCTTGACGTAACGTCAGTGTTGCATTCTTGTAATCTTCGGGATCTCCTATACCATAAATACAACTCACAGAAGCCACCACAATGACATCATCGCGTTCTAAAAGCGATGCCGTTGCGGAATGGCGCATCTCATCAATTTCATCGTTCGTCTGAGCATCTTTTTCAATATACAAATCACGGCTCGGCACATAGGCTTCAGGTTGATAATAGTCATAATAGGAAATAAAGTATTCCACACGGTTTTCCGGAAAAAACTCTTTAAATTCGGAATACAATTGGCCTGCTAAAGTTTTATTGTGCGCAAGAACTAAAACAGGTTTGTTGATATTGGTAATGACATTACTCATCGTAAAGGTCTTCCCGGTTCCGGTCGCCCCCAAAAGAACCTGTTCTCCAACCCCGTTTTCAACGTTGAAGGCAATCTTTTTAATCGCCTCAACCTGGTCTCCCTTAGGCTCATATTTTGTATGTAATTTAAACATTCTTCGCTCACCTCATATTCACAATATATTTTATCACAGGGCGCACTTATATGATACAATAACACATGGAAGTGATGCTCATGAACCCCTTATTGATAGCGATTGACGCAAAGTATATTCACACCAACAATGCCATCAGATTATTAAAAGCCAACGCAGATCATCCTGTGGATATTGCTGAATTCACCATTAAAGATGACCCCGAGATGATTTTGCGTTTTATATTGGAAAAGCACCCGCTTTTTGTGGGTTTTTCAACTTATATTTGGAACGTAGAAATCATCAAATCTTTAATCCGAAAAATTAAAGAACACTCATCTATCCCCATCGTTTTAGGTGGACCAGAAGTGAGTTATGACGCCAATTTTTTCCTTAGCCATACCGATGCAACAATCGTTGTAAAAGGCGAAGGTGAACACGTTTTCAATGACATTATTTCACATTTTAAGGACAATAAGCCTTTAAAGGATACCCCCTCTATCGCTACGAAAACCTTTAGCAATCCCATTCAAGAAATACGTAATTTAGATACATTAAAGACTCCACACAAATTTGCTTTTGATGCCCCGCATCTGCCGAATCGAATCGCCTATATTGAAAGTTCTCGTGGATGCCCGTATAAATGTTCTTATTGTTTATCCTCGTTGGAGAAAACTGTGCGATTCTTCGATAAAGAGACTGTTAAAGATAACATTTTATATTTACAATCGCAAGGCGCAAAAACCTTTAAATTTCTCGATCGAACCTTCAACGCAAATAAAGATGCTCTAGAAATCATCGATTTCTTAATAAAACACCACACAAAGGATTCCGTATATCAGTTTGAAATGACGGGTGACACATTGAACCCTGACATTGTTCATCATATTCATACACAAAGTCCCAAAGGCCTATTTCGTTTTGAGATTGGCATACAATCCACCAACCCCATCACCAATGAACTCGTTGGGAGACATCAAAACAACGAAAAATTATTTTCAATCATTGAAACCATTATTGACCATGACATTATTGATTTACATTTAGACTTAATTGCAGGCTTACCGCAAGAGGGACTCACACGCTTCAAACAAACCTTTAACGATGTCTTTGCCCTTAAGGCCAAAGAACTCCAACTTGGTTTTCTCAAGATGTTGCGTGGCACTAAAATACGTAGACAAGCCTCCCTTTATAAATACCAATATGAAGCACAAGCACCTTATGAAATTATTAAGAACGCGTTTCTTAGTCCACAAGACATCAAAATCATCAGAAACGTCGAAACCATGCTCGAGATTTTTCACAATAAAGGCTATTTTGATAAAACGTTAATGACAATCATTCTCGCATTGCCTACCACACCGTTTGATTTTTTCAGCTACCTTTATGATGACTACTTATCCCAAGGACATCAACGCATCGGTTATCAATTGGATGAACTTTATGGCTTTATTACAACCCACCTTAAAAAGCACTACCATCTTGATACGAACACTTTAGATGACATTAAATATACTTACCTTAAACGTGCTAAAGTAAAACCAAAACTATACTTCGAGAAAATTAGCGATAAAGTCTTAAGAAACACAATATTATCTACTGTTGCCAATCAAAGTAATGAAAGTCTCAATACCCTTTATAAAAATGCGGTTGTTTGTACGTATAAAGATAACTATCTTGTCGCCCTTTATAAAAACCACAAGGCCCATTTAACCACTGTAACCCTATCTACTTAAAATAAAATAGCCCTCAATGCTTGCCATAGCAATGAGGGCTTTTTCTTATTTATGTAACAAAATTATACTGTTATAGACATCATCAATCATCGTAGGAACATCCCAGTTGTTCATAGGGTCTGAAATCGCCACAACTGCACCAAAGATTAATGCTTCTATCGTTTGTTTTCGAGTAT